>JBOHEP010000500.1:0-3435 GCA_050701075.1 Pseudonocardia sp. | reverse complement strand
CCATGCTGGCCGAGATGCGGATCCAGGGCCTCGGCGTGATCGACGACGCGACGCTCGAGCTGGATCCCGGGCTCACCGTGCTCACCGGGGAGACCGGCGCGGGCAAGACGATGGTGGTCACCGGGCTCTCGCTGCTCGGCGGGGGGCGGGCCGAGGCCTCCCGGGTGGCCGGCGGGGCGCGCCGCGCCGTGGTCGAGGGCCGGTTCACCGCCGACGCGCAGGTGCTGGTGGTGGCCGATGAGGTGGGTGCTGAAGCCGATGAGGACGGCACCGTCATCGCGGTCCGCATCGTCGGTGCCGACGGCCGGTCGCGGGCGCATCTGGGCGGGCGTTCGGTACCGGTGGGCGTCCTCGCCCGGCTCGCCGAGGCCACGCTCGCGGTGCACGGGCAGAACGACCAGCTGCGGCTGCTGCGCCCGGTCGAGCAGCGCGCCCTGCTCGACCGTTTCGCCGGAGCGCCCGTCGCCGGGCCGCTCGAGCGTTACCGGGGGGCCCGAGCGGAGTGGTTGCGGGTCGCGGCCGAGCTCGCCGAGCGTCGCGACGGCGCACGCCGGCTCGCCCAGGAGGCCGACCTGCTGCGCCACGGGCTCACCGAGATCGGCGCGGTCGACCCGCGGCCGGGTGAGGACCGTGAGCTGTCCGATCAGGGCCGGCGGCTGGCTGCGGCCGATGATCTGCGCGCCGCGGCCAGCACCGCCCGTGCGGCGCTGGCCGGCGCTGACGAGGAGCTGGGGGCGTCCGGTCTCATCGGCGACGCCCGCCACCGGCTCGCTGCCGCCGGGGACGCCGAGCTCACCGTGCTCGACGCCGGCCTGGCCGAGGCCCTGGCGCTGCTCGACGACGTCGCGGGCGAGCTGTCCGGCTATCTCGACCGGCTCGACGCCGACCCGGAGCGGCTCGCCGAGGTCCTCTCCCGCCAGGCCGAGCTCAAGGCACTCACCCGCAAGTACGCCGCCGACGTCGACGGTGTCCTCGCCTGGGCCGACGAGGCCCGCCTGCGGCTCGATGGGCTCGACATCTCCGACGAGGCCGTGGCGGCGCTCGCGGCCAGGCGCGACTGCCTCGCCGTCGAGCTCGCCGGGCACGCCACCGCACTCACTGCGGCCCGCACCGAGGCGGCCGCCCGACTGGCCGCCGACACCACCGCCGAGCTCGGCGGGCTCGCCATGCCCGATGCCCGGCTGCTGGTCGCGATCTCGCCGCGGGAGGCCACCCCCGGCGCGGCCGACGCGTTGCGGCTCGGCGGCGCGATGCTGGCGGCAGGTGCCGACGGGGTGGACGAGGTGGAGCTGCGGCTGATCGCACACGCCGGAGCCGGGCCGCGGCCGTTGCACAAGGGCGCGTCGGGCGGTGAGCTGTCGCGGGTGATGCTCGCCCTGGAGGTGGCGCTGGCCGGCGCCGACCCGGTGCCCACGATGGTTTTCGACGAGGTCGACGCCGGGGTGGGTGGGCGCGCCGCGGTGGAGATCGGCCGGCGCCTGGCCCGGCTCGCCGCCCGTCACCAGGTGATCGTCGTGACGCACCTCGCGCAGGTCGCGGCGTACGCCGACCGGCACCTCGTCGTCGACAAGTCGGTGCGGGGCGGGTCGGGGGTCGTCCGTAGCAGTGTGCGGACCCTGGCCGAGGGTGACCGGATCGTCGAGCTGGCCCGGATGCTTGCCGGGCTCGACGACACGACCACCGGCCGCGCGCACGCCGAGGAGTTGCTGGCTGCGGCGCGCGCGCACCGGGACGCCGATCGGGCCGGAGGTTCTGTGGCGAACGGCGACGGGTCGGGTGGGGTGGGGCGGGGGCGCGCCCGGAAGAGGCCGGCCGCGGTTCGGGGTTGACGGGCTGCGGTTCGGGGTTGATGGGCTGCGGTTCGGGGTTGTCGGGCTGCGGTTCGGGCCTGGCGACCGGCCCCGCGGTGCGCCGTGATCGACACCCGGGAACCGTCGGCCGCGCCTGTTACGGCTCACGGTTCCCGATCGCCGATCACCGGCCCGGGGGTCCCGCCCGGCGTGCCTTCCACGCATCGGGGGGCCCGGATGCCACAGTGCGGGCATGAAGCTGTCCGGTCTGCTGCACCGCCCCCGGTATGAGCTTCCTGGGCTGTCTGGGGTCGCCCGGGTCGACCGACGCACCGAGGCGCTGCTGCGGCGGGTGAAGCGGGGCGAGATCGTGGTGCTGGACCAGGTCGATCTCGACCGGACCACCGCCGACACGCTCATGGCCGCCGAGGTCGCCGCCGTCGTCAACGCGTCGCCGTCGATCTCGGGTCGGTTCCCGAACCTCGGGCCCGAAGTGCTCGTCGCCGCCGGGATCGTGCTCATCGACGGGGTCGGCGCGGAGGCACTGCGGGCGATCAAGGACGGCAGCCGGGTGCGGTTGCACGAAGGTGCGGTGTACGCCGGTGAGGTGTGTCTCGCCGAGGGCACCCGGCAGACCGCCGACTCCGTGGCCGACGCCCTGGTCGAGGCCAAGTCGGGGCTCATCCACCAGCTCGAGGCGTTCGCGGCCAACACCATCGAGTTCATGCGCCGGGAGCGAGCGCTGCTGCTCGACGGCGCCGGGGTGCCCGAGATCGACGTCGAGCTGGCCGACCGCCAGGTGCTGGTCGTCGCCACCGGGTTCGACCACGTCGCGGAGCTGCGGCGGCTGCACAGATACATCCGCGAGTACCAACCGGTGATGATCGGGGTCGGGGCGGGCGCGGACGCGCTGATCGCGGCCGGGCACCGACCGCACCTCATCGTCGGAGATCCGGCCGACGTGTCCACCGAGGCGCTGACCTGCGGGGCGGACGTGGTGGTCCCCGCCTTCGCCGACGGGCAGGCCCCGGGCCTGCATCGGGTGCAGGATCTCGGCGCCGGCGCCGTCACCTTCCCCAGCTCCGCCAATCCCGAAGACCTCGCGCTGCTGCTCGCCGGCCACCACCGCGCGGCGATGGTCGTCACCGTGGGGCTGTCGGCGAGCATGGTCGAGTTCCTCGACCGCGGACGCTCCGGCAGCAACGCCTCGACCGTCCTCACCCGGCGGCAGCTCGGCGCGACGCTGGTCGACGGCCGGGTGATCGCCGCGCTGTACCGCAGCCGGATCTCCCTCGGAGCGGTCCTGCTGATGATCGGTGCGGCGCTGGTGGCGATGCTCGCCGCGCTGCTGGTCTCCGACGCCGGCGACGCGATGCTGGCCTGGCTGACCCAGACGTGGTCGGCGGCACGAGCCCAGATCCGAGGATGGTTCGGGTGATCTCGCTGCGGTACCACGTGGTGTCCATGGCCGCGGTGTTCCTCGCCCTTGCGGTCGGGGTGCTGCTCGGTTCGAGTGGGGTGTCCGACCGGTTGCTGGGGGCGGTGTCCACCGAGCGTGACGGCCTCGGCGTCCGGGTGCAGGAGCTCACGGCCGAACGGGACGTGCTCTCCGGTGCCCAGCGCGGCGCCGACGAGTTCGCCACGC
>JBOHEP010000499.1:0-9035 GCA_050701075.1 Pseudonocardia sp. | reverse complement strand
GGCGTGCACCACGCCCGGCACCGGTAACCCGGGCGCGGCGTGGCCGTGCGTGCTGAACTTCTATGCCTCCGCCGCGGCGGAGATCAGGCGCCGCCGGGCCGTCGAGCGGGGGACCCGGTGAGCGGCGGCGCGGGCACCACCTCCGGCCGCCGGACACGGCGCGGCGGGGTGGCGCTGGTGATGGTCGGCGCGTTGTCGGTGAGCGTGCGCGGGCAGGTAGCTGGTCGAGGACGGCCTGGGCGACCGCCTGCCCGGGCACCGAGTCCCCCGCCGGGGCGGCGCCACCGACCGGGGTGAGGTCGAACTTGGCGTTCCCGCCCTCCACCGACGTCACGGTCGCCACGATGTCGGACGTCTCGCCGCCACGGGTCGCCGAGCAGGTGATCTTCGCCCCGACCTTGGCGGCCAGGCTCGACGGGCACGTCGCGCTGTCCGCGGTGAACGTCGTCCGGATCTGCTCCTCGACGATCGGGCGGTTGAGGATGCCGGTGACGAAGAAGTTGACGTTGCTGCCCGCCACCGACGTCACCGTGGCCAGGACGTCGACGGTGTCCGGGCCTGCGGTCGCCGAGCAGGTGACCGTCCTGCCGACCTCACCGGGCAGGGCGTCCGGGCAGCTGGCGCTGTCGGCACCGAGCTGGGTCCGGATCTGCTCCTCGACGGCCGGTGGTTCAACCGACAGGCTGCAGCCGGTCAGCGCGAGCAGCAGCAGCCCGGCCAGCCCGATCCCGGTTGCGGTCCGGCGCCGGTCAACGATCGAGAACACGTGTGTCCTACTGGGAGTCGGCGTTGCGGCGCGACTGCTGGGCACCGAGCCCGCGCAGCTGCGCCAGGGCAAGCGGGATGAGCCCCGCGCACAGCAGCAGGTCGACGGCGATCGCCAGCGGGGCGATGTCGCCGATCCGCGACACCGGGAACAGCAGCGCGCCCAGTGCCAGCGCCGCCGCCGCGAACCGGGGTGTCGCCCGGGCGACGAACAACGCCACCCCGATCGCCGCGAGCGTGAGCGGGCCCAGTACGCCGGGCACGGCGATGACCGGGAACACCGCCAGCGAGTCCAGCGACGGCGCGCCGTGGGCAACCACGATGCCCTCCAGGTTGAAGCTCACCCCACCGATCGCGAAGCAGAACATGAACAACACCGTCAGGACGGCCGCGACCGCTGGCATCCTGGCGTCGAGCTGGCGCGTGATGCCGGGAGTGGCCGCGACCAGCAACGCGGAGGCAAGGATTCCGATGGCGGCACTGCCGTCCTCGGATCCGAGGACGCGGTAGCCGATCGTGCTCGCCAGGAGCGCGATCGGGGCGACGATCATCGCGACGGCGTGCGCCCGGTCGCGAGCGGGCGTGGTGGTTGTCATGGCGCGATCATCGCGCCGGGCAACCGCACCGATCGTCATGCAAAAGGACGACCGGCTCGTCCCGGCTCGGCGTCGCCCAGGCGCGCCCGGTTCGGCCGCCGCCGCGCAACCCGGGCCCGACGCCCGCATCCGAGGTCGCCATCGCGCCGGCTCGCGGCCGCATCGGCGGCTCCGAACGGGCGAACACCCAACACCGCAGCAGCAGGTAGCGCGACGTCCCGCCGAGCACGCTGGCTGCCGAGAGCGCGATCGTCTCCTGCACCGGCGTCGGGGCGGTGACCAGCGCGGGCAGCACGCTGAGCACCACCGCGCCGTAGGAGGCGTAGAACGCGAACGTCCCCAGGCCCTGCACGTACACCCGCCACCACCGGGCGTCGGCGAAGGTGAACGTGCGGTTGGCCTCGGTGCTGTACACGGTGCTCAGCGCCACCGCGAGCAGCGACGACGGCAACGGCGGCCACCAGGTGCGGAGCAGGTAGAACAGCGTCGCGCTGAGCGCAGTGGACGCGGCGCCGACGAGTACGTAGCGGGCGATCTGGGCGTACAGCGGTTGTGAACGTGCTACGACGACGGCCGGCCGGTCCCCGGCGGCCTCGACCGGCGTTGCCCGCACTGGACGGGGTGCGGCTCGGCGAGGCGCTCCTCGCCGGCGTCACCGACGGCTTCGCGCGCTGGGCGGGCTGGTTGCCGGCGGGACTCATGCAGGTTCTCGGCCAGCCGCGCGCGGTCGGCCTGCTGCTGCTCGGCCGGGGCGAGTCGGACGTCGCGACCACGCTGGTCGCGCAGGCGTTCCGGACGGTGCTGGCCCACCGCGCGACGCGTCCGATCGGCCGGGTGGTGATCAGGACCCTCGGCCGGCTGTGGGTCCGACCGTTCCGCCACCAGGGACGGACCCGCCCGTACCGCAGGCCGCTCAGGGAGTCGGACCGGTCCCGGATGGCGTGGTCGCGGGCGGTGACGGCGGCGTGGCCGCTGGGCTGCTCCCGGCACGCAGAACCGTGACCAGCAGTCTGGACAGGCCGGCTGCCGCCTCGGCGGTGTCCGCCGGGACGGGTCGGGGGCCGGGCTCCGCCAGCCCGGTGACGCGCGCACTGATCTCGGCGAGCTGGTCACGGTCGTCGGGCAGCAGCGGATAGTGGCGGTCGGCCAGGTCGAGCTGGGCGCACACCCGGGCGGCCGCGGGCCAGTCGCCGGCAGCCGCGAGCAGCAGACCCGCCTCCTGACACGCCCGCCACAGCTGACCGACGGCCCTGCCCTGTCCCCACAGCGAGGCGACGTCGATCAGCAGCCGCCGGGCCGCCTCGGTGCGGCCCTGCCGACGCAGCGCGGTGATCCAGCCCGGCCATGGCCGTGCCGTGGACCCACCGGTTGCGGACCGAGGTGGCCAGCCGGGCCGACGACGCGAAGGACTGGGCCGCGGCCGCGGGATCCCTGCTCACCTGGGTGGCCGCGATACCGACCTGCGCCCAGGCGACCGACGTCGGGTTCCCGGTGCCCTCGGCAAGCGCCAGCGCCTTGCCTGCCATCCGTCGGGCCTGCCCGACGAGACCCAGCTGGGCGAAGCCAAGGCCGGCCACCACGAGATTGTCGCTGTGGTGGCGGGCGTCGGCGCGCGACGTCGACTCCGAGATCAGCCGCGACAGCAGCCGCCCGGCCCGGACCACGTCGCGCTCGTGCGCCGCCACGTTGAACCTGGACTTGAGCGCCGCCAGCGGCACGGGATGCCCGCGGGCACTGGCGGCCGCCTCGGCCCGAGCCGCGAGGGCGACGCTCTCGACGTGGCGATCGCGGGCCCAGGCCGCCAGCGCCGCCTGCGCGAGGAGTTCGTCGAACCGGTCGAACCGGTCGACACCGGGTACGGCCAGCGTGTCCTCGAGCCACCGGTACCGGTGGAAGTGCTGGCGGAAGAACGTGTGCTCCCACAGGCCGAGGGTGAAGGCGGCCGAGGCCGCGGCGTCACCGGTCCTGAGCAGGTGTTGGTGGGTTGGCAGGAGCTGATCGCCGACCTTGGCCAACGTTGCCACCGCAGTCGGCTCGGCCGGGCCCACGAGGTCGACCACCGCCCGCTGCACGAGGTCCAGATGGTGGCGGACGTGGTTGCGCACGGCCCGGTCGAGGGTGCCCGTGCGCTCGAGCTCGGCGCGCGATCGGGCCCGGACGACGTTGAGCTGGCGCCAGCGGGTATCTCCGCCGGTGCCGTGCTCGGCCCGCAGCAACCCGGCGGCGGCGAGCCGGTTCAACCCGGCCCTGGCCTCGGGCAGCGGGATCCCGCACACGTCGCTGACCTGCCGCGACCGGTAGGAGCCCGACAGCACGCCGAGCTGGGCGAACAGCGCCCGGTCGGGTTCGGTGAGCATGCCGAGCGACCAGTCGACGGCGGCCGCCAACGAGCTGTGCCGGTGATCGGCCCGGCCGGATCCGGCGAGGACGGAGCCGAGCTGCGCGAGCAGCTCTCCCGGCGGGATCGTGGCCAGCGCCGGAGCGGCCAGCTCGAGCGCGAGCGGCAGGCCGTCGAGCCCGGCGACCAGCCGGGCCAGGTGCCGGCGTTCGTCGGCCGTGCCCGGATGGCGTCCGGAGCGTTCGACGAGGAGGGTGAGCGCGGCGTCGGCAGCCAGCGGCCCCAGCGTCAGCCGGGTCTCCTCGGCGACGCCGAGCGCGGTACGGCTGGTGACCACGACGATCAGCGACGGGCACGCGGCCAGCAGGCGTGTCGCCAGTTCGGCGACCGGGCCGAGCAGGTGCTCGGCGTTGTCGAGGACGACCAGGGTCGGCCCTGCGCACAGCTCGCCGACGGCGGTCGCCAGGTCGGTCCCGGTGTCGATGCGGACGCCGAGCCGGGCCGCGAGCGTCGCCACCATCCCCGACCCGTCCAGCGGGACCAGGTCGATCCACACCACCCGACGGTCCGTGGTGGCGGTGGCGTGCTCGGCGGCCAGCCGGGTCTTGCCGGCTCCCGGTGGGCCCAGCACGGTGACCAGTCGGGACCGGTCCGTCAGCTCGGCCAGCCGAGCCTGCTCCGCCTCGCGGCCGACGAAGCTGGTGCCGGGCCGAGGCAGCGGCTCGACGAGCGCGTCGAAGCCAGCCAACAGCCCGGCCACGCTCAGCGGCTCCTCCCGTTGCGGGACGGCCTGCGGGGACGTCCGTCCCGCTCGACGACGCCGGCTCCGCGGAGCGGCGGCGGGCTGGCGGGGAGCGGTGCCGGGCGCATCCAGCGACGGCGCCTGGGCCAGTACGTCGGCCTCCAGGCGGAGCAGCCCCGGCCCGGGTTCGAGTCCGAGGTCCTCGCGCAGCACGGCCGCGGCCCGGCGGCCGGTCTGCAACGCCTCCGCCTGCCGGCCGGTGCGGTACAGGGCGAGCATCAACTGCTCCCAGCGGCGCTCGCGGTACGGCTCGGTCTCGACGAACACCGTCGCCCAGGTCGCGGCGGCCCCGGGCCGGTCGTCGGCCAGCAGCGCGTCCAGCAGCAGTTCCTCGGCGTCGCGGCGCTGCTCGGCCAGGTGAGTGGCGGCGCCGCGCAGCCCCGGTGACGATCCGAACGGCTGGAACGGCTCCCCCCGCCACAGGTCGAGCGCGGTGGTGAGCGTCTCCGCCGCCCGGCCCGGCCGCTCCGCCACCGCATCGCCGGCCTGGCCGACCAGCTGCTTGAACAGCGTCGCGTCCAGGGCCGCTGGATCGACGACGAGTCGGTAGGAGCCGGCTTCGCCGAGGAGCCCCGCACCGGGGGCCAGCCGCTCCCGGAGCCGGTTCACGACCACCCGCAGACCCACCTGGCGGTCGCGGGCTGTCCCTCGCCCCACAGGTCGTCGGCCAGCCGGTCCGTCGTGACCAGCCGCGGATGGGCTGCGGCCAGCAGGCTCAGCACCTGGCCCTGCTGGCCGCGGACGGCCTCCAGCTGATCACCGCGGCAGATCGCGACCGGTCCGAGCACGCCGACCGACACCGACCGCACCGCACCTACCACCCCCGATCGCCACTGCGGCTCCAGTCCCTCACCACAGGGTCCGACGTCCCGCGACACCCGCCCGCCCGGACCGCCACGGCCAGATCACGTCGCGGCCGTCGCCGTTCACAAGCCGAGCGACACCTTCCTGATACACCACGCAGGGATCGCGCACACCCACCGGAAGCCGGCGAAACCCGCATGAGCGCTCCGGGATCGACCACGCGCTGAACACGGTCCGCGCCGCACCCTAATGTTGCGCACCCGGACCTGGACCACCAACCGAGCGCGAGGACCGGTCGGTCTTGGAGATCGTCGCCGACGAGATCGGGCTGTCGACGCGCGCGGCGTCCGAGCATCGGCCACCGAGCCGCCTCCGGACAGGTGGTCATGTCCATCTCGGTCCTCCCCGGGCGAGCATCGCCGTCGTCAGCGCAGAGGCACGAAGCGACGGAGCTTGCCGGTGGCGGGGTCGCGTTCGAGGTTCGGCGCCATGCGGACGGTGACGTGCGGATCGGCGAGTCCGGCACCCGCCGAGGCGGTCGCGAGGTGATCGCGGAGCGTCGCGCGGTCGAGTCCGTGGTCGCCCACCGCGATGACGTCGATCCCGGCCGAGGTCTGGTGTACCTGGTACTCCTCGTGTACCTGGTACTCCTCGTAGCGGATGAGCGGCTGGATCCGGTTGCTCAGGTTCGTGACGAGCACCGGCGGCCGACGGCATCCCCCGGCCGTACCGGGCGGTGCCGCTCGACGATGCACCCGTCCTCGGCGAAGGTGATGACGTCCTCATCCGGCGCGCTCGCGCCGGCAAGTCCCTCCGTCGACCTCTCCCAAGGCGGTATCCAGTTCTTGCGGCGATAGTCCTCCCTGCTCAGATACCGGGACCCGTAGACCGTCCGGCGCAGCGCCCCGTACTCCTTGAGCGCCGCGGCGAGGGTGTTCTGCCGATCCGCCCGCGACAGCTTCCCCACGATCAGCGACGCGGTGACGTGCCCGTACTTCAGCGACGCCGCGACCCGCAGCATTTCGTCCCAGTGCTGCGCGATCAGCTCGGTGTTGCACCGCCGCGCCAGCAACGGCCCGGCCGTTGGGTAGCTGGCGGCGGTCTCGGCTCGGGCCCCGGTGCGATGAAGGGTGATCTTCCCCAGATCTCGGATCCGCGGGGACAGCTGTAGTCCGACCAGGTCGAACAGGGCGAAGTTGAGCAGCGACGCGCCGTGGGTGTCGGTGGCGTGCTCGGTGATCGGCACGTCGGTACTGCCCGACCGCAGTACTGGCCTGGCACGCCCGGGTCACCCGCCCCCACTCCTACACCCTGTCCCCCGCCTGACCGGCGACACCGCCACCACCAGCCGGGACCGGGAGACCGCCACCGTGACCGGATGCGGGCTGTCCTGGATCGACCCCATCGACGGCCTCGAACCGGACGCCAGCGTCACCAGGCCGGATGCAGCTACGCCGCGTACTGGGCCAGGCTACGAGATCACCGATTACCGCTCGTGCTGACCCGCTCCCGGGGCCAGCGCCCCCCACCCCCACCGGGTCAGGCTCGTGGCGCCGGCTCAGCTCACGGCGCCGGGTCATCCCGACCCCGGTCCCGCTCCAGCAACAACCGCGCAGCGATCAGGTGCTCCCTGTGCTCCGGGCAGGCGAACCCCAACATCACCGACGGGCACGGCTGCTCGCCCGGATGGCTGTGGGAGCAGCTCAGCGAGCTGCTCGCCGGTGTGCCGGGGCCCAGCGGGGGGGTGACATGGCGGGTCGACGTCGGCGACGTCCGGCGAGCCATCAGCCAGGCAGTGCTCGGTGCCGTAGGTATCGTGACCGACGCCCCGACGTTCTTCGACGCCAACGGGGGAAACTGCTCAGCGACACCAGAGATCGACACCAGAGATCTCGGCTATCGGCGGATCTCGCTCCGAGTCACTCCGGCCCCGGCTCACAGCTCGTCGACCGGCAGGTCGGGATCGATGCGACGCAGCCGCGCGGGGTCCGCGGTGAGCGCCGGCCAGTGTCGTTGCCGGCAGGTGTGGGCCACACACGCGGCGAGCACGTCGAAGGTTCTGGTCTGCTCCAGCTGGTATGGAGAGCCAGCCGGTGGTCCACGAGGCGACTGCGCGGGCGTCGAGAGCCTTCCCGCTGACCAGCACCGGTCAGCGTGCGTCGGCGACTGGGTAGCGCCGACGGACTTCCTCCTCACCCGGCCAGAGCTGGCCCAGGGAGGTATAGACGTGCCGGTAGTGCTCCAGGGTAGGGGCCCCGAACCGGGCGGCCATCCGACCGGAGACCGCACGGGCCCGCGCCTGCTCGGCGGCCCGATCGGCCCCAGCGCGGGCGGGCACCACATCGGCGATCGGACGGCCGTCACGTACCAGGTGCACGACCTCGCCACCCGCGGCGCGGGCGATCGCGGCGGCGACCTGATGTGGATCGTCCGCGGACACCTCGTGAGCTGCGCTCATGCTTGTCATCCTAACGCTCACGCACACACGGTCCCCGCCTCGGTCGGTGATCGGCATCAGCGCCTCCAGGGCGCCGCTCGCTCCTGGGCTAAGTGGCCAGTCCGGGTGGAGCTGGTGCCGGCGCGGCGAGTCTGCAGAAACCGCGCCACTCAGCGCTGCGAGTCACAGGCACGGGGCAGGGCGTCCTCGGGTTGAGGAGACAGGACCGGCCGCTCCTCACGTTGAGGTGCTCCAGGTCCTGCTCACTTCACGTGTCGGGGTGGTGTGCGGGCGGCGAGCGCGAGGACGCCCGACCGAACACCCCGCCATGCAGCGGTGCACCGCGCGTCGCTGGTGGTGAATGCTCATCGGCGACCGTGGACGCTGGCCGGGCGCTGAGTGGTATCGATCAGGTAGTCGCGGACCAGCCCGATCTTCTGGGTGGGGGTAGCGCCGCGAGCGGCCTGCGGGTGACGTAGCGCTCGATCAGGAACACCTGGGCGAGGTGCGGGAAGATCGCCCGGATGTGGTCGGGGGCGTCCATGACCGCGATGGTGCGCCGCTCGGTGCGCCCGTGCCCGGTCTCGGTGGCGTGGTGCCCGATCGGGACCGCCGCCCGGTCCAGGGCGTCGAGCGCGGCGAACAGGGTGGGGGTGTTGGCCTTGACGGTCATGACAAGTGCGCGCCCAACTCCTCTCAGAGCAACCTCGCGTGGGCGCGGACCGTGTGACCGGCGTCAACGGTGATCACCTGGCCGGACAGCGGGGTGTGCTGGTTGAGCCCGCGCAGCAGCGGTGCGAACCCGGGACCTCGTTTGTCTTCATCGACCGTCGATCAGGTGCTCGGCGATGACCGCGGCGCGGTGGTGGGTGGCGGCGGCGAGCAGGTAGGGCACCAGCCCGTCCGGGCCGGCGGCGCCGCGGACCGCCTTACCGTCCACCGCGATGGCGGGCAGCGGGCCGGGCGCTGCGATCGGGAAGCTCACCGGACCGATCCGGGCCCGGCGTGCCAGCAACGCCCGGCGTGATCGGCGAGCTGCTGGGCGCCCAACAGCGCGAACAGCCGGGTGATCGTGTCCGGATGCGGCGGGGTGAGGATCCCCGCGTCACCCCGGCGACACCCGAGCGCGTCCAGGACCCGGCGGTCCGCGGAGCCGACCCAGGCGTTGATGTCGGCCAGGGCGGTGTGGCCGCACAACACCGCCGCGGTACACATCGCCAGGACCGCGGCCAGCGAGTGCCGGACCCCGCGGCGCGCCCGCGGGTCGGGAACCGATCCGAAACACCCCAGCAG
>JBOHEP010000498.1:0-2587 GCA_050701075.1 Pseudonocardia sp. | reverse complement strand
CCCGGGTTGCGGGCGGCGATCGCGGCGTGGGCCGGGCTCGACGAGCAGGCGCTGCTCGCCGCACCGGGGGAGCGGGTGCCCGGCCCCGATGCCCAGGTGCCCGGTGAGGGTTCGGGTGGCGGGCCTGGCGTGGGTTCGGGTGGCGGGCCCGGCGCGGCTTCGGACGGCCTGCCCGGCCCCGGTGTCCGCGTGCGCACCCCCGGTCGGGGCGAAGGCGCGCGGCTGGCGCGGCTGGTCGCCCACGTCGGTGGGCCCGCCGTGACCGGGGCCGATCTCGTCGACGTGCTCGAGGCCGTCGCCCGGCGGCTCGTCGAGGGCGTGCAGGCCCGCGGTTGGACCGGTGGTGCATCTGTGTGTGCGGAGGAACTGGGTGAGGAGGTTCCCGACGTCGTCGCGGTGCTGGATTTCGGGTGCTCCGAGGTCGTCCCACGGCTGGCGCGCACCACCGACGAGATCGCGGGTGTGCTGCACGCACTCGACGGTGGTCACGTACCGGCGGGGCCGTCGGGATCACCGACCCGCGGCCTGGTCAACGTGCTGCCCACCGGGCGTAACTTCTACTCGGTCGACCCGAAGGCGATCCCGTCCCGGTCGGCGTGGGCGGTCGGCTCGGCGCTGGCCGACTCGTTGCTCGCCCGGCACCTCGCCGACACCGGGGCCTATCCACGGTCGGTCGGCCTCACCGTATGGGGCACGTCCGCAATGCGTACGCAGGGTGACGATCTCGCCGAGATCCTCGCGCTGATCGGCTGCCGGCCGGTGTGGGACGAGGCGTCGCGGCGGGTCACCGGGTTCGAGGTGATCGGGCTCGACGAGCTGGGCCGCCCCCGCATCGACGTCACCATCCGCATCTCGGGGTTCTTCCGCGACGCGTTCCCGCACGTCATCACGCTGCTCGACGAGGCGATCTCCGCCATCGCCGAACTGGACGAGCCGCACGAGCAGAACTACCTGCGCGCCCACGTCGAGGCCGACACCGCCGAGCACGGTGATCGTCGACGGGCAACGTCGCGGATCTTCGGGTCCAAGCCGGGCGCGTACGGGGCGGGGCTGCTCCCACTGATCGACGCCCGCAACTGGCGCAGTGACGCCGACCTCGCCGAGGTCTACGCCGTGTGGGGCGGCTACGCCTACGGCCGTGGGCTGGACGGGCGGGAGGCACGGGCGGACATGGAGCGGTCGTACCGCCGGATCGCCGTGGCGGCGAAGAACCAGGACACCCGCGAGCACGACATCGTCGACTCCGATGACTACTTCCAGTACCACGGTGGCATGGTCGCCATGGTGCGGGCGCTGACCGGTCGCTCCCCGGCGGCGTATGTCGGGGACTCCGCGGTGCCCGACGCGGTCAAGACCCGCACGCTCGCCGAGGAGACCAAACGGGTCTTCCGCGCCCGCGTCGTCAATCCGAGGTGGATCGCCGCGATGCAGCGTCACGGCTACAAAGGGGCGTTCGAGCTCGCGGCCACTGTGGACTACCTGTTCGGCTACGACGCCACCGCCGGAGTGGTGGACGACTGGATGTATGCCCAGCTCGCCGAGTCCTACGTGTTCGACGAGACCAACCGCGCGTTCATGGTGCAGAGCAATCCGTGGGCGTTGCGCGGGGTCACCGAGCGACTGTTGGAGGCCGCCGACCGCGGGATGTGGGCCAAACCCGACGACGCCGTCCTCGATCGGCTGCGCCGGACCTACCTGGACCTCGAAGGGGATCTGGAGGGTGCCGGATGAGCGGACCGCCGGTACGGAACGCACTGGTGGGCGTGGGCGTCGGCCCTGGCGACCCCGAGCTCGTCACCGTCAAGGCGGTGAACCTGCTGGCCAACGCCGATGTCGTGTTCGTCCCGGTGGCCGACTCGGGGGAGACCGGTCGCGCCGAGCAGGTCGTGCTCCACTACGCCGAAGCGTGGCGGGTGGAGCGGGTGGTGTTCGCATTGACGCGACTCGAGCCCGACCGGGAGCACGCCCATGACATCACCGCCCGCGAGCGTGCCTGGGACGCCGCGGCGGCGCGGGTGGCCGCGTGGTTCGCCGCGCACCCCGGCGGGACCGCGGCCTTCGCCACGATCGGTGACCCGTGCGTCTACTCGACGTTCACCTACCTCGCGGCGTCGGTCCGGGATGTGCTGGGTTCGCTCGATGTCGCGCTGATCCCCGGGGTCACCGCGATGCAGGATCTCGCCGCGCGCAGCGGCACCCCGCTGGTGGAGGGCCGGGAGTCGCTCGCGCTGTTCCCGATGACGGCGGGCCCCGACCGGTTCCGGGAGGCGCTGGAGACGTTCGACGCGGTCGTGGCCTACAAGTTCGGCCGGATGCTCCCGGAGACGCTGCGGGTGCTACGCGAAACCGGTCGACTGGACGACGCGATCTACGGCGCCGGCCTGGGGCTGGCCGAGCAGGACATCCGCCCGGCAAGCGAGCTGGACCCGGGCGGGCAAGGCCCCTACCTGTCAACGCTGATCATCCGCCCGAAGCGCACCGCCCGCGGCGGTGCCCTGTGACCCCTGCCTCCCGTGGCGGCGCACCTTCGCCCTCGCTCGCGGCCGGCCCCTCGCCCTCGCTCGCGGTCGCCGCCTATCCCTCGCCC
>JBOHEP010000497.1:0-23558 GCA_050701075.1 Pseudonocardia sp. | reverse complement strand
GCGTGAACGGCGAGGATGTGGCGCTGCCGCTCAAGGAGTTCGACCTGCTGGAGTACCTGCTGCGCAACGTCGGGCGGGTGCTCACCCGCGGGCAGCTCATCGACCGGGTGTGGGGGGCGGACTACGTCGGCGACACGAAAACCCTGGACGTGCACGTGAAGCGGCTGCGCTCGAAGATCGAGTCCGATCCTTCGGCCCCCCGCCATCTGGTGACGGTGCGCGGCCTGGGCTACAAGTTCGAGGGCTGACCCGCCGGTGAGAAACGTCGTCGATCAAGGGCGAACCGTTGCTGTCGGAGATCCACCAACAACGGATCGCCCTTGATCACCGGGGTGCTGAGGGTCGGGGGGAGTGACCGGGCGCCGTGGTGGGGTCTTACGGGGACGTAGGCTTGGCGGGTGCGCCTTGGAGTGCTCGACGTCGGATCCAACACAGTTCACCTCTTGGTGGTGGACGCGCAACGGGGCGGCCACCCCACCCCGATGTCCTCGGACAAGGACGAGCTCCGCCTCTCCGAGAACCTCGACGTCGACGGCGCCCTCACCAGGTCGGGCGCGGAGGCACTGGTTCGCGCGGTGCACCGGGCCCGCGACTCGGCCGCCGCCGCGAGGTGCGCCGATCTCCTGGCCTTCGCCACCTCGGCGCTGCGCGACGCTACCAACTCCGCCGCGGTGCTGGCCCGGGTCCGCGACGAGACCGGGGTGGCGTTGCAGGTGCTGCCGGGCGAGGACGAGGCACGGTACACGTTCCTGGCGGTTCGGCGGTGGTACGGCTGGTCCGCCGGGCGCCTGCTGGTGCTCGACATCGGTGGTGGCTCGCTGGAGCTTGCCGCGGGCCGCGACGAGCATCCGGCCGTAGCCGCGTCTCTGCCGTTGGGGGCAGGGCGGCTCACTCGTGAGTGGTTCACCTCCGACCCCCCGTCGCGACGCGAGATCGAGACGCTGCGCGCACGGCTCGACACCGAGCTCGCCCCGGTGGCTCGCCGGCTCCGGCGTGCCGGTGAGCCGGAGCTGGCGGTCGGCACGTCGAAGACCTTCCGCTCGCTGGCCCGGCTCACCGGTGCCGCGCCGTCAAGTGCCGGCCCCCGTGTCCGTCGCGTGCTGACCGACGCCGGCCTTCGTCAGCTGATCGCCTTCATCACCCGGATTTCTTCGGACGCCCTCGCCGAGCTCGAGGGGGTGAGCGCGAGCCGGGCTCGACAGCTGGCCGCGGGAGCCCTCGTCGCCGAGGCTGCCATGCGGGCTCTACGAGTCCCGCAGCTCGAGATCTGTCCGTGGGCTCTGCGCGAGGGAGTCATCCTCAGGAGGCTCGACACGCTCGATGGGACGGCTCAGACAGACCGTTCAGCGCAGGACACGCCGGGTGGGCTTGGACGCTTGACCGCGTTCGAGGCACGGTGTACGGGATGAGTTCCGAGACCGACCATCCGCGTCAGCGCACCGTCGCCGAGCTCCTTGCCGAGCATGGCGATTCCGGTGCGACCAGTCGTCGACGCCGCCGGAGGCAAGCCGACGAGCCGGAGGAGGACGTCGCACCACCCGAACCGAGCCCCGGAGCACCATTCGCGCCTGTCGCCGACCAGCGCGCGGTCTCGCCTCGGCTGCCCGATCCTGACGCGTCACCGGGCACCGCCGCATCGGACGCATCCGGTGATGGCCGCCGTCGTGGCGGCGAGCAGCAGGCCGTCGTCCCGCCCAGGGACGCCACGCGCCCGCCGATCGCCGGCCGGCAGCCGGAGCGGCCCACCGAGGTCATCCCACGGATTCGCGGGCCCAGGCGGCCCGCGCCCGACGAGGGCCTCACCGGACCGATGCCACGTGTGCCGGCCGGGGCCGACTCCGAGGATGAGCAGGCCGGCCCAGCCACGATGAACGGCGCCGCTGCGGCAGGACCGAACGGCTGGCACGGCGCTCGTACGGCCGAGTCGGGGCGCGCCGCGGCACCGGTCGACGGTGGGCCACCCACTCAGGCCGCGCCCTTGGAGGTCGACGACGACCCCGGCCCCGATCCCGACGACCCGGACGTCGCCGACGACCTGGAATCTGAGGGTGACACCGGCGATGCGGACGACGCCGACGCAGAGCAGGCGCAGGGCGATCGCAGGCCCGAGGCCGGCGCGAGCGGCCATACCTGGGCCGCGGTGGTGGCGCAGTGGATCGCCGGAGCGATCGGTGGCGCGGCGCTGTGGGTGGGATTCCGATTCCTCTGGCGCGAGCTGCCGGTGGTGGCAATCGCTGCAGCTGTGCTGGTCACTGTCGGCCTGGTGCTCATCGTGCGTGCGCTCCTGCGCAACAACGACACCCGCACCACGATCTTCGCGGTGCTGGTCGGCCTGCTCCTCACTGTCTCCCCGGCCATCCTCGTGCTGATCGGACGGTGATGCCGTGAGCCCGGCGTCGGCTCAACCGGTGGCCCTGTCCACGGCGTCGGTGTATCCGGAACCGGTCAGGGCGGGGTTCGAGCTCGCCGCCGAGCTGGGCTACGACGGCGTCGAACTGATGGTGTGGTCGGATCGGGTGAGCCAGGACGTCTCGGCGGTGGGTAGGCTCGCTGAACGGTTCGGGATGCCGGTGCTCGCCGTGCACGCGCCGTGCCTTGCCGTCACGCAGCGTGTGTGGGATGCCGACCCGATCGGCCGGATTCGGCGGTCGGTTACCGCAGCCGTGCAGCTCGGGGCCCGCATCGTCGTCCTGCACCCGGCCTTCCGCTGGCAGCGCCGCTACGCCATGCAGTTCGCCGACGAGGCGGCCCGGGCAGGCGAGCAGTCGGGTGTGGCGCTCGCGGTCGAGAACATGTTCCCGGTCATCCGCGGCGGCCTCCGCACGGTGCCCTACAACCCGGGATTCGATCCCACCGTGGCCGGGCACCGGCACTACACCCTCGACCTTTCGCACACCGCCGCGGCCGGCTGCGACGCGCTCGCCATGCTCGACCGGATGGGTACCGGGTTGGCCCACGTCCACCTCGCCGATGGCAGCGGTTCCAACCGGGACGAGCACCTCGTGCCGGGCAGGGGTAGGCAGCCCTGTGCCGAGGTGTGCCAGCGGCTCGCCGACTCGGGGTTCGCCGGTGCCGTGGTGATCGAGGTGAGCACCCGCCGGTGTCGCACCCGGTACGACCGTGCCGCGCTGTTGGCGGAGGCGGTGCTGTTCACCCGGCTGCACCTGCAGCCCACCGCCCTGCCCGCACCCCGGCAGCCGTCCCGCCTCGATCAGGCGAGGACTGGCCGATAGCCGGGCTGCTGCCCCGCCCATCCCGCCCATCCGGCCCGGAATGGCTGCGCCTGGAATCGCGAAAGGCAGTGGCCGCCGCCCTGGTCCGACGAGGACGACCCCACCGTCACCTGGTGTATCAGGCCCGCCTGCTCGCGCTGGTGCCGTTCGTCGCGGGCGCTGGGCTACCGTCACCGCCATGACACGGATCGCGGTGCTCGGGGCGGGCAAGATCGGCGAGGCATTGCTGGCGGGACTGCTCGCTTCCGGTCACCCGGTCGAGGAGCTGGTCTTCACCGAGCGACACCCGGAGCGGGCGGCCGAGCTGACTGCTCGGCTCGGGGTGGTTGCCGCGGACGTGGCGGGCGCGGCGGAGCGATCCGATGTCATCGTGGTCGCCGTCAAGCCGCAGGACATCACTCCGGTGCTCGCCGAGCTGAACGCCGCGATCCGTCCGGGCACCCTGGTCGTGTCCTTGTGCGCGGGCCTGCCAACGGCGTTGTTCGAGGGCGCCCTCCCGGCCGACACGCCGGTGGTGCGGGTCATGCCGAACACCCCGATGTTGGTCGGTGAGGCGATGAGCGCTGTCTCGGCCGGCAGCCACGCGACGTCCGCCCAGCTCGACGAGGTCGAGAAGATGCTGAGCGCGGTCGGGCGCGTGGTGCGGGTGCCGGAGACGCAACAGGATGCCGTGACCGCGCTGTCGGGCTCCGGGCCGGCCTATTTCTTCTTCCTCGTCGAGGCGATGATCGACGCCGGCATCCTGCTCGGCCTGCCGCGCGCGGTGGCCGCCGATCTCATCGTCCAGTCGGCGTACGGGGCAGCCCGGATGCTGCGCGAGTCGAGCGACCACCCGGTGATCCTGCGCGAGGCCGTGACCTCCCCTGCCGGCACGACGATCGCGGCCATCCGAGAGCTGGAGCGGCATGGGGTTCGGGCCGCGTTGATCGACGCGATCGAGGCGGCCCGGGATCGATCGGTTGAATTGGGTCGCTTGGCGACGTCGATCTAGCTCGATCGGATTATCACTGGTCACCCTGGCGCGACAACTGAATTCCCCGAAAGAGGGAGGGGAGAGCGAGCAATCGTCACAGCAACCCCGCTAAGCTCATGCTGAACACCAGGACCGTTTCCGGCCGCGGAGCAGGGAACGTCCGGTGCGATCCACGGAAGGGTGATCGGATGGCACCCGAGCAGCCGGAGCGGCTGAACCTCGCGCAGGTCCAGTTCCTCACCGTCGCCGAAGTGGCAGCGATGATGCGGGTGTCGAAGATGACCGTGTACCGGTTGGTGCACGGCGGTGAGCTGCCTGCGGCCCGAGTCGGTCGCTCCTTCCGGGTGCCCAAGCGGGCCGTCGAGGATTATCTCCGGAGCTCCTACTTCGACGCGGGGTGAACCCGGTCTGACGCGGGCGCGGTAGCCTGCCCGTACCTCGGTACGATGGGCCACCGGTCATGCTCGCACGACCCGTACCGATCAGGAAGGCACTGCCGCATGGGTTCAGTCATCAAGAAGCGTCGCAAGCGGATGTCGAAGAAAAAGCACCGCAAGCTCCTGCGCAAGACCCGCGTCCAGCGTCGCAAGCTCGGCAAGTGAGCTCGCGAGCTCATCTTTCCTCCTGAACGGTGAGCTCGCCAGCTCGGTCGCGCCGGCCCCCTCGCTGGCGCTCGTCGGCCCCTGAACCGGTGGCGGTGCTGTGTCGACGGCAGCTCGCAAGCTCGGTCACAACGTCGCCTTGCCGGGGCGCGAGAGGTCTAGCATCGGGGCACTCGCGCACGATGAGCCCTCGGGGGTTGGACGACCATGACGCCGCCCGACTGTGTGCTCGTGACCGGAGTCAGCCGCTTTCTCGGTGGTCGTCTGGCTGCCCGCCTTGCGGCGAACCCGGACATCGGTCGAGTCCTCGGTGTCGACACCGTTCCACCGTCGCGTGATGTTCTCCGCCGGATGGGACGTGCCGAGTTCGTTCGGGCCGACATCCGCAACCCGCTCATCGCGAAGGTCATCTCCGGTGCCTCGGTGGACACCGTGGTGCATGCGTCGCTGTCGACCAACCCGGGATCGTCCGGGGGACGTACGGCGATGAAGGACATGAACGCCATCGGCATGATGCAACTGGTGGCAGCGTGCCAGAATGCACCGTCCGTTCGCCGGGTGGTACTCAAGTCCACCACCGCGGTGTACGGCTCCAGCCCCCGAGATCCGGCCTTGTTCGATGAGGCGATGACCCCGAAGGATCTGCCGCCGGGCGGGTCCGCCAAGGACTCCGTGGAGATCGAGGGTTACCTGCGCGGCTTCGCGCGGCGTCGCCCGGATGTTGGGGTCACGGTGCTGCGGTTCGCGAACCTCATCGGCCCCCGCATCGACACCGTTCTCACCCGGTACTTCGCGTCGCCGCTGGTCCCCACAGTGCTCGGTTACGACGCCCGGGTGCAGCTGCTGCACGAGGAGGACGCCGTCGCCGTTCTCGAGCGGGCGGCGAGTGAGGAGCTGCCCGGTGTCTTCAACGTTGCGGCCGATGGTGTCCTGTTGCTCTCCCAGGCCATCCGCCGCGCCGGACGCATCCCGATCGCGGTCCCCGCCACGGCGGTCGGACCGATCAGCCGGATCTTCCGCGGTGCGGGGCTCGTCGACTTCTCCCCGGAGCAGATGCGTTTTCTCAACTTCGGCAGGGTGGTCGACGTCGGGCGGCTGCACCGGCAGTTCGGATTCACCCCGCGATGGACCACCGTGCAGGCGTTCGACGACTTCGTTCGCGGCCGGGCGCTGCGCCCGGTGATCGCACCAGAGCGCATCGAGTCGATGGAGCGTGGCGTGCTGGTCCTGGCGCGGTCGCTGAGATGACAAGAACCACCACTGGGGCTGGGGGACTACTGGGGCTGGGGGGCTACTGGGGCTGGGGGGACTACTGCGATTGGGGGCACGACTGTGCCGGAGGCGCGCATCATTCCGCTCCACACCGATGGCGGTGGGTCACGGCCACGTTGGCGCCTCGGTACCCGGCCGGGCTCGGCCCGCGCCCGGCCGCCGACCCGGCCGGACCCGGAGCCGGGGACCGACCCGGATCCGACCCAGCCGGACCTGGGGCCGGGGACCGACCCGGATCCGCCGACCCAGCCGGAGCCGGAGCCGGATCCGCCGGCCTGGGAGAAGGCGCTGGAGGGGTCGCTCGCGTTCCTGCGCCGCCGCCTCACCGGGAAGTACGCGGTCGACGAGTTCGGCTTCGACGCCGAGCTCACCGACAACGTGCTGCTGCCGGCCCTGCGGCCGCTCTACCGAACGTGGTTCCGCGTCGAGACCGTCGGTATGCACCACGTCCCGGCGCGTGGTGGTGCGCTGGTGGTGGCGAACCATTCCGGCACCCTCCCGCTGGACTCGCTCATGGCCGCAGTTGCGCTTCATGATGACCACCCGGCGCAGCGACATCTGCGGATTCTCGCCGCCGACCTGATGTTCCGGCTGCCGGTGGTCGGGTCACTGGCCCGCAAACAGGGCAGCACGCTGGCCTGCATGCCGGACGCCGAGCGGCTGATGTCGTCCGGTGAGCTGGTCGGGGTGTGGCCCGAGGGGTTCAAGGGAATCGGAAAGCCGTTCCGCGACCGGTACAAGCTTCAGCGCTTCGGCCGTGGCGGGTTCGTCTCGGCGGCGTTGCGCACGGGGGTGCCGATCATTCCGTGCTCGATCGTGGGTGCCGAGGAGATCTACCCCAAGATCGGCGAGGTGCGGCCGTTGGCCCGGTTGTTGGGCGCGCCGTACTTCCCGGTGACCCCGACGTTCCCGTTCCTCGGGCCGCTGGGACTCGTGCCCTTGCCGTCCAAGTGGTACATCGAGTTCGGCGCGCCGATCCGCACCGACATCCTCGGTGCGGCCGAGGCGGACGATCCGGTGGTGGTGTTCAACCTGACCGACCAGGTGCGCGAAACCATCCAGCACACTCTGTATCGCCTGCTCAGCCACCGCCGCAACGCGTTCTTCGGCTAGCGAGTGCGGCGCCGCGGAAGTTTCGGGGTTCGGTCAGGTGAGGGCACGTGTGGAGGTGGTGCGGGGATCCGGTGGTGGTGCGGGGATCCGGTGGGCGGAAGGTGTCGAGCGCTTGATCGATTTCTGGGAACCGCCGGGTGTGCTAGCTAGTGCGGTTCCGGGTTCCCAGCCGATGATCTGTGGCGACGATCGGGGTCGCGGTGGCCGGACGGGGTCGCGGTGACCGCCAAGATCAGTGTCTCGGTACGCGGAGCCGCACGGGACGGGGCTGTGTGTTCCCGTTCGGTGATCATGAAGCTGGCGGTGTGATCCAGTCCTGGGTCGGCGTCACGCGTAGAGGCTGTGCAGGACCGGGCGGCGTAAGGGGTGCGGCCGTGGGTCGCCACCCCCTCCCCGTTGCGGCCGTGGGTCGCCACCCTCCTCGTTGCGGCATGAATCCGGCCCCCGACGGCCATGGTTGCTGTTGTACCGCACAGGGTGCGCAGGTCCAGGCCGCCGTGATCACCGGTTCGGCGCATTTCCGGCCGGATCCGGCCGGAGAATGCACCCGGCTGGTGATCTTGAGACTGGACGAGCCCGCCGACCGGACACTGTTGGCTGGCCTGTGCCACGGGCGGTCGACGCCAAATTGTGGATCTTCTATGACGGCTTGATCCGTCTGCGATTGGCTTGTCCCCCCTCGCGGCCGCAGTGTCGATAGGTCACTCAGCCCCAGGGGCCCACCGTTCGCTGCGACGCCGGGATCCGGACGCGAGCGAGGCCGAGTCCGACGCCCACTAGCCCGCCCAGGCGAACCCGAGCGCACCAACGTCACCCGCCGCGTGAAACAAAATCAACCGACAGGGACCGACCGTGCTCCAACACCCGATGGACTTCTGCGGTGCTGCACCGGCAGCCAGCCCGGCGCCGCGTCAGTCCCGCTGAGCCGTGCCCGACCGATGATGACGGAGGATCCGTCAGCGCTTGCGGTAGGCCATACCGGCCGCCACCGCGCCTGCGATCGCGCCTGCGCCGAGTACGGACGGCACACCGATCCGCGCTGCCTTGCGCCCCGTACGGAAGTCGCGGATCTGCCAGGACCGCTCGCGGGCGACCTCGCGCAGCTCCGAGTCCGGGTTGATCGCGACCGCGGTGCCCACCGCGGACAGCATCGGCACGTCGTTCACCGAGTCCGAGTAAGCAGTGCAGCGTCGCAGGTCAAGGCCCTCGGCGATGGCCAGCGACCGCACCGCGTACGCCTTGGCGGGACCGTGCAGGATCTCCCCGACCAGACGTCCGGTGTAGAGCCCGTTCACGCTCTCGGAGACGGTGCCCAGCGCGCCGGTGAGCCCGAGCCGGCGGGCGATGATCAGCGCGAGCTCCACGGGAGTGGCGGTGACCAGCCAGACGCGGTGGCCCGCGTCCAGGTGCATCTGCGCGAGCGCCCTGGTGCCGGCCCAGATGCGGTCGGCCATCAGTTCGTCGTAGATCTCCTCGCCGAGCGCCATCACCTCGGCCACCGACCGGCCGACGACGAACGACAGCGCGGTGTCCCGGCCGGTGGTGGTGCTGTAGGTGGTCTCGCGGCCGCCGATCCGGAACTTGACCTGCTGCCAGGCGAAGCCGAGCAGGTCGGAGGTGGTGAAGAACTTCCGGGCGGCCAGACCGCGGGCGAAGTGAAAGATGGACGCGCCGACCATCATCGTGTTGTCCACATCGAAGAAGGCGGCGGCTGTGAGATCGGTCAGCGGGACGTCGCCCGGGCCGCGATCACCCGCGGCGACGGCGGCGGCCGCGGAGGCCTCACCGGCGCGGACGGCCGGATCGCCCGCAGTGACCGCGTCGATGATCCCGAAGGACTCGGCGACACCGGCCACCTCGGACCGGCCGACCGGTGCGTCGCCGGTCTTCGGGGCCTCCTGTCCGAACACTGTTCGGGCCTCCGCAGGGAAAGGCGTCGTCATTGCGTTGAGCGTACCGACGCCCAGCGGATCGAACGGGTCGGGTGAGACACGACAAGGCCGTCACGGGGATCATCCCGCGACGGCCTCGACGTCGTCGTACTCCACCTCGCGTTGATCAGCCGAGGGGAAGGCTGGGCATCCCTGGCAACAGCGGCGGCAGCGTGGCCGGCGGTTTCAGCGGCAACGGAAGCAGCGATCCGTCCCGATCCACCGGTGGCGCCTGGCTCGGCGTCTGGTTCCGGTCCGGGCTGGTGTTCAGCGGCACGCTGTCCGAACCGGTCTGCGGCAGCCCGTCGGTGGAGTCCGATCCGCTGGAACCGTCGGTGCCATCCGGAGCGCCCGGGTCGTTCCGGTTTCCACCACCCGGTGCGGTCTGCTCGGTGTTCTGACTCAGGTTGCTGCCGGCCCGGGGTGGGTTGACCGGACGCGGAGTGCAAGAACCTTCGGCAGGAACAGGACCGAGATCATCGACCGAGCCGGAGGTGGGTTCACTGCAGGACGCCCGGGTCTCCAACGCGGCGGTACGGCCCATCAGCCGATCCAGCAGTGCGATCGAGTTGTCGGCCTCGCTCGCTGCCGGTACCGGCAGCGCCGAGCGGAGAACGGAGAGCCGTACCACCTGCTTGGCCGCCCAGGCCTGGAGATCCCCGATACCGCCGGCCTCGGTGGCCTGCTCGTCGGCGAGCAGCGTACGAGAACCCTCGCTGGCCGAGACACCGAACTGCTGCATCGCCGAGCGGAGAAGCAGCGGATCCAGGCTGGACCCGTCATCACGGGCGACCAGCTGCTCGATCTCGCTCAGCCGGACGGCGGCCAGCTCCAGATTGCGCCGAGCCCTGGCCTCGTCGTCGAAGGTCAGCGCCAGGCCGGTCTCCTCGGCGATCCGCTTGATCCCGTACGTGGGGTCACCGGGTAGCGCGTCCCGGCTGACGAACATTCCGGCACCGGTGAGCGCGACCATCACCAGCAGTGCCGCCGAACTGACGATTCCGACGCGGCGCCCGAACCCGGGTGGGTCCGACCGACGTTTGCGCTGGGCGCGGCCGGCCGATCCGGTCGCCAAGGTGTGGCGACCTGCCCGGCGAGCGGCACGCGGCGCCAGCTCGGTGACCGCCGCCGGCTCGTCGCACCGGGCCGGCTCGGTGCTGCCTGCGCCGTCCTCGCTTCGCGCGGGTTCCTCGACGAGCCGGACCATGGGGGCGGTGCACTCGGCCGACGCCCCGAACGACTGAGCGGAGACCGGTGCGACCGGAGTCACGCCGGGGTTCTGCTCGGCGAGCGCGGCCATGAGCCGCTGCTTCGCGCGGGCCTTGGCGTCCGGGTGCGGCGCGTACGCCGGACCCCGGGACCGCAGCATCGCCACGATCTCCAGTTCGCGGGCGAGATCGTCGTCGCTGTGCAGTCCGGGGGTCCGCCCCTGCTCTACGGCGGCGGCGAATCGCTCCGCTGCGTCTTTGCCCTGTTCGGCGGGCATGTTGGCCGTCCTCACTGCATACCTGCGCGTCTCGTCGTCACATCGCGGTTCGAAATGTTGACGACATCGTCCCGACTCTCACCCGTACAACGAGCCGAGGAGCAACGGGTTACGGGGCAGATACCGTTCACCGCATCGAGTTGGTCATTCGTCGCACCTGTAACGCTCGGGCCTTGGGCTGCGATACCGGCACCGGTCATCGGATTCCCTCCGGCAGTAACTGGGCGAGCCGGCGGACCGCCCGATGCTGGAGGGCCTTGACGGCTCCCTCGTTGCGGTCCATCATCCGCGCCGTCTCCGCGACCGACAACCCCTGCAGGAACCGCAGCTGAATGCATTCCTGCTGATCGGGGTTGAGCTTGCGGACGCAACGCAGCAGCTCGTCGTTGGTGGCACCGTCGAGCACCTGTTGTTCGGGTCCACTGGTGCTCGGGGAGAGCTCGACGATCTCGGCGGTGGTGGACTCCAGCCGGTAGCGGCTGGACTTCACGTGGTCGAAGATCAGGTTCCGGGCGATCGTGACGAACCATGCACCGATGTCGCGGCCCTGGTAGCTGACCGAGCTGATCCGGCGCAGCGCCCGCAGGAACGTCTCCTGGGTGATGTCCTCAGCGAGGTTGCGGTCGCCCATCCGGAAGAGCACGTACCGGAAGACCACGTCGTAGTAGCGATCGAACAGCAGGCTGAACGCCGTCATGTCGCCGGCCTGGGAGGCCTTCACGAGCGCCCAGGCACCGGTCTCGTCAGGCTCGACGGGGCCGCTCGGGGAGCCGTCGGCCGGATCCGGGTGATCGGAGCGGTGACCCTGCGGGTCGACGCCGGCGGGCGCCGGCCCGGCGGGGTCGGACGACGGCGGTGCTGCCGCGGTCAGCGGGCGCTGCCGGGGCAGCGGCATCGCCTGGCCGACCGAAGGCCTGCCGTCCGTCGTCGGGCCTGCCGTCGCCCGGCCGTCCGTCGTCGGGCCAGACGCCGCCTGGCCGGACACGGTGGCCGCTGACTGTTGTGGTGGTGGACCGGCGCGGGGAGCGGTGGTCGATGGCATGTGAACCTCCCCACCCGCCGGGGGACGGGCGGTCTCGGTGCGGAGCAGCCGGATCGGACGCATCGGTGGGTCATGACTCCAAACTGGTCCCGGGACCATATCGGGCCGGAGGCCGCGGGACGGCCCGCGATGCTCTGGCAACAGGCGCCATGCCACTCCCTCGGGTGAGTCACGCGTCGAAGTCGGGGGTCACGCGTTGGGTCGGGTGTAGCGGCGGAGCATACGACCGGACCCGCGTGAGGCAACCAGCACCGCCGTTCAGGGTGCGCGACAACACGGTGAGCGGCTCGCTGGGTGCGGTCAGCGTCATTACCGGGCGCGTGTCGCCGTCGAGGCGCGGCAGCGCCGCGACGACGCCTCGGGCGCGACGAATGTGCCCCTCCGATGCGTGCCAGACTCGCTGATGTGCCCACCCATCTCGCCCACCTGGTCACCCGTGCCGCGGCCGGCGTCCCGGAGCATCCGGCCATCATCGATGTCGGGCTCGGCCTGACGACGACCTGGAGTGAGCTCGACGCGGCCGTCACGGCCGAGGCCACCCGGATCCGCGATGCCGGGGTGCGGCCAGGGGACAGGGTGGTGGTCCGGCTCTCGGGTGGCCTTCCGTTCTGTGTGGCGGTGCTCGGTGTCCTGCGGGCCGACGCGATCGCCGTGCCGTTCGGTCCGATCGCGGTGTCGCGGGAGTTGGCTGTCGTTCTGGCCGACTGCGCCCCGCGGATCGTCATCGCCCCGGCCGACGACCGACCGGCCGCCACCTGTGCCGCGGCCGTCGGTGTGGCCGTGCTGCCGCCGCCCGATCCCGCGGCCCGTGCTGACATCGAGGTCCCCTGCGGCGTGGGTGGCGAGGACATCGCGCTGCTCGTCTACACCTCGACCAGCGGGAGACCGCGGGGTGTTCGGCTCTCCCACCGGGCGGTGCTGGCCAACCGGGCCCAGACCGCCGCGCTCCGACCTGCGCCGGTGATCCCGGTGGACCGGGTGCTGCTGTCGTTGCCGCTGTTCCACGTCATCGGGCTCGCGGCCGGGCTGTTGCAGGTCTGCTGGGCGGGCGCCACGGCCGTCCTGACCGATCGGTCCGAGCCGGAGCATCTCGCCGAGGTGATCGTGGCGCACCGGGTGAGCGGCGTCGCGGCCGTCCCGTCGCTTTACCGGGCGTTGTTGAACCTGCCGGCGGTGCAGCTGCGGGCGGCACTGGGCGGGGTGCGGCTGTGTACGTCCGGGGCGGCACCGCTGCCGTCGCGCTGGCTGGCCGACTTCCGGGCCGCCACTGGGCTCTCGATCCTCGAGGGATACGGCCTGTCCGAGGCCGGGCCGATGGTGACCACCAACATCGTCGGCGGTGTCGCCAAGGCGGGGGCGGTGGGTCGGGCGATGCCGGGGATCGAGTTGCGGCTCGTCGACCGGGAGGGGCACCCCCTCGACGCCGTCGCGCCCGACCGGACGGACGGGCCCGGCTTCGAGGCCGCCGCCGAGCCTTCCGACTCGGCGGAGGATCCCGGTCTGGTCGCCGTCCGCGGTGCGAACCTGTTCTCCGGGTACTGGCCCGACGGTGCGGACGGGCCTGATGCCGAGGGATGGTTCAGTACTCCTGACGTCGGGTTCTTCGATACCGACGGCGATCTCCACCTCGCCGCCCGCTCATCGGACCTGGTGATCGTCAACGGCTTCAACGTCTACCCACGGGAGGTCGAGCAGGTGCTGGGCGAGCTGGCGGGGGTCGTCGAAGCGGCGGTCGTCGGTGTGCCCGACGACCGCACCGGTGAGGCGGTGAAGGCGGTGTTGGTCCGGGCGGAGAGCCTGACGGTCGAGATCACCGAGGACGACGTGCGGGCGCACTGCACGGCCCGGCTGGCCCGGTTCAAGGTGCCCGCGGTGATCGAGTTCGTCGAGCGGTTGCCCCGCACGCCGACCGGCAAGCTCGCGCGCCGGCAGCTGATGAGCCCGGCGGAGACGCCGTGACCGGCGGGCCTCGGGTCGTCGTCTACACCCGCGCCGGCTGCACCTCCTGTGTGCGGGCCGAGCTGGACGTCGAGCGCATCTGCGGGGAGCTGGGGCATTCCTGGGCTGCCGTGAACGTCGATTCCGACGGCGAGCTGCGCGCCGAGTACGGCGACCGGGTACCGGTGATCATGGTCGATGGGCGGGAGCACGGGTTCTGGAAGGTGGAGGAGCAGCGGTTGCGAGCCGCGCTCGGCGGCTGAGTGCGGGCCGGTGTCGGTCTGGTCGGGGGATGTTCTCGGTCACCTGAGGCGAACCGGGTCGCCCCGGCGCGCGAAGCTCTTAATGTGAGCACCACCGGCGCACCCGTCCCGTCCACCCGTCCGACATCTCCCGGTATTCCGCGCTTGGTCGCCGCACTGATCGGGTTTCTGGGCGTGGGTGCGGCGCTCGGGGTCGGCAATCTCGTGGCCGCGCCGATCTCGCCGTCCTCGTCCCCGTTCCTGGCGGTGGGCGACACCGTCATCCGCTACTCGCCGCCGTTCCTCACGGAGTTCGCCAAGACCGCCTTCGGCACGGCCGACAAGCCGGTCCTGTTGGGCGGGATGGCGGTGGTCATCGGGCTGATCGCCGCGGTCGCGGGGATCGCCTCGCGGCGTACCCCGCGGGTCGGTGTGACGGTGATCACGGTGCTCGGGGTGTTCGGCCTGCTGGCCGTGGTCAATGCGCCCGTCTTCGCGCCGCTGGACCTCCTGGCGCCGGTGGTGGCCCTGGGTGTGGGAGTGGGCTCCTTCCAGTTGCTGCACTGGGCTGCGCTGCGACGTTACGGGGAACGACACCGGACGGTGCCCGACGCGGTTCCACCTGCCCGGGTTGACGGCGCGGTGGCGCGGCGGGACGTGCTGGTCGGCTCGTCCCTGGCGATCGGCCTCGGTGCGATCGGCGCCGGCGCCGGCGGCCAGCTCCTCGCGACGAACATCGGCGACTCGCGCATGCAGGTCACCCGGCAGGTCGCCGACGCGAGGGTCACACCGGCGCCGCCGATCCCGCCCGGGGCCGACTTCACCGAGCTCGGTACGCCGACGTTCATCACCCCGAACCCGGCGTTCTACCGGGTCGATGTCGCCCTGCGGATTCCCAACCAGGCCGCGTCCGACTGGTCGATGCGCATCCACGGAATGGTCGACCGGGAGATCACGCTCACCTTCGACGATCTGCTCCGGCGCCCGCTGGTCGAGCGCACGATCACCTTGACCTGTGTCTCCAACGAGGTCGGGGGGCGCTACATCTCCACCGCGAACTTCATCGGGGTCGACTTGCGGGACCTCCTGCTGGAGGCCGGCGTACAGCCCGGCGCAGACCAGGTGCTGAGCACCGGCGCCGACGGCGGCTGGACCGCGGGCACCCCCACCGACGTGCTCCTGGAGCCCGACCGTGACTCGATGATCGCGATCGGGATGAACGGTGAGGCGTTGCCGCCCGAGCACGGATTCCCGGTACGAATGGTGGTGCCCGGCCTGTACGGCTTCCTGTCGGCCACCAAATGGCTCACCGACATCGAGGTCACCACGTTCGACGCGGCGCAGGGGTACTGGCTGCAACGCGGCTGGGGACAGAAGGCACCGATCAAGACCCAGTCGCGGATCGACAGTCCGCGGCCGTTCGCGACCGTGCCCACCGGACGGGTCACGATGGCGGGGATCGCCTGGTCCCAACCCGTCGGCATCGAGCGCGTCGAGGTCAGGGTGGACCGCGGTGCCTGGCAGGAGGCCGAGCTCTCCACCGAGGTCAACTACGACACCTGGCGGATGTGGAAGGCCGACTTCGACCTCGGGCCGGGTAGCCACACAGTCCAGGTCCGTGCTACGGACCGTGATGGCATCACCCAACCGGAGACGCGTGTCGAGCCGATCCCGGACGGCGCCACCGGCTGGCACTCCACCCTTTTCACTGTGAGCTAATCAAGTGACCTGCGGGGACCCCGGTTGGAGTCGTGCAAAGGGCCAGTGAATGATGCCTGCGACGCCGCTGCCCGATGTGGCCGAAACGTTACGTCCCGTTACTGAACTACCTCCGGTGCAGTGCCGAAGGTTCCTATGTCAGGTCCGGACCGACCGGACCACGCTCGAGAGGAACACCCGTGCGAAAGATCCAGCGACTGGCTGCCGTCGGCGCCATGGCCGCCCTGACCGTGGCGCTGGGAGCCTGCGGAAGCAGCGAGACGCCCTCCACCTCCACCCCGGAGTCGGCTCCCGCGCCCACCTCCGCGCCCAGCGCCGCCGGTGACGGCGTCACCCAGATCTCCGACATCTTCGGCCCGGCCTGCGCCATGGTGCCGACCGAGGGTGAAGGTTCGGCCCAGGGCATGGTCGACGACCCGGTGGCCACCGCCGCGTCGAACAACCCGCTCGTCAGCACCCTGGTCACTGCCGTCGGTGCCGTGCCCGGCCTGGCTGACACCCTGAACAACGCCGAGGCGCTCACCGTCTACGCCCCGGGCAACGACGCGTTCGCCGCCGTCCAGACGGCGCTGGGCGACGAGGCTTTCAACGCCCTGCTCGCCGATCCGGCCCAGCTCGGCCCGCTGCTCTCCTACCACGTTGTCGGCACGCGCTACAACGCCGAGCAACTCGTCGAGATGGGCAGGACCGAGCAGCTCGCTCCCGCTGGTGCCACCGTGACCATCGGCGGCACCGCTGACGCCCCGACCTTCGCGGGTCCGGGCAACACCACGCCGGCGACCACGCTGTGCGGCAACATTCCCACCTCGAACGCCACCGTGTTCGTGATCGACGCCGTGCTGATGCCGACCGCCAGCTGACGCACGTCGCACCAAGTCCGCAAGGGCGGCCCCGGTCTCTGGGGCCGCCCTTGCGGCGTTCCCCTCTGTCTCCCAGGTCCTGAGCCCCGCGTTCGTTGCGTGTGTCGACCGGCGCCCCTTCGATGAACGGCAGCCTGGTCACGGTCAGCGGCTCGACTGCGGGGGTCCGCCGCCGAGCACATCGCCGGCCAAGATCGCAACTTTGTGCCTGCCTTCACAAGCGGCTAGCGTGTTTACCAGTCGCCGTCAACGCCCGATCCCGGAACGTCATCGGATGCGGGGCAATCGGTGAGTGAATGGCACCGTGCAACGAGGAGACTGGAAGCGTGACCTTCCCGCCGCAGGCCGGCCCCGAGGATGTGGTCGCCGGGAGACCGCGGCCGATCCCGGAGGCCAGTGTCGCCCGGCTCGCGGTGTACCTGCGGATACTCGGCGAGATCGCCGCACAGGGCGCGGGCACGGTCTCCAGCGAGGAGCTGGCCGCGGCCACCGGGGTCAACTCGGCGAAGCTGCGCAAGGACCTCTCCTACATCGGGTCCTACGGCATCCGGGGCGTCGGCTACGAGGTCGCGCCCCTGCTGCGCCACCTCGAGCACGTCCTCGGCCTCACCCAACGCCAGGCCGTGGCGGTGGTCGGCGTCGGCAACCTCGGCCACGCCCTCGCGGGTTACAGCGGTTTCGAGGGGCGCGGGTTCCCGGTCACGGCCCTGTTCGACATCGACCCCGACCTCGTCGGAGTGGCCATCAACGGCATCGTCGTGCTGCACGTGAACGCCGTTCCCCAGGTCTGCGCCGAGCGTGGGGTCACCATCGGCATGGTCGCCACATCCGGTCCGGCCGCGCAGGAGGTCTGCGACCTGCTCGTGCGGTCCGGGGTGCGATGCATCCTCAACTTCGCCCCGGTCGAGTTGCAGGTACCCGACGATGTCGAGGTCCGCAAGGTCGACCTCGCCGTCGAGCTCCAGGTCCTGGCCTTTCATGTTGCGCGTCGCCACGTTGCCGCGCTCGAGGTGGGCGAGGTGTCCACTGTGAACGGCCAGGTGCCTTCGGTCTCTGCTGTCAACGCTGTCAACGCCGTCAACCTACATGTCGCTCGAGGATCGGCGGTGGTCTCATGAGCGTCCTGGTCGTCGGCCTGTCGCACCGCAGCGCTCCGGTCGAGGTTCTCGAGCGGGTCACGGTCGCCGGCGACGAGCTGCCCAAGCTGCTCGACGAGATGGTCACCGCGGCCCACGTCACCGAGGTCGTCCTGCTGTCCACCTGCAACCGCGTGGAGGTCTACGCGGTGGTGGACGCCTTCCACGGCGGGCTCGCCGACGTCTCCGAGGTGCTCGGGCGCCACGCCGGGGTGTCGCTCACCGAACTCACCGAACACCTCTACGTGCACTACGCCGGTTCCGCGGTCCAGCACATGTTCGCGGTCGCCGCCGGCCTCGACTCGATGGTGATCGGCGAGGCGCAGATCCTCGGCCAGCTCCGCAGTGCCTACGCCGCCGCCGACGAGGCCGGCACCGTGGGGCGCGTCCTGCACGAGCTCGCCCAGCAGGCACTGCGGGTCGGCAAGCGGGTTCATGCGAGCACCGGGATCGACGCGGCGGGCGCGTCGGTGATGTCCGAAGCGCTCGACGATGCGTCCGCGGCGCTCGGCCGTGATCTGGCCGGCAGCCGAGCCGTCATCGTCGGGGCCGGGGCGATGGGTGCACTCGCGGCGGCCCACCTGCGCCGGGCCGGCGCCGCCGAGATCGTCGTGCTCAACCGTTCGCCCGAACGCGCCGCCCGGCTGGCCGGCACGACGGCCCAGCACGGCACCTCGGCCCGGGCCGGGGCGCTGACCGACCTTCCGGCGGAGCTCGCTGTCGCCGACCTGATGATCGCCTGCACCGGAGCGGTCGACACCGTGATCGACCGGGCCACTGTCGCCGGCGCGGTCAGCGCGCGTGCCGGTCGTCCGCTGGTGGTGTGCGATCTCGGCCTGCCCCGCGATGTCGACGCAGGCGTCGCCGGGCTGCCCGACGTCACCGTGATCGACCTCATCGGGCTCCAGCGCCGGCTTGCGTCCCGCAGCCACGGTGCGGCCATCGAGGCCGCCCAGGGGCTCGTGGCCGAGGAGGCGCAGGCCTACCTTGCCGCTCAGCGCTCCGCGGAGGTCACTCCCACCGTCACCGCGCTGCGCCGGCGGGCCTCTGAGGTCGTCGAGGGCGAGCTTCTGCGGCTGGAGTCCCGATTGCCCGACCTCGACCCGGCCGTGCGCGCGGAGTTCGCCCGCAGCGTCCACCGGGTCGTGGACAAGCTGCTCCACACCCCCACGGTGCAGGTCAAACGCCTGGCTGAGGGGCCTGACGGCAACAGCTACGCGGCCGCTCTTCGCCAGCTGTTCGAGCTCGATCCGCAGACTCCGGCCGCGGTCGCCATCCAGCGCAGCGGAGACGTCCTCGCCGCGCTCGAGGCGCCGGTGCACGGGCGGCTGGCCGGCGACCGCGACGGGATCGTCCGATGACGTCACGGCCGATACCGCCGCCGCCAATGCCGCCGCCACCTGCCTCGCTGCGGATCGGCACCCGTCCCAGTGCGCTGGCGCTCGCCCAGTCCGGTGCGGTCGCCGAGCGGATCCGCGCCGCCGGGCGGGTGGCTGAGCTCGTCGAGGTGCATACCCCGGGCGACCTGTCCGCCGCACCGGTCATCGAACTCGGCGTGGGTGTGTTCGTCTCGGCGCTGCGCGACGCGCTGGCCCACGGCGAGGTGGACGTCGCCGTGCACTCCTACAAGGACCTGCCCACCGCTCCCGACCCGCGCCTGACCGTGGCCGCGATACCGGCCCGGCAGGACCCCCGCGACGCGCTGGTGGCCCGAGACGGTCTGGTGCTCGGCGAGCTTCCATCCGGGTCCCGGGTCGGCACCGGCTCGCCACGGCGCACAGCGCAGCTGCGTGCGCTCGGCCTCGGTCTGGACGTGGTGCCGATCCGTGGCAACGTCGACACCCGGATCGGCAAGGTCGCCTCCGGCGAGTTGGACGCGGTCGTGGTGGCCGCGGCCGGGCTGCGCAGGCTCGGCCGGGTGACCGAGGCCACCGAGCTGCTCGACCCCCTGCAGATGCTGCCCGCGGCGGGGCAGGGTGCGCTGGCCATCGAATGCCGCTGTCCGGCGACCGACGCCGACCGCGACCTCGCCGACTTCCTCACGGCGGTGTTCGACGACGCGCCGACCCGGGCGGCGGTGACCGCCGAGCGGGCGGTCCTCGCCGGTCTGGAAGCCGGTTGCAGTGCGCCCGTCGGCGCGTTCGCCGACGTGGTATCCGACCTGGAGCCGATCTCCGGCTCCACCGGCGGCGACGATGAGGAGTTACGCGTCGTCGACCGCCTCTCGCTGCGCGCGGTGGTCGGCACGACCGACGGCGGGTTGCTGCGCGCCACCGTCACCGGAGACATGGACGAGGCCGAGAAGCTCGGGGCTGCGCTGGCCGCCGAGCTACTCGACATGGCGGGCACCTCGCTGCCCGACGTGAGAGACGCTGGATCGGGAGTTCCTAGATGAGCCGAGCACTTTCCACCCCGGGACGAGTCGCCTTCGTGGGCAGTGGCCCCGGTGATCCGGGGCTGCTGACCGTACGGGCCCGGGACGCGCTTGCCGCAGCCCCGCTCGTCGTGACCGACCCGGACGTCCCCGAGGCGATCCTGGCCCTGGTCGCCGATGGCGCCGAGGTGCGACCGGCCGTGGGCGAACCGGCGGACGTCGCACGCGATCTGGTCACCGAGGCCCGCTCCGGGCGCTCGGTCACCCGGTTGGTCAGCGGCGATCCGATGACCGCTGACGCCGTGGTGCGGGAGGCCCGCGCGGTGGCCGGCGCCGATGTCGCGTTCGACATCGTGCCGGGCGTGTCCCCCGGCACTGCCGTGCCGGCCTACGCGGGCGTGCCGCTGGGTTCGGCGCACACCGAGGCCGATGTGCGGACCGGAGTGGACTGGGCACGCCTGGTCGCCGCCTCGGGCACGCTGGTTCTCCATGCGTCCCCCTCGCACCTGGGGGAGGTCGCCGCGGCGCTGACCGAGCACGGGCTCGACGAGCAGACCCCGGTCGCGGTCACCGCGGGGGGTACCGCACCCACCCAGAAGACCGTGCAGGCGTCGGTAGCGACGATGGCGGCGACCGCCTCCGAGCTGACCGGGCCGCTGGTGCTCAGCATCGGAGCCCAGGTCGAGTTGCGTGCGGAGCTCTCCTGGTGGGAGTCACGGGCGCTGTACGGCTGGCGGGTACTCGTGCCCCGCACCAAGGACCAGGCGGGTGCGATGAGTGACCGGTTGGCGGTGCACGGTGCGATCGCGGAGGAGGTGCCGACGATCGCGGTCGAGCCGCCCCGTTCCCCCACGCAGATGGAGCGCGCGGTGAAGGGGCTCGTCGACGGTCGCTACCAGTGGGTCGTCTTCACCTCGACCAACGCGGTACGCGCGGTATGGGAGAAGTTCGCCGAGTTCGGGCTCGACGCCCGCGCGTTCTCCGGGGTCAAGATCGCCTGTGTGGGTTCGGCGACCGCGGAGAAGGTGCGTGATTTCGGGATCGTGCCGGAGCTGGTACCCGGTGTCGACGAGTCCGCTGAGACATCGTCGGAGGGCCTGCTCTCCATCTTCCCGCCCTACGACGACGTCCTCGACCCGGTGGACCGGGTGCTGCTACCGCGCGCCGACATCGCCACGGAGACCCTCGCCGCCGGCCTGCGTGACCGTGGCTGGGAGATCGACGACGTCACCGCCTACCGCACGGTCCGCGCCGCGCCACCGCCCGCCCCGATCCGCGAGGCGATCAAGACCGGGGGATTCGACGCCGTCTGTTTCACCTCGTCCTCCACCGTGCGCAACCTCGTGGGTATCGCCGGCAAGCCACATGCCCGCACGATCGTGGCGTGCATCGGGCCGCAGACGGCGGAGACGGCGCGGGAGTTCGGGTTGCGGGTGGATGTGCAGCCGGAGCAGGCGCGGGTGCCGGCCTTGGTCGACGCACTCGCTGCGCACGCGGCGAGGTTGCGGGCGGAGGGGGCGCTGCCACCGCCGAGGAAGGCGAAGGCACGACGGCGCTGAGGTCGTCCGCTGCGTGTCCGGCGCGGACACGCAGCGGGTGTATCAGGTCGGAGCGGTCGAACCCGCATGCGGGGGCGTCGTAGCCTGAACCGCATGGCCTTCCCCACCCACCGCCCGCGGCGGTTGCGGAGCACTCCCGCCCTGCGCCGGCTGGTCGCCGAGACCGACCTCCACCCCCGGCACCTGATCCTGCCGATGTTCGTCAAGGAGGGCGCGACCGAGCCGGTGCCGATCGCGTCGATGCCCGGCGTCGTCCAGCACACGCACGACTCGCTGCGCAAGGCCGCGGTCGTGGCCGTCACAGCAGGCGTCGGGGGGTTGATGCTGTTCGGAGTGCCCACGATGCGCGACGCGACCGGCACCGCGGGTGTCGATCCCGAAGGTGTGCTCAACGTCGCGCTGGCCGGCGTTCGCGCCGAGGTCGGTAACGACACGGTCCTCATGTCGGACTGCTGCCTCGACGAGTTCACCGACCACGGCCACTGCGGGGTGCTCGACGCCGAGGGTGGCGTCGACAACGATGCCACCCTGGCCGTCTATGCCGAGATGGCGGTGGCGCAGGCCTGCGCGGGGGCGCACATCGTCGGGCCGAGCGGAATGATGGACGGCCAGGTCGGCGCCATTCGCGCCGCGCTGGACGCGGCCGGCCACAGCCGGACCGGCATCCTCGCCTACTCCGCCAAGTACGCCTCGGCGTTCTACGGCCCGTTCCGGGATGCCGTCGAGTCCCAATTGTGCGGGGATCGCAAGGCCTACCAGCAGGATCCGGCCAACGTCCGGGAGGCGCTGCGCGAGCTGGCGCTGGACCTCGACGAGGGCGCCGACATCGTCATGGTCAAGCCCGCAATGGCCTACCTCGACGTCCTGCGCGCCGTGGCGGAGGTGGCAGATGTGCCGGTGGCGGCCTACCAGGTCTCCGGCGAGTACTCGATGGTCGAGGCGGCGGCTGCGAACGGCTGGCTGGACCGCGACCGCACGGTGCTCGAGACGCTGACCGCGATTCGCCGCGCGGGCGCGGACGTCGTGCTCACCTACTGGGCCGCCGAGGTGGCCGGCCGACTCGATCGGGCCTGAACCGGACCCGATCGGCGGCAAAGTTTCGCCGGTCGGACTGGACACCGATGGGATGCGGACCTACCTTTCGGCCATGACGTCACCTCCCGACCCGCAGGGGCAGGACCAGGGGCGGCCGCCGGGTCAGCAGCCCGCGCCGGATCACGGCCCCCCGCCCGATCACGGGCCGCCACCGGCGGGTTATGGGCAGCAGCCGCCGGCTTATGGGCAGCCACCGGGCTACGGCCAGCAGCCGCCGGGTTACGGGCAGCCACCGGGCTACGGGCAGCCACCGGGCTACGGCCAGCAGCCGCCGGGTTACGGGGAGCAGCCGGGTTACGGCCAGCAGCCGCCGGGTTACGGGCAGCAGCCGCCGGGCTATGGCCAGCAGCCGCCGGGCTATGGCCAGCCGCCGCCGGGCTACGGGCAGCAGGGTGGCTACGGCCAGCAGCCCCCGGGTTACGGGCCATCACAGGGATACGGTCCGCCGCCCGGCTACGGGGGCCGCCCGGCTACGGGGGGCGGCGGGGGCGCATCCGGGCTCAGCCTCACCGAGGTGAAGGCGGCGTACCACGGCGCCCAGCCGCCGAAGGAGGTGCACCAGGCCTTCCTCGCGCTGCTGGGCTACCTCGGGGTGAGTCTGCTCTCCTCGATCGTCGGACTGGTCTTCACGGCGGTCATCTTCTCCGGGTTCGGTGCCGGCGCCGCCGTCGGCGGCGCGGTCTTCTTCCTCATCATCAGCGCGGTGATCTACGCAGTCGCTCTGTTCATCATGATCCAGATGCGAGCCGGACGGAACTGGGCGCGGATCACGATGGCCGTGCTCGGTGGTCTGGCGCTGCTGGGTGCGGTCGTGAGCCTGTTCAGCTATGGCAGCGGGTTCGGGGTGTTCGGCGGTGTCTACTCGATCGTTTTCCTGCTCATCACCCTCGTGCAGCTCGCGCTGCTCGGAACCGCACTGGTGTTGATGTTCCGCCCGAACGTCAACAGCTACTTCCGTTGACCTCGCCGGCGCTGTCCCGCCC
>JBOHEP010000496.1:0-13981 GCA_050701075.1 Pseudonocardia sp. | reverse complement strand
TTTTCGCGAGCGCCTCGGAGACCCGGCGGTAGGCCAGCAGCCCGCGGTCCGGATCGGGGCTGTGCGCCAGCTCGTCGAGCAGCACCGGCAGCAGGGTCTGCTGGATCGCCGCGGCCCGCGACACCCCTGAGGTCAACGCGCGCAGGTGGTTCAGCGCTCCCTCCGGCGACGCCCAGCCCAGCGCGGCAAGCCGCGCCGCGGCCGCCGACTCCGAGAGCCGCGCCGTGTCCGCTGACAACCGGGAAACCGCCGTGAGCAGCGGCCGGTAGAACAGCTTCTCGTGCAACCGGCGCACCCGGAGCGCGTTACGCCGCCACTCGGCCAGCAACACCCCGACGACGTCGCGGCGTCCGTCGGGGCGCAGCCGCGCGGCGCGGCCCAACCAACGCAGCGCGTCGGTGTCGTCCTCGGCGGGCAGCAGGTGCGTGCGGCGCATGCGTTGGAGCTGGAGACGGTGTTCGAGTGACCGCAGGAACCGGTAGGACGCCGCCAGGTTGGCGCCGTCCTCGCGGGCGACATATCCGCCATCGGAGAGTGCGGCCAACGCGTCCAGCGTGCACGCCGAGCGCAGCGCCGGATCAGTTCGGCCGTGCACGAGCTGGAGCAGCTGCACCGCGAACTCGACGTCGCGCAGCCCGCCGCGCCCGAGCTTGAGCTCACGGTCGGTCTGGTCGGGCGCGACGTGCTCCACCACGCGGCGGCGCATGGCCTGCACGTCGGCGACGAAGCCCTCCCGTTCGGTGGCGCTCCACACGAACGGAGCGACGGCGTCGGCGTAGGCGGCTCCCAGCCCCGGGTCGCCGGCGATCGGCCGGGCCTTGAGCAGTGCCTGGAACTCCCACGTCTTGGCCCACCGCCGGTAGTAGGCGACGTGCCCCTCCAAGGTGCGCACCAGCGCGCCCTGGCGACCCTCGGGGCGCAGGTTGGCGTCGACCTCGAAGCAGGCCGCACCCGCGATTCGCATCATCCGGGTGGCCAACCGGGTGGTGCCGTTCTCGGCAGGTTCGGCCACGAACACGACGTCGACGTCACTGACATAGTTCAGCTCGCACCCACCGGCCTTGCCCATCGCGATCACCGCGAGCCGGCCGGACTCGGTGTCGCCCGACTCGGCCAGGGCCACTGCCAGCGCCGCCCGAAGTGCGGCCCCGGCGAGGTCGGCCAGCCGCCGCGCCACGTCCTCGACCGGCAGCACCGGCAGCTCGGGCTCGCCGGCCGCGGCCAGATCGGCGGCGGCGAGCATGAGCAGCTCGTCGCGGTAGGCGGTCCGCAGCGCGGTGACGGCCGCGGTCCCGGTCAGACCCGCCCGGCCACCGCCCGCCGAGCCTGCTGGTGGCGCGTGTGGATCGGCGCCGACGGCGGTGAGCAGCCTGGCGATGTAAGAATCCGAGTCCCGGGCTTCGTCGCCCGCGTCGCCGGTGAGCCGGTGCCAGCGGTCCGGGTTCGCGACCAGGTGGTCGGCGAGGGCGGTGGAGCTGCCGAGCAGCGCCATCAGCCGTCCGCGCAGGACGGTGTCGGCCCGCAGTGCTTCGTCGAGGGCGGGCCAGTCCGACGCCGCCTCCGCGAGCCGGTCGATCGAACGCAGCGCCAGGTTGGGATCGGGGCTGCGGGCCAGCGCCCACATGACCGGTGCCGTGGTGTCGTCCGAGGGGGTGTCTCCGGACCACCAGCCGAGCTGGGTGAGCGTTGGCTCGGCCCGGGGATCGGTGATCCCCAGCCGGGCGAGCGAAGCACCGGTGCGCCGATCGTTCACGGTGTCGATCCTGCCGCACGCAGCCGGTCGCGACGGCGTCCGGACCGCGGTTCTCCTGCAGGGTGCGCCGCCGCTGAGGCCCCACCCTGCGCGGCACGGCACGAAGACGGCTCCTGGACACAATCACAGCTCGGTGCGCAATCCCAGCTCCAGCGCGTCGTACACGGGCCGGTACCCGATCCGAGGGTAGATCGCGTTGCTCACCGGGTTGGCGAGGTCGGTGAACAGCACCACCTCGCGCGCACCGGCAGCGAGCGCCCACGCCGATGCCGCGGCCGTGACCGCGCTGCCGTATCCGCGGCCGCGGAACTCAGGCGGGGTGTAGACCGAGCCGACCCGCGACATGCCGGCCACCGGCGGCCCGGCCCCCGCCAGCGCCACCGGCACGCCGTCGACCATCCCGAGCATGAGCCCGTGCCCGGGCCGGGACACCGGCTGGGCGGCCTCCCGCGGGTCACGGGCAGTGCCCCGGCCACTGAGTGCCTCCTCCCTGAAGGCGCGCCCCCAGACGGCAACGAGGTCGACGTCGGACTCGACGACCCGCCGCGCCGCGCCCCGGACCCCGCCCGGCGGGCAGAGCGCCACCAGGACGAACAGCCGCAACCGCATCACGGTCTCGACGGTGCCCCCGGTGCGCTCGACGTGCGCGGCGGAGAAGGCGGTCGCCTCCTCGGTCGGGCCGAAGACCCCGGCCAGCTCGGGGTCGGCGGCGGCCAGCACGGCGTCGACCGGTCCCGCCCACCACGCCGGCAGGGCCGAGACCAGCAGCCCTCGGCCGGGGGTGCGCAGCGCGGCGCCGCACACCCGCGGTCCCTCGTGCAGGGTGACGAGCACGGCCGGGCGGTCCCCCGTCCGGCGCAGGTCGTCCAGCGCGGTCAGTGCCGTCGTGTGCCGGACCGGGTCGGTGTCGAGCAGCGGGCGCGCGAGCGCGGCGAACCTGTCGACGTCGTCGTGCAGCCGGACCTCCACACCCCGCAGCCTGACCGCCCGACCTCACTCCCGCGAGCCGTTTTCCGGCGCGGTTCACGCCCAGATCGACGCGTCGGACCAGCTCGTCGGCTGCGCAGCCGGCCGGCCCGCGCCTCGTCACGACCACAGGGCGGCGATCGGCGCAGCCTGGATCCGTTCCTCGATCCGGAAGGTGTGCCGACCGGCATGCAGGACGAGCCCGCAGATCATCCGGTCCCCGAGCTGGTCCCGGAGCCAGATCAGGTGCCGGGCGTCGCGGGTGCGGGCCGGGCGTCAGGGACAGTCGAACTCCCCGGCGCGGACGCCGGCGACGAACGCGTCCCACTCGGCCGCAGTGTAGCGGTGCGGGGCCACTGTGCGGTCCTTGGTGTCCCGGATCGCCACGCCGCCATCGGGGAGGAACGCCACCTCGACGCAGGGGTGGGCATCGGGCACCTTCCTCGCGAGCTCGGGCTCTACATCACATCTGCGCCGTCACCCGCTCGACGAGGGCGACGGATTCGGCCGGACTCAGCGCCACCGAGCGAAGGTGGTCGAACACCAGGATAGCCCTGGCGATGTCGGCCCCCTTCTCCAGGTTCGCGGCTCCGAGCTGGTGCTCCACGTAGGCCATGTCCGGCTCGCCCAGCTCGCCAAAGCTGAGCACCGTGAAGGCGTCGTCAATCCCTGGGCGCGCCCACAGCCGTCGGCAGCACCTGGAACGTGACCGAGCCGAGCGCCGCCGCCTCCACGATGCGCCCAAGCTGGGCATGCATGACCCTGGTCGCGATTGCTCGCCGAGCACGTCGCCGGCCCGGGCGGACGTTGCCGTGCCCGTCCCAGCAGCGCTCACGCCGCACCCCGCTGGCCGTGCCGGCTCGCCGTGCTGGCCGTTACCGCGCAGGCCATCCACCTGAGCACCACGGTTGATGGGCAGAACGCAGCTCCGCCGCGTCGCGCAGCGGGCGGTGGCCAAGGCGCGGGTACCGGGCGCTGATCGTCCGCGGCCATCAGGCCGCCGCGACCGGATCTGCGGCTCCCCTACAGCACTGGCAGGTACGTCGCCAGCTCGTACGGCGTGACCTGCCGCCGGTACCCGTCCCACTCCGCCCGCTTGTTGCGCAGGAAGAAGTCGAACACGTACTCGCCGAGGATCTCCGCGACCAGCTCGGAGTGCTCCATCGCCCTTGCCCGTCCGAGAGCTCATACGGGTCGTCCGGGTCGTGGAAGGCGTTGCGGCCGGCCCCTACGGCAAGGCTTTGATCAACTCCTAGCCCGCAGACATCGCGGAGTCACCGCAGCTCTGAGCACGCACCTTCGGGGTCCCACGACAGACACCAGGGCGCTATCGTCGACCTCGATCGGGCTTCCGGCGTGATCGGAGGCAATGGTCTACCGGTCTGGATTCGACGACGCTTGGAGGCGGCATGGGGGCTGCAGGAGCGCCTGACGTCGATGCGGCACGGCTCAACGACGTGTGCCGCCGCTATGGCATCTCGGCGCTTTTCGTCTTCGGCTCGGTCGCGCGTGGCGAGGATGTCGACGGCAGCGATATCGACCTGCTCTACGAACTGTGCCCTGGCGCACGCCTAGGCTGGGAGATCGAAGATCTGTCAGACGCCCTCGCCGAACTGTTCGGTCGTCCTGTGGACCTGGTGTCTCGCGCGGCCGTGCATCCCCTGCTGCGTTCGGCCGTGGCCCACGACGCAAGGCCGCTCTATGCGGCGTGACCTCCTGCTGCTCTGGGAGATGATCGACGCAGCCGAACAGGCACAATGGCTCGTAGAAGATCGCTCTGTCATCGACATCGAAGCGGATCGCCTCCGCCGCGAGGCACTTCTCTGGAACTTCACCGTACTCGGCGAGGCGGCCGGCCTCATCTCCGAGGAGACTCGGACGCGCTTCGGTGATGTGCCATGGCGCAACCCCACCCGGCTTCGGAATCGCGTGGTGCACGGATACTGGTCGGTTGACTTCGGTGTGCTCCACACAACGGCCACCGAGCAGCTCGGCGACTTCGTCTCCGCGCTTCGGAATGTCGCCCGTGCTCTCGAGGACGAGGCATCCGGGAACGACGGGGAGCCGAACTGAAGTCCGCCACACCTAACGCTCACGCGCATCATGCATCAGGCTCACGCGCACCATTCACCGTCATCCGCACATCATGCGGCTCCCCTAGAGCACCGGCAGATACGTCGCCAGCTCGTAGGGCGTGACCTGCCGCCGGTACCCGTCCCACTCCGCCCGCTTGTTGCGCAGGAAGAAGTCGAACACATGCTCGCCGAGGATCTCCGCGACCAGCTCGGAGTGCTCCATCGCCCCGAGCGCCTCGGTGAGGTTCTGCGGCAACGACTCGTACCCCAACGCCCGGCGCTCGGTCTCGGTGAGCGACCAGACGTCGTCCTCGGTGGCCGCACCGAGCTCGTAACCCTTCTGCACACCCTGCAGGCCGGCCCCGAGGATCACCGCGTACGCCAGGTACGGGTTGCACGCGGTGTCCAACGTACGGATCTCCACCCGGCGGGTGGACGACTTGCCCGGTGAGTACATCGGCACCCGGGCCAGCGCGCTCCGGTTCGCATGTCCCCAGCAGACCGCTGTGGGCGCCTCACCGCCGGTGATCAACCGCTTGTAGGAGTTCACCCACTGGTTGGTGATCGCGGTGATCTCCCGGGCGTGCCGGAGCACGCCTGCGACGAACGCCTTACCCGTCTCCGAGAGCTCGTACGGGTCGTCCGGGTCGTGGAAGGCGTTGCGGTCGCCCTCGAACAGCGAGAAATGGGTGTGCATCGCCGAGCCCGGGTGCGCGGAGAACGGCTTGGGCATGAACGACGCCTTCACCCCCTGGGTGATCGCGACCTCCTTCACCACGTACCGGAAGGTCATGATGTTGTCGGCCATCGTGAGCGCGTCGGCGTAGCGCAGGTCGATCTCCTGCTGGCCCGGGCCGCCCTCGTGGTGGCTGAACTCGACGGAGATCCCCATCGACTCCAGCGTCTCGATCGCGTTGCGCCGGAAGTGCGGGGCGATGTCGTGGCTGGCCTGGTCGAAGTAGCCGCCGGAGTCGGCGGGGACCGGCGCGCTGCCGTCGGCGGGCAGGTCGCGCAGCAGGTAGAACTCGATCTCCGGGTGGACGTAGCAGGTGAACCCGGCCTCGGCGGCCTTGCTCAGCATGCGCCGCAGCACGTGGCGCGGGTCGGCCCAGGACGGCGAGCCGTCGGGCATCGCGATGTCGCAGAACATCCGGGCCGAATAGTGCTCACCGGTGCCGTTCTCCCAGGGCAGCACCTGGAACGTCGACGGGTCGGGGCGGGCGACCATGTCGGACTCGTAGACCCGCGCGAAGCCCTCGATCGCGGACCCGTCGAAGCCGATGCCCTCCGCGAAGGCACCCTCCAGTTCGGCGGGTGCGACCGCGACGGACTTGAGATATCCGAGCACGTCGGTGAACCACAGCCGCACGAAACGGATGTCGCGTTCCTCGAGGGTGCGCAGGACGAACTCCTGCTGACGGTCCATGGGAGCCGAGCCTAGGAAGGTTGAGTTACAACCACGTTTCGTCCCTGGTCAGACCTATAACTGGCATCGGGCCTCGCCCTCGGGAAGCCGAAGGTCGACGAGGTAGTCGGCGACGATGCCGTCGACGCAGGCATTACCCCGCAGGGCGGCGGTGTGCTGGTCGCCCTCGACACTGAGCAGCGCACCATCGAGCGCCTCGGCCAGGTCGACGCCCGCCTGGTACGGGGTGGCCGGGTCACCGGTCACCGAGATCACCAACGTCCGGGGCAGGCCCTTCACGTCGGGGATGTGCGGCTCGCTTGTCGGCGGTACCGGCCAGAAGGCGCACGCGTCCAGGGCCGCGACCACGCCGCGCCCGTCGTCGCGGAACGGGGCGGCCGCGGAGGCGCGCCGGATCAGGTCCGCCACCACAGCGCGGTCGGTGATCCGCTCCTCGTCGACACAGCCGATCACTTCGAAGGCCTCCAGCAGGTTCGCGTAGGACCCCGACGGGTCCCGGTCGACGTAGAGGTCCGCCAACCTGATCATGGTCGTGCCGTCGCCGGTCGCGAGCTCCGCGAGCCCCCGACTCAGGATCGGCCAGGAGTCCGACAGGTACAGCGTCAACACCGTGCCGTCGATCGCGTCCGAGTACGACAGCACCCGTCCGTCGCGAGTCGGCGCGGGCGCGTCGATCAGCGGCCGGGTGAGCGCCTGGAACGCCGCTGTGGCCTGCGCCGGGTCGGCTCCGAGCGGACATGCGGACTGCTTCGCGCAGTCGGCTGCGTAGGCGTCGAAGGCCTGCTGGAACCCGGCGTTCTGGGCGATGATGCGGTCCGCCGTCGTCTGCGTCGGGTCCACGGCACCATCGAGCACGAGTGCCCGCACGTTCTGCGGGAACGCCTCGGCGTAGACCGAGCCGAGCCGGGTGCCGTAGGAGTATCCGAGATAGGTGAGCAACTCATCGCCCAACGCGGCGCGCAGGATGTCGATGTCACGGGCCGCATCCCGGGTGCCGACGTTCGCGAGCACCTCGACGCCACCGGAGCGCTGCACACACTGTTCGACGAACTGGCGCTCCTCCGCCTCGGTCTGTGTCACTCCGGCAGGGGACGGGTCGACGTCGAGATCGATCCGCTCGGCGTCCCACTCGGCGTCGTTGCGGCAGTCGATCGTCGGAGTGCTCGCGCCGACCCCGCGCGGGTCGAGGCCGATCAGATCGAAGCGTTGCCCGAGCGGGCCGGCCTGCGCCTTGGCGCCGATGCTCGAGATCAGCCGGCTCGTCCCGGACACCCCCGGACCGCCGGGGTTGGTCACCAGGGAACCGATCTTCTGGCCCTGGGTCTTCAGCCGCGCCACGGCGAGCTGCGCGGTGCGCCCTTCCGGGGCCGCGTAGTCCAGCGGCACCTCCAGCCGCGTGCAGTCGTACTGCGGGTCGGCGAACGCATCACGGTCGCCCTCGGAGGTCGCGAACGATGCGCACGGACCCCAGGTCAGCGTCTGGGCGTAGTAACGCTCGAGCCCGGGCGCGGCCCCGGTCGGAACCGCCTGACCCGGCCGCACCGAGGTGCAGGCCGCGATCGCTACGAGAACCGAACAGGCGACGGCCGTACACGTAATGGTCCTGTGACGTGCGAGCATCGTCGGAGCATGCCAGTGCGGTCGTGTGGCGTTGTTACGGGCATGACCGGTGGCGCCGTTCACGCCCCGGCCCGCGACATGACCGGTGGAGAATGCACCCATGCCCACGCTCCGGGTCGCGCTCGCCCAGGTGAACACCACGGTCGGCGACATCGACGGAAATGTCCGGATCGTCCTCGACCGGTGTGGCCGTGCCGCGCGCGCCGGGGCCGATGTGGCGCTGCTGCCCGAGATGGTGCTCACCGGCTACCCGGTGGAGGATCTGGCGCTGCGCGAGTCCTTCGCGGTGGCGTCGCGGCGAGCCTTGGACGGGCTGACGACTGGGCTCGTCCAAGCCGGTCTGGGCGAGCTGCTCGTCGTCGTCGGGTATCTGGACCTCGACGATACCGGGCCGCGCAACGCGGCCGCCCTGATCCACCGGGGCGAGGTCGTCGCCCGGTACGTCAAGCACCACCTGCCCAACTACGGGGTGTTCGACGAGTTCCGCTACTTCCGCTCCGGCGACGCGCTGCCGGTGGTGCGGCTGCACGGCGTCGACCTCGGGGTGGTGATCTGCGAGGACATCTGGCGCGACGGTGGGCCGGTCGCGGCATACGGGGCCGTCGGCGTCGACCTGCTGTTGTGCCTGAACGGCTCGCCCTACGAGCGGGCCAAGGACGACGTCCGCGGGTCCCTGGTCGCGCGTCGGGCGCTGGAGGCCGGGGCTCCACTGGCGTACGTCAATCTCGTCGGGGCTCAGGACGAGCTGGTCTTCGACGGCGACTCGATGGTCGCGGACGCCTCGGGGGCACTGGTGGCCCGCGCTCCGCAGTTCGTCGAGCACCTGCTCGTGGTGGACCTGGACCTGCCGGGCGGCCGCGCCGACCCGGGCTCCGAGAACCCCGCCCGCGGTGGTGTGCCGTCCGGTTTCACCCTGCACCGCGTCGAACTCGACGCGGGCCCGGCGCCGGATCGTGCCCGGATCGACGCGCCCGCGCACGTCGAGCCGCTGCCGGTGGAGGCGGAGGTCTGGTGGGCACTGCGCACCGGGCTGGGCGACTACGTGCGCAAGAACGGGTTCCGGTCCGTGGTGCTCGGGCTCTCCGGCGGGATCGACTCCGCGGTCGTCGCGGCGCTGGCGGTGGACGCCCTGGGGGCTGATGCCGTGTACGGCGTCTCGATGCCGTCGGGGTACTCGTCGGAACACTCGCGATTCGACGCGGCGGACCTCGCGGCGCGCACCGGGCTGCGCTACTCGGTGCAGCCGATCGCCGGGATGGTCGAGGCGTTCGTCTCCCAGCTCGCGCTCACCGGCCTCGCGGAGGAGAACGTGCAGGCGCGCTGCCGAGGCGTCACGCTGATGGCACTGTCGAACGCACACGGGCACCTGGTGCTCGCCACCGGCAACAAGACCGAGCTCGCGGTGGGCTACTCCACGATCTACGGCGACGCCGTCGGCGGGTTCGCGCCGATCAAGGACGTGCCGAAGACGCTGGTGTGGAAGCTGGCGCGCTGGCGCAACGAGGAGGCCGAGAAGCGCGGCGAGACCCCGCCGATCCCGCCGAGCTCGATCGACAAGCCCCCGTCGGCCGAGCTGCGCCCCGGACAGCTGGACAGCGACTCCCTGCCCGACTACGCGCTGCTCGACGACGTCCTCGACGACTACGTGGAGTCCGACCGAGGATACTCCGACCTGGTGGCGGCGGGGTTCGACCCCGAGGTGATCGAGGACGTGGTGCGGATGGTGGACCGGGCGGAGTACAAACGCCGCCAGTACCCGCCGGGCACGAAGATCAGCCTCAAGGCCTTCGGCCGGGACCGCCGCCTCCCGATCACAAACGCCTGGCGCGAAAAGCGCCCCTGACCCCCTCCCCCTCCCCCTCCCCCTCCCCTCCCCGGCGAGTTCCGCAAACCGACACGGCGAGTTCGCCGTTTCGACACGGCGAGTTGCCGGATCCAACACGGCGGACTCGTCGATCTCGGCGGTCACAGGAGGATGCAGGCGGCGCAATGCCCCGGCGCCGCCGCATCCGGTCGACGGAGGACGGATCGACCTCGCGGCAGCGCGCCTGCGCGCTCGGGCAGCGAGGGTGGAACCGGCAGTCGGATGCGACGTCGACCAGGTAGGGCGGTTCGCCCGCGCAGCCCCTGGCGACCGCCAGTACGGTCGGCGGGATCGAGCCGCGGGACGGTGGACAGGCAATGCCCTCGGGTAGGGATGCCTGGCGTCTGCGGGACATCCCGGGCCGCTCCCTGCTCGATGATCCGGCCCAGGTACATGACGACGACGCGGTCGGCGAACCGTCCCGCTGTCAGCAGGTCATGGGTGATCATCAGCACTCCCCTCTCGCCACCGCGGCGAAGGCCGTCGAGCAGCGACAGCACTGCCGCCTTCGTTCGCAGATCTCCGACACCACCGGCAGGTCGTGCGTGACGAGCAGCAGCGCCGTGCCGGATTCCCGCGTGAGCTCGACGAGCAGCTCGAGGATCTGGGCCTGGCCGGATGCCCAGCTGCAGATCCTCGGCGACGTCGCCAGCCGGTCCGTGCTCGACGTCGGCTGTGGCTCCGCGCGCTGGACGGTCGCGCTCGCGCGCCACGGCGGCGAGCCCGTCGGCATCGACAGCTCCCCGCGTCAGCTCAAGCATGCGCGGCGTGTCGTCCGCGAGGCGGGTCTCGACATAGCTCTCGTGTTCGGCGATGCCGAGCGGCTGTCGTTCGCCGACGCCAGCTCCGACATCGTAGCCTACGACTGGGCCCGATGTCGTTCACCGACCCGTACCGTTCGGTGCCCGAGACGGCGCGCGTGCTGCGCCCGGCGGACTACTCGCGTTCAGCACGTCCAGCCCGATGGGCTGGCTCTGCTCGGAGCAGACAGCCGACATCTACGCGCCGGACACATCGCTGCACCGCTCGTACTTCGACATGGACTGCTGGGAGACACCGAGCGGGGTGGTGCACTTCCTGCTTCCGTACGGGGCGTGGATCCGGCTCTTCCGCGACGACGCAATGGTCGTCGAGGATCTCGTCGAGCCGCCCGCACCCGCCGGCCCGATCCCGGGCTACCTCGATGAGCGGCGCCGCACGTGGGCCAGTCGCAGGCCGTTCGAGTGCATCTGGCGGGCGCGAAAGCAGTTGCCCGACTGAACGACGTGTGAAGCTCGTCGCTTGTCGGCGCCGCGCTGGCTTGGCGGTGTCACGCTTTCTCCGTCAACCCCTGACGACCCGGGGACCCGCGACGCGGGCCTCGAGGGAGGACGGAAACCCATGTCTCAGCCCCACTCCACCGGCCCCGACGTGCAACCGCCGTATCGCACGGGCCCCGCGCCCCTCACGACAGGCAGGCCCAAGCGGACCCGAATCCATCACCTGCGCGAGCTGAAGGAACGCGGCGAGCGCTGGCCGATGCTCACCGCGTACGACGTGTACACCGCGGAGATCTTCGACGAGGCCGGCATCCCGGTCCTGCTCGTCGGCGACTCCGCCGCAAACAACGTCTACGGCTACCCGACCACCCTGCCGGTCACCGTCGATGAGCTGTTGCCGCTGGTCAAGGCCGTGGTGCGGGGCACGACGAGTGCACTGGTCGTGGCCGATCTGCCCTTCGGCAGCTATCAGATCGGCGCCGAGCACGCGCTGGCCACGTCCTTCCGGTTCATGAAGGAGGGCGGGGCGCACGCGGTCAAGCTCGAAGGCGGGGCACGGCTCGTCCCACAGGTCGAGGCGCTCGCTGGTTCCGGGATCCCGGTGATGGCCCATCTCGGGTTCACCCCGCAGAGCGAGCACGCGCTGGGTGGCTATCGCGTGCAGGGTCGCGGTGACGCCGGCGAGCGACTGGTCGAGGACGCGCTGGCGTTGCAGACGGCCGGGGCGTTCTCGGTGGTACTGGAGATGGTTCCGGCCGACGTCGCCAAGCGGGTCACGGCCGAACTGGCCATCCCGACGATCGGGATCGGCGCCGGCCCGGACACCGACGCCCAGGTACTCGTATGGTCCGACATGGCCGGGATGAACCGTGGCCGCAAGCCGCGGTTCGTCAAGCAGTACGCCGACCTCGGTGCCGTACTCCTCGACGCCGCGAAGCGCTTCGGGGACGAGGTGCGGGGCGCGGAGTACCCCGACGCGGCACACTCGTACTCCTGACGCCCTCGAGAACGGCCCACATGGGCCGGACTGCGAGCAGCGCCTGCGCAGCGGCTGCGCAGCGGCTGCCAACAGATCGAGAGCGCTGTGCCCGATCGGCGAACTCGCCGTGCCCGATCGGCGAACTCGCCGTGTCGGGATGGGGAACTCGCGGGGGGGTTACGGGCGGCGGAGGCCGGAGACCGGGTGTCCTGCGGTGTAGCGGGCCAGCATCTCGACCGCAGGGCACTCCTGGCATTCCCATCGCTTGCGCAGCGACGCGAGCCGGGCCAGGTCGGCCGCCCGGCCGGTCAGCGCGGCCGCAGCCGCGTCCAGGAGCGCGCCGGTGCCGGCGTGGATATCCGGATCGGCGAGGCCGGCTCGGGCGGCCCGCTGGTGGGCGGCGGCGTCCGGGGTGGTCCGGCGTCCGGCCAGGGTGCGGTCCAGCACGAGCCCGGTGAGCAGGCTGAGCAGCTCACCGTAGAGCGCGACGTCCGGGCAGGCGTCGAAGGCCTTGAACTCGATGCGCCCGACCTCGGCCGGGATCCGGGCCCGCTGGGTCAGCGACGGATCGGCGTCGACCTGCTCGGCCTCGGCGCCGAGGAACACCAGCACCGCGGGCCGGATCCCGGTGCGGACGTGGGTGCGCGCCGACAGCCCACCCCACGGTGCCCCGTCGCGGAACGGCGCGGAGAACGACAGCGGTACCAGCCAGGGGCTGTAGTGGGTGAGCTTTCGTCCGATATCGATGAGCTCGCTCACGTCGAGGCCGGCGCACGACAGGTTGAGGTCGGGTCCGTAGGTGGTCATGTGCAGGTGCGCGGTGCGCTCCTGCGGCGAGCCGAGCCGGTACCGCCGTTCCCAGCCGTTGAGCGGTGGCACCACCGGGTACTCCGAGCGCAACGGGTTGAACCCGATGGTGGTCGTGACGAGGCCGTGTGCCGCGGCGACGGCGTCGAACAGCTCCTGGTCCACCCGCACCGCGGTGACGGCAGCATCGATGCAGTCGTGGATGCGAGTGCGGATCTCGATGCCCTTGGGGTCGCAGCGGACCAGCTCACCGCCCTCGTCGAACCGTTCGTAGCCTTCGATGTACCACCGCTTGCGCTTGATCCCCTGGTCGCCGACCCGGAGGTCGGGATAGTCCGCCGGATCCTCGGGGAGCGCGTCGACGATCTCCTGTAGCGCGTCAAACCCGAGGTCAGTAAAGTCAGCAAATGACCCATCCGCGTGCAGAAGGGCGCATTCGTGCTCAATTCCGTAACGGAACGTGCGCGGCGGCACACTCAACCTCCACCACATCGGCGACGTCGGCGAGACAGCCGTACCCGCCGCAATGAGGGTAGCCTCATCTGATCGTGAACAAGAGCGTGGACGGGGGTCGGCTTCTGTGTCGATAGACCTGCTGGCTGTGGCATTCGACCTGGTGGCCCTGCTTCGTGAGCGCCGGTCCCGGCCCGCCCTCGTCGCACCGGCGCCCGATCCGTCGGAACTCCACGAGCTGCTCGTCACCGCATGCTCGGGTCCCGACCACGGGCGGCTTCGGCCATGGCGCTTCGTCGTGGTCGACGGCGCCGGCCGGGAATCGCTCGGCGAGGCGTTCGCGGCGGCACAGGCCGAGCGCAACCCGTCCGCGAACATGGTGGAGCTCGCCCGCCTCCGCGCCCAGCCGCTCCGGGCCCCGATGATCGTCGTCGTAGTGGGTATCCCCCGTGATCACCCCAAGGTGCCCGTATGGGAGCAGCGCGCGGCCGTCGCGTGCGTCGCGTACGGGCTCCTCCTGGCCGCGCACGCCCGCGGTTTCGGCGCGATGTGGCGCACCGGCTGGTACGGCGACGCCCTGAAGGTCCGCGCCCACCTCGGCTTGACGGAAGGTGAGGAGGTGACCGGTTGGATCTACCTCGGCACCCCGACCGGGTCAGTGCCGGCACCGCGGGCCGCGGTCGAGCCGTCGGTCACCTGGCTGCGCTGAACGCGGTCCGGAACGCCAGCGGCGACACGTCATGACTCGCGGAGCACCGCATTGGTTCATCGGAGGTCTG
>JBOHEP010000495.1:0-2940 GCA_050701075.1 Pseudonocardia sp. | reverse complement strand
TGCCGGAGGCGGTCGTGGTCTCCGCCTCGCTGGCCTGGACGACGATCTTGTCCTCGAGCGGCTTGATGTTCGCCACTGGATGACCTCCCCTTCCTGGGGTGCGTGCTGTTCGACTTCTCTGTCGTGTGCGCCGACGATCGGTCCGGCCGCCCCGTCGTCGCGGGTGCCGGGGTACCGGATTCTCCGACCGTGCACTGGCACTCTACCCATGAGAGTGCCAACCGCTCAATGGAGGTCCTTCACAGCCCGTCTCTCATCTGACATTCATCGCGGCGTCGCCGCCCGGCCACGTCCCGCTCGGTCGGTTGCCGTTCGCTCGGACCGTGATCACGAACACTGCGCGCGCGACGCGACGCACGGTTCTTCGAGCCGGTCTCGGCGTGACCGCTGTCCTGGCCGTCCCGGGCTGCGCCGTGACCACGCGTCCGGGCTTCACAGCGGCGGTGCCCGGCAACCCGTTCACCCTCGGCGTCGCCTCGGGCGAGCCGGCACCGGACGGCATGGTGCTCTGGACCCGGCTCGCCACCGACCCGACCGCCGACGACGGTCTCGGCGGGATGGGCGAGCGGCGCACGGAAGTCGAGTGGGAGATCGCCGACGACGAGGGCTTCCGGCAGGTCGTACGGCGGGGCGCCGAGACCACGGGTCCCGACCTCGGGCACAGCGTGCACGTCGAGCTCGCGGGGCTGACTCCGGGTCGGGAGTTCTTCTACCGGTTCCGTGTCGGCGCCGAGATCTCCGCGGTCGGCCGTACCCGCACGGCGCCGCCACCAACCGCGATGGAGTCGCTGACCATGTGCTTCACGTCCTGCTCGCATTTCGAGCAGGGCTTCTTCACCGCCTACCGGCGCCTCGCCGAGGACGAACCGGAGCTGGTGCTGCATCTGGGCGACTACCTCTACGAGAACCCGGCCAACGCTGCCTCCGACCGGAACGTCCGCAGTCATGACGGCCCGGAGATCGAGACCCTCGCGAACTACCGCCAGCGCCACGCCCAGTACAAGACCGACGCCGACCTGCAGGCGGCCCACGCCGTCGCACCCTGGCTCGTCGTCTGGGACGATCACGAGATCGACAACAACTGGGCCGACGAGGTCCCGGAGAACGCGCAGCCTGACTTCCCGGCACGGCGCGAAGCGGCGTTGCGGGCCTACTGGGAGAACATGCCGCTGCGGGCGTCGGCGCGGCCTTCCGGCCAGGACCTGCAGCTCTACCGGCGGGTATCCTGGGGTGGGATCGCGACGTTCCACATGCTCGACACCCGCCAGTACCGCGGCGACCAGCCCTGCGGCGACGAGTTCAACTCCGACTGCCCGCAGCGCTCCGATCCGGCCCGCTCGCTGCCCGGGTCCGAGCAGGAGCGGTGGCTCGCCGACGGGTTCGGGCAGTCCCGGGCCCGTTGGGACGTGCTGGGTCAGCAGGTCTTCTTCTCCCAGGTCGACTTCACACCGGGAGCCGGCCGTGGCTTCAACCCGGACGCCTGGGACGGCTACCCGGGCTCGCGGGACCGGGTCGTCGACGCCTGGACGGATGCGAAGGTACGCAACGCCGTCGTCCTCACCGGTGACGTGCACGCGCACTGGGCGGCGGAGGTCAGGCATCGCTTCGACGACCCCGCGTCGCCGGTGGTGGGCACCGAGCTCGTGTCGAGCTCGATCTCCTCGGGCGGCGATGGCTCCGAGACCCGCCGGGACACCGCCACGACCCTTGCGGAGAACCCGCACCTCCGGTTCTACAACAATCGCCGCGGCTATGTGCGCACGCGGTTCACCCCGGGGTCGATGACAGCCGACTTCCGGGTGCTGTCCCACGTCCAGCGCCCCGGCGCTCCGGTGCAGACCCGCGCGTCGTTCGTCGTGGAGGACCGCAGCCCCGGCCTGAACGCCGTTTCTTGACTCACGCCGTAGGGATTCCTACGGATGGTCAACTGGTCGCCCGAAAGGTCAGGGCGCAGAACACCATCGACTCGGTCTACGGGATCCTGGCGCTGCCTGAGGGGACCGACGTCCTGCTCGACGAGCTCCGCGGGCCGGCGAAGCTGCCGTGATCACCGCGGTCGACACGAACATCCTGATCGACATCTTCGGCGCTGACCCGACATATGGCGCGAGCTCGCGCGGACTTCCTCGTCGGCGCACACGCACGCGTGCAGGCCGACCGCCTGCTGACCCGCGATCGAGGTTTCTTCCGGCGTTACCTCACCGACCTCACGATCCTCGATCCCAGCCGCTGACGATCTCAGCCGACCAGCACCTCGGTGACCGGCATCGACGAGTCCACGGGCAGGTCCAGGGGCGAGGGTTTGGCGCCCGCGGCAAGCAGGTGCGCCCCCAGCGCCGCGACCATCGCGCCGTTGTCGGTGCACAGGCCGGGCCGGGGTACCCGCAACGTCAGCCCGGCGGCGTCGCAACGTTGCTGGGCCAGCGCCCGCAGCCGCGAGTTGGCGGCGACCCCACCACCGAGCAGCAACGTGTCCATCCCTCGCTCGGTGGCCGCCCGCACCGCCTTCGCGGTGAGCACATCCACCACCGCTTCCTGGAACGACGCCGCCACGTCGGCGACCGGCACCGACGTGCCCGCCCGTTCCAACGCCTCGACGTGCCGCGCGACCGCGGTCTTCAGGCCCGAGAACGAGAAGTCGAAGGGCGCATCACGGGCGCCGGTGAGCCCGCGCGGGAAGCGGATCGCTCGCGCATCACCATCCCGGGCCACCCGGTCGATGTGCGGCCCGCCGGGGAACGGCAGCCCGAGCAGCCGGGCGACCTTGTCGAACGCCTCCCCCGCAGCGTCGTCGATCGTGGCACCCAGCGGGCGGACCGGACCGGCGAGGTCGGGCACCTCGAGCAGGCTGGAGTGCCCGCCGGAGACCAACAGCGCCAGGCACGGCGGCAGCGGACCGTGCTGCAGCGTGTCCACCGCGACGTGCGCGGCCAGGTGGTT
>JBOHEP010000494.1:0-2592 GCA_050701075.1 Pseudonocardia sp. | reverse complement strand
GTGATGAGGGCATGGCCTGGACGAGAAGCCTGACGGCGTTGCGGGCGCGCATCACCACCACAAGGGCGAGCTGGTCCCCGGAGCCGTTGGCTACGACGGGCTCGTCGGCATCCGCGACCGCGCCATGTAGCTCGACGACAGCCCTGTCCGAGTGTCCGGTGGAGTCCAGGCGGCGTGCCCAGGCCGCTCGGAGCTCCGCTCGCGCCGCTGCTTGCCGAAGTGATTCCACGGCGCCGTGCCAAACAGGTTCTGCAGCCTCGGGCTGATCTGCGTCGGCGAAGCGGTCGGAGAGGTTGTTCAGCGACATGGCGAGGTCGGGCAGGTAGGCGGCCGGGTTGGCGGCGGCGAGGCGGCGACGGATGTCGACGGCTTCGGTGATCGAGCCCAGCGCGGTGTCCCGGTCCCCGGTGTCGGACTGCTGGTTGGAGAGGTTGTTCAGCGACGCGGCGAGGTCGGGCAGGTAGACGGCCGGGTTGGCGGCGGCGAGGCGGCGGTGGTGCTCGACGGCTTCGGTGATCGAGCCCAGCGCGGTGTCCTGGTCACCGGTGTCGGACTGCTGGTTGGAGAGGTTGTTCAGCGAGGCGGCGAGGTTGGGCAGGTAGGCGGCGGGGTTGGCCGCGGCGAGGCGGCGGTAGTGCTCGACGGCTTCGGTGATCGAGCCCAGCGCGGCGTCCCGGTCCCCGGTGGCGGACTGCTGGTTGGAGAGGTTGTTCAGCGACATGGCGAGGTCGGGCAGGTAGGCGGCGGGGTTGGCCGCGGTGAGGCGGCGACGGATGTCGACGGCTTCGGTGATCGAGCCCAGCGCGGCGTCCCGGTCCCCGGTGTCGGACTGCCGGTTGGAGAGGTCGCTCAGCGACATGGCGAGGTCGGGCAGGTAGGCGGCGGGGTTGGCCGCGGCGAGGCGGCGGTAGTGCTCGACGGCTTCGGTGATCGAGCCCAGCGCGGTGTCCCGGTCACCGGTGGCGGACTGCCGGTTGGAGAGGTTGTTCAGCGACATGGCGAGGTCGGGTAGGTAGGCGGCGGGGTTGGCCGCGGCGAGCCGGCGACGGATGTCGACGGCTTCGGTGATCGAGCCCAGCGCGGTGTCCCGGTCACCGGTGTCGGACTGGCAGCCGGAGAGGTTGTTCAGCGACCCGGCGAGGTCGGGTAGGTAGGCGGCGGGGTTGGCCGCGGCGAGCCGGCGGTAGTGCTCGACGGCTTCGGTGATCGAGCCCAGCGCGGTGTCCCGGTCCCCGGCGTGGCCGGCGCGGGCGCTGACCCGTTCGAGCAGTTCGGCGAGTTCGACGTCGGTTGCGTCTGTGCGTCGGCAGCGGAAAGTCGCTGCTGCTCGACCAGCAGCGCGAGGTCGTAGAGCCCGAACGAGGAGAACGGCAACGCCTCGGACAGGCGATCCAGGGGCAGCGGGTTGTCGGCGCGGTCGACGAGCTGTTCCAGGCTCGCTGCCGCCGCTCCGCCCTGTGCGGCGGCGACGGCGAGCACCGCAGCCCACCGCTCGGTGTCGGCCTCGACGAGGCTGGTGATCAGGCGGGTGGCGGTGTGGAGGTCGTTGTGGCCGGCGCGCACCAACGTGGTCACCGCTTGGGTCACACCGGCGTCGCCCGCGGCGGCCACGGCGCGGCGCAGGAGGGGCTCGTCGCCCCGAAGCTCGGTGAGCACGAGGTGGTCACCGACGGGGTCCGGGCGCAGCGCGATGCCCTCCCCGGCGCCCGGAGCGAGGCAGGTGATCAGGATGTCGCGCACGTCGTGCAACTCGCGTGGGTCACGGCGCAGGTCGTCCACCGCCTCGAGCACCGTGTCCACCGCGGCCTCCGGAGCGGCGACCAGAGACAGGCATGTGGCTGCTTTCCGCAGCCTGGTTCGGTGGGGGCGCCGATCTTTGATGTTGTCGCGGTAGACGGTGGACCAGTAGTTCTGCTCGTGGCGCAGCACCTCGTCGTACAGCTCGCCCGGGGTCGCCGGCAGCGCGGTCGCGCCCTGGGCGGCGATCCAGCCCAGCAGCACGAAGTCCAGCGTCGTCCACCGGATACCTGCCGGAACGCGCAGCGGGGCGACGGGGCCGGTGGTGAGCGCGGCGACGGTGCGCCGGTAGACGTCGCCCCCGTCCGGGTGCAGGTCGGGCAGCCCGATCGATTCCTGCCGATAGACGTGGCCCTCGCTGTCGAGGGCTTCGATGATCTCATGGAGCCACTGGCCCTCGACGCTGCGCGCGGTCAGCACCACCACCGCCGGCCGCCCGACCCGGCCGCGCAACGCCTGCAGGAGCGTGATCGCGTCCTGCACACGGCCGTCGGCGTAGTCGAGCATCACCAGGACCGGCGACACCACCGTGGCCAGCCAGCCGACCCCGTCGGGGTTCTTCGGCAGGGTGCCCGCGTACCAGCCCTCCCTGCGCAGCTCCGCGGCCAGCTCCAGCCCGAGGCGGGTCTTGCCGGCCCCACCCGTGCCGGTGATGACCGCGATCCCGGTCGCGGCGCCGGTGGTGATCTCGCGGCACCACTCGCGCAGCAAGGTCAACTCGTCGCGGGACCGGAACGCCACCAGCTCGTACTCCGCGCGCAGCAGCCGCAGCGGCGACTCCGCGGTGTCGACACC
>JBOHEP010000493.1:0-2475 GCA_050701075.1 Pseudonocardia sp. | reverse complement strand
TTCCGCAACGAGTGGGAGGGCCCGGCGTCGCTGCGGCTGCGTGACGGGGACCCGACGGTGGTCGCCGAGTACGTCAAGCACGGCCGGATCGTCGACGCCGGCACCCCCGAGCAGGCCGAGGCTGCGGCGGCGCGGGCGTGGCTGGCCGACACGATCGAGGGCCGCGATGCGCTGTTGGTGGTCGGGTCGAACGAGGCCGCCGCCCGGGTGTCCGCCGGGCTGCGGGCCGAGCTGATCCGCCTCGGTCGCGTCGAAGAGGACGGGGTGCAGCTCGGGATGCCCGGCTGGGCCGGGACGGCGGCCGGAGTCGGGGACCTGATCCAGGCCCGCCGCAACGCCTGGCACCTCCAGGGCTGGGACGGCAACACCCAAGCTCCGGTCAACCGCACCACCTACCGCGTCACGGCGCTGCGCGAGGACGGCGGGCTGACCGTCGCCCCGGTCACCGGCCGCGACACGGACCCGGCCGGGACGGTGGTCGAGCGGCTGGGGGAGCCGATGCAGCTCCCGCCCAGGTACGTCGGCCAGCACGTCACCCTCGCCTACGCCAGCACGGTGCATGCCGCGCACGGCCGCACCGTCGACGCCGGGCACTCGGTGTTCGGGTCGGGCACCGACCCCGCCGCCGGCTACGTGCAGTCCACCCGCGGCCGCGACTGCAACACCCTGTACGTGATCACCCGCAACACCGGCGCCGACACCGCCAGCGGCGAAACCCACACCATCGCGCAGCGCGACGCCGCCGCGGTGGTCGCGGACGCCATCGCCCCGCGCGAGGTCGACCCGAACCGGACCGCGCTCACCGAGGCCGAACACGCCCAGCAGCACGCGCGGTCGACCATGACCCAGGTCGACCCGATGCTCGCCGTCATCGACGAGTCGCTGACCGGGCGCACCGGCGTCTGGTTGGACCGGCTGGCCGCCGACGGCGCCCTGCCCGAACAGCACCGGGTCGCGCTGGCCGCGGACGAGGCCCGCGGCACCCTCGACGCCCTGCTCCGCACGGCGGAGCTGGCCGGACACGACCCCGACCAGGTGCTCCGCGACGCCGTCACCGCGACCACCCTGGACGGGTCCACGTCGGTTGCGCAGGTGCTGCACTTCCGGATCCGCTCCGCTCTGGAAGGCAAGCTCACCCCCGAGATCGGCGGATACGCCGACCTGATCCCGTACGACCTGCGCGACCCCGCCCAGGCGAACGCGGCCGGGCTGGCCGCGCTCGCCGCCGCGGCGGACACCCGCCGGGGCGAACTCGGCGCCCAGCTCGCCGCGGACCCGCCGCAGTGGGCCCGCGAAGCCCTCGGACCCGTCCCCGACGCCACCACCGACCCGGCCGCCCGCGCGGCGTGGGAAGCGCGTGCAGGATGGGCCGGCTCGTACCGAGAACTCGTCGACCACACCGACGACGCCGACCCGCTCGGCGCCGCCCCACCGGCCGGGCTGGTCGAGAAGCACGCCGTCTTCCGGGCCGCGCACACCGCGCTGGACCTGCCGGACGCCGGCGCGGACGAGGAGCAGATGAGTGAGGGCCGGCTCCGCGCCCGAGTGATCGCCGCCCGCCGCGAGGAGGCGTGGGCACCGCGGTACGTCGCCGACGAACTCGACGCCACCCACGACGCACTGCGCACCGCGCGCGCCGACGCCACCCTGTGGCAGGCGCGGGCGGACGCCGACCCCGATCCGCACCAGGCCGCGCAGCTCCGCGCCGCCGCCGAGACCGCGCGGGAGCAGGCCGCCCAACTCGCCGAACAGGTCGCGGACCTCACCGCCGCGGACGACGCCCGCTCCCTGTGGCTGATCGAAACCACGGTCACCCGCGAACAGGGCGAACGCGCCCGGCTCGCGCTGAGCTGGCGCGACATCGACGTCGACTCACCCGACGACCGGATCACCGCACAGGACTGGCTCGACGCCGACCACGCCGCGAAGCTCGCTGCCGACCCCGACCGGCCGATCACCGAGCACGACCTCACCGACGACCTCACCGAAGCGGACCTGCCCGCCGCCGACCTGCACCACGACACCGCACACCAGGACGACCAGCAGGACGGCGACCAGCACCTCGACGAGCGGCACCTCGACGAGCAGCAGCACGACGACCGACGGCGCGACGCGCGGAGCGGCGACGACGCCGACCGCACGACCGAGCAGGACGAGACGGTGGCGGACGTCCACCCCGAGCCGGCCCGCAACGCACCCGATGACGAGCGCGACGCAGACGACCGCACCATCGACCGCCACACCGACGCTGACGCGGACGCGGCTGCCGACCAGGACCGCGCGGCGGACCGGATCGACGACCGCGATCTCGACGACGTCGAGCTGCCGGAGCTGGTCGTGCCCGACATCCGCGAGACGTCCACCCCGGACGCCGCAGAGCGGGCCGACCCGGCGCAGCGGCGCCGGGTTCCGCTGCGGGACGAGACGAGCGCGACCGTGGACCGGGCCCGGCTCGCCGTCGCCGAGGTCGAGGCC
>JBOHEP010000492.1:0-2600 GCA_050701075.1 Pseudonocardia sp. | reverse complement strand
CGGAGCCACCTCGACCAACGCCGCTGCCAGCCCCGCCGCGAACGCCTCCGCGAACCCCACCATCTCCGCCATAGCACAACACTAGAGATCATGGACCTCAAACTGGACGTTATTGGTCGGTAAGTCCTTAGATGAGGCGTTGGACGAGGGTGGCGGTCGCTGGGGTGAATTCGGCGGTGGCCAACGCACCGTTGACGATCGCCAGCTGCGGCGGGATGTGTCCGAGGTCGACGTCGTAGAGCACCGGCACCGACAGATCACCCAGGGCGTGCACGAGCGCATCGTGCTGACTGAAATGACCGGAGGACGGGCCGGCCGAGCGGCCGACGAGCACGGCGTTGGCGCGGTCGAACCAGCCGGCGAGGCGCAGGTGGTGCAGCATCCGCGCCGCTGTGACGGCGTCAGCCTCGGCGACCTCGACATAGACGAGCAGACCCTCCCGGGCGTGTCGCGCGGCGAAGTCCGCGACGTCGCCGTAGGGCGAGCCGGGCAGCATCGAGACCGTCTCCAAGCAGCCGCCGATCATCCGTCCCGTCGCGCATACCTGCGCTGCCGCGCCGTCCTGCGCACTGAGCAGCTTCCACCGGCCCGGGGTATTGAGCGTCATCTCCCGCACGTCCGGGTGGAAGGCGTAGTGGTCGTGCCGGCCGCTGCGGTAGAACGCCGCGGCGCCCTGCCACAGCTCGCTGCCGGCGGGCGCGGTGGCCGCTGCGAGCCACGGCAGCAGCGGCTCGGGGACCGCGACCGGGGTGTCCATCAGGTTGCTGCCGTGCAGGGTCGCGATGCCGGTGCGCAGTGTCAGGGGCAGCATCACCGTCGTGAGATCGGAATAACCCACCAGCCACGTCGGCTCCGCCGCACTGATCGCGTCGAGATCGAGCAGCGGCAGCAAGTCGATGGCCAGCTCCCCGCCCCAGGGCGGCACCACGGCGCGGATCGCAGGGTCGACGAGCATCGCGGTGAGCTCGGCGGCCCGGGCGGGCGCGGGGGCGCTCGTGACACCGGAGCCGTCCATGCAGTCGCCGACGACCACGTCGTAGCCGAGGCCGCGCAGGTGCTTGATGCAGAAGTCCAGCCGGGGCCGCATCTCCTTGCCCACGCCACAGGAGGGCGAGGTGACCGCAATGCCGTCGCCGGGTCGCAGCGGGGCGGGGTAGCGAATGCTCACATCGACACCCTGCCACCCTGCCAAACCCCGCGATCGACGCGCAGCCGTACGGCACCCCACCGGTCTAGCCGCAATGTTTCACCGGGGCGCTCATTTCAGTGCCGGCAGCGACATCTGGCCCGGGGCGTTGCGGTCGACCACGGAGCCAGCGGCCTGGTCGTTCCACTTGCCCACCGCTGTGGTGGCCTCCGTGCTCTGCTTGTTCGTCACCGCTCGTGCCTGCTCGGTGAGCTTGAGGTCGGCGTCGACGGTGAAGCGTCGCCGGCAGCACCGCCCGCGAAGCCGCCAATCAACGTGACCGCGCAAGCGTTCCTGCGCTGGCTGTACGAGCACAACCGCGAGCAGCCAATGCCGAGCATGTTCCTCGACGACGTCCGGTCCGGCATCGGCAGCTACCAGGTCGACCAGGCCGAGATGGTTGAGGCCGTCGAACTGCTCGATGCGAAGGGGCTCGTCCAGGGCCCGAAGTCGTGGGGAAGCTCCATCCCGCTGCGGATCAGCCTGACCGACGCCGGGCGGATCGGCGTTATCGCTCACGACTCTGTCCCGTCGAAGGTCGGCCGCTGCGCTCGTGGGACGACGTTGCCCGCGGCGTGCCCACGGTCGACAAGTCGGTCACGGTCGAAGGCCACGGCAACATGATCGTCACCCAGCCAGAACGTCTCGCAGGCCCAAGCGACCGACCCATCGCGCTTGCCCGCCTTCGAGGTCGAGTACGCCGGCGTAGCCGAGGCGGGCCGTCACCAGGTCAGTTCAAGATGACCCGAGGCCCGGAGCAGCTCCACGTAACGATCGGTGCCGCCGTGCTGGAGCCGCAGGAGGGCATCACCACCTCCTTCGGGGGCGGCGAAGTCCGACGGATGATCCGCAACTTCATGCGCGAGATCGTCCTCGTGACAGACCCGCCCGTGTGGCCCACCGAAGTGCAGGTCGAGATCATCGCCACCTGTGTCGACGTGGATCCGACGAACGATGGGTGGAGACGATGTCCCGCTGTAGCGAAGGTCGGCGGCGGTCGCCTCGCTCAAGCACGTGCGCACCGCGGCGACGTTCGGATCGCACGGCGCAGGCACCGACTGCGAGTTGATCAATGCGGGCAGCGGTGTCGGATAGCCATGCAACGCGATCCGCAACGCTTCCAAGCCATCGATGAGCGGAGCCGGCCGCCAAACGGCAGCAGGGTCCGTGGCCGTGCTGGCCGGCGCGGCCACGTCGCGGCGGTTGCGTGCCGAGAGCCGGCAGTAGGTACCGCCGACCCCTCCGCCGTGCGTGACGAGGTGATCAAGGTCCGCAATTCAGCGGTAGTGTCCACGTTATGCCGATATCGGAATAACGTGGATTATGCCGACCCTCGCGTTATGCCGACCTCGGTGAGGAGCCGCTGCTCGGCGGGGGTGGGTAGGCGGGAAGGGTCGGCATAATCCAGACGGTC
>JBOHEP010000491.1:0-19414 GCA_050701075.1 Pseudonocardia sp. | reverse complement strand
GGTGTGGGCCACCCACCCCGCCCGGGTCGCGACCGCGACCGCCCGCCGCTGGAGGTCCGCCGGGACCGCGTGGACGAGGGCGACCAGCCGCCGGGCGATGCGTGCGGGCTGGCGGTGGACGGCCGGCCAAGTCGCCCGGGTCCGCTCCGTGGTGCGCCCGGCGCGGCGCGGGGTGCCGGTCGACCTGGACCCGCCCACGGTCGAGATCCCCGTTCTGGCCGTCACCGGCGCGGCTGCCCACGGCTGGGCTCCGGGCGACGGCGCACCCGCCGGACGCCCGGGCCTACCGCCGCTGCCCGACCCGCGGCCGGACGACGCCCGGCCGGAAGGCGCCCGCCCGCTCGACGGGGACGGGCGGGTCGGGCAGGGCTGGTGGAACCCGTGATCCCGCGGCCCGGGCGTCTCCCGCGGCACCGCCGCTGTCCGTCCCACCGCGGCACCCGCCGCCTGACCAGCAGCTACCCCCACTCACCCGCGGCTCCGCTCCGGCGCGCCGCCCCCTTCCGGAGGTGCCCCATGCCCGCAACCGACCGAACCCATGACCGGGCCCTGGACAGCTCGCCGTCGGTGGCCGAGATCGCCGCCCTGACTCGCCGACTGAGGGAGCTGAGCACGGCCGGGCGCCACGCGGACCCGGCCGCCCGGGCGGCGTTCCTGGCCGACAAGCAGGCCTTGCTCGCCCGCATCGAGCACGCCCACACCGATCCCGGGCACGTCGCCCGCCCGACATCGGCGTACGGCGACGTCACCGACGACGGCCTGACCGACGATGGGGCGCACGTGGACGGGGATGCGGGATGGTCGCGGTGACCGGGCCCGGGAACCCGCCCGCCCCCCGCGGCGGAGACGACGAGGGTGCGGAGTTCGCCCGGGCGGGCGCGGTCGCCGCGCTGGCCCGGGAGGTCGAGGAACTCCGGCGCGCCCTGGCCCCGCTGACCGGGATGGCTGACCGGGTCGACGAGTTGGCCGGGCTCGTCGCGAAGGTCGCCGACGTCGTCGCGGCGATGTCCGCGCGGCCGGCGCCGACCCCGGCGCCGTCGTGGCTGATGGCCCCGGCCGACGAGGCCCTGATCCGGGAGGTGCTCGACGAGCTGACCGGGTGGTTGCGGGCGATCTTCCTGCGCTACCCCGACGGGGCGAACGCGCTGCCGGAATGCTGGCTGTATCACCCCGACGTCGTCGAGGAACTGCTGTGGCTGATGCAGGCGTGGTGCGCGGCCTACCAGGGCCCGGCCGCATCGGTCGCGCTCGCGGGGGATTGGCACGACCGCGCCCGCCCCGGCGTCGTCCGGCGCATCCGACTGTCGGCCGGGTCGTGCTCGATCGAGCGGCACCAGACCCGCCACGAGTGGAACCAGCGCCCGGCCGGCGCGGTCGAGGTCCCCGGCCTACACGGCGTGGACGTCCTGGCCCGGTGGTGGGCCGATGCGCGAGACGAGCCCGCCCCGGAGCCGGGCGCGCGCCACCTGAACGGGGTATCGCTGCGATGACCGCACCCGAACCCGCAGCGGTGAGCCGGGCGGGGTCGTCGGCCGGGCGGGCGACCCGGTGGGCGATCTGGCTGCCCGGGCTCGCCGTCGCCCTCGGCGCCGCGGTCGCGACCGCGCACGGGCTCTACGAGGTCGCGCACGCCGCCCGGGTCCCGCAGGTGATCGCCTGGCTCTACCCGCTGATCACCGACGGCTTGGCGCTGGTCGCCTACACCGCCACCGCCCGCCTGTCCGGAAGCGCGGCCCGCTACGCGTGGTCGGTGGTCGTGCTGGCCGCCGGGCTGTCCGGGCTCGCCCAGGCGGTGTTCCTTGCGTCGGACTCCGCGGTCGAGGCATCACCGGCGCTGCGGTTCGGCGTCGGGGCGTGGCCCGCCATCGCGGCGGCGATCGTCGCGCATCTGCTGTACCTGCTCGCCGTCGACGCGCCGCCCGAGCGTTCACCCGAGGGCGTGGCCCCGGTCGCCATTCAGCCTGACGCCGTACCCGTTCAGTCGGTCACCGCTCGCCCTGTTCAGCCGTCGACGCCGGGGCCCGTTCAGCGTCCAGCGCCGGACGCCGCCCAGCCGGTCCGTCCGGCCCTCGCGGCGGCTCCGGACGCAACGGCTGAACCCCCGGTCCGCCGGTCGGGTGGATCTCCGGCGGGGGAGCGGGCTCGGGCGGCCGCTACGCGGCACGCCCACCGCCACGGCCGGCTCCCCACGGTCACCGAGTTGGAAGCCGCCGCCGAGGTCTCCCGCGGCACCGCCCACAGCGTCTTGAAGACCCTGCGCGCCCAGCCCGAACCGCTCCGACTGATCACCACACCCCCGGCCACGCCGACCGGAACCGGCCCGAACCCGGCCGACCACGCCGACGACACGGACGACCCGACCATCGAGGAAGCCGCACACCGATGAGAACCACGACCAGACCCGCGCCCAGCACAACCGCCATCGGCAGGACCACACCGACCAGAGACCACTACTCCATCCGAGCAACGAAGAGCCAGAAGCGACGGACACAAGCAACAAGATCAAGGGCAGCACACCGTTGCATCCTGATCGTCGGGTGCGGGCCGGCCTCCGGCCGGCCGGAACCGACGCTCCGCGCGGTTGATCATGCCCCGCGCCGTTTCATGATCGTTTCGGTGGGTCGGTGGTCGTCGTGGTGCTGAGGATCAACTCCGGCTACAGCGTCGAGTACCTGCTCAAGGAGGTCGCGACCGGCCGGGAGAACTACTACACCGGCGCCGTGGCCGAGGGCGAGCCCCCGGGCCGGTGGTGGGGGGCCGGAGCGGAACGGTTCGGCCTGTCACGGCTGGTCGACGCCCAGGACATGCGTGCGCTCTACGAGGGGTTCCTCGACCCGTGCGCCGAAGGGTTCTCCGACCCGTCGAAGTGGGACGAGGTCGACACGCTCGGGCACACCGGACGGAAGTACCGCACCGAGGACGAGCTGTACGCCGCCGCGCTTGAACAGGAGCCGAACGCCAGCCCTGAACGCCGCGCTGAACTCTCCGTTCAAGCGGGCAAGTCGGCCCGGCAGAACGTGGCGTTCTACGACATCACGTTCAGCGTCCAGAAATCGGTGACGCTCGTCCATACAGCGTTCGAGGCGCAGGAGGTGAACGCCCGCAACGCCGGGGACGCCGAGACCGCGGCGGCTTGGGCACAGTTCCGCGAGGCCGTCGAGGAGGCGATCTGGGCGGGCAACAACGCCGGCCTGGCCTACATGCAGGAGCACGCCGGCTTCACCCGCGTGGGGAAGCACGGCGGCGCGGCAGGGCGGTGGGCGGATGCGCGCGAGTGGACGGTGGCGTCGTTCTTCCAGCACGACTCCCGCGATCACGACCCGCAGCTGCACATCCACAACGGGGTGCTCAACAAGGTCCGCGGCCCGGACGGGGTGTGGCGCACCATCGACGGCCGCAGCCTGCACCGGTGGCGCCCGGCCGCGGCCGCTGTTGCGGAGCGAACGACGAACGAGCGGTTGACCCATGCCCTCGGGATGTTGCTCGCTACCCGCCCGGACGGGAAGGCCCGCGAGGTGCTCGGCGTGGCGAAGGAGGCGATGGATCTGATCTCCACCCGTCGGCACGCGCTGACCGCGAAGGCCGCGGAGCTGACCGAGACGTTCGAGGCCCGTTACGGCCGCGCCCCGAACGGAGTCGAGCGCGAACGGATCGCCCAGCAGGCCACGCTGCTCACGAGGCGGGCGAAGAGCCACACAGGGGAGACCCGCGAGCAGGTCCTCGACCGGGTCCACGAGAAGTTGCGCGCTGACATCGACGGCGGATTGCACGGCGTGGCCCATGCCGCGCTGCGGGCGCGGGGGGACGGGCCGCCGGAGCCGATGCGGTGGGACCCGGCCGAGGTGATCGCGGTCGCGTTGGCCGATGTGCAGGCCGGGCGGGCCGGTTGGACCCGAGCGGATCTGGCCGCGGCGATCGACCGCGCCCTACCGGACTACCTGGGGGTCACCACCGGCGCCGAGGTCGGCCGGCTGCTGGATCAGCTCACCGAGCAGGCCCTCGAATCGGCGACCTGCCTGGACACGGCCCGCCCGGGGGATGCGCTGCTCCCGGACACGCTGCGCCTGGACAACGGTGCATCCGCCTACGTCGCGCCGGGCTCGCAGCTCTACGCCACCCCTGAGCAGATCCGCACCGAGCGCGTGCTCGCTGCGGCGACGGCGGCGGGGGACGCCGCCGCGCTGCCGCACCCGGTCGCGGCCCGGTTCCTGGCCGGGCTCACCGACGCCGGCGTGCAGCTGGGCCCCGATCAGGCCGCCGCCGTGCGCGGGGTGCTCACCTCCGGCGCCCGGGTCGAGACCCTGATCGGCCCGGCCGGAACCGGGAAGTCGTTCGTCGTGGGCACCATCGCCCGCGCATGGACCAACCCGCCCACTCTCGGCGGAACGCCCACCGGGGCGGGCGGCGATCGGCCGGGGCGGGTGTTCGGGTTGGCCACGTCGCAGATTGCGACCGAGGTGCTCAAGGCCGAGGGGCTGACCGCGAGCAACGTCGCCGCCTGGCTCGCCGCGCAAACCCGACTCGAGACCGGCACCGGCCCCGGACCGCGCCCGATGGCGACCGATGAGGGGTGGCGGCTGCGGGGCGGGGATCTCGTGGTGGTCGACGAGTCCGCGATGACCGACACCGCCGCCCTGGCCGCGATCCACGCCCGCACGGACGCCGTCGGGGCGAAGCTGCTGCTGGTGGGGGATCACCGCCAGCTCGCCGCCGTCGGCGCGGGGGGCGGCATGGACCTGGTCGCCGCCTCCGGCGTCCGCTACGAGCTCGCCGAGGCCCGCCGGTTCACTCACGAATGGGAACGCGGCGCCTCGCTGCGCCTGCGCGCCGCTGATGAGTCGGTGCTGCGCCTCTACTACCAACACGGCCGCGTCCTCGATGCCGGCACCGCCGAGCAGGCCGAGGCCTCCGCCGCCGAGGCGTGGCTCGCCGACACCCTGACCGGGCAGCGGTCGATGCTGCTCGTGGACACCAACGAGCAGGCCGCCCGCCTGTCGGCGTCGCTGCGCGCCGAACTCGTCCGGCTCGGACGCGTCGACGAGCAGGGCGTCATGCTCGGGCTGCAGGGCACCGTCGCCGGACTCGGGGACGTCGTCGAGGCCCGCAAGCTGGACTGGACATTGGCCGGGGTCGAGGGCAACCCGCGCGGGGTGATCAACCGCGAACGGTTCCGCGTCACCGGCGTCCGGGACGACGGCGCGCTCGACGTCACCCCGCTCACCGGTCCTCGCGCCGCGGGCGGCGGTCCGGCCCCGGCGATGGTGCTGCCGGCGTCCTACGTGGCCGAGCACCTCGCGCTCGGGTACGCCTCCACGGTGCACGCCGCCCAGGGCGCGACGGTGGACACCACCCACACCGTCGTCACGCAGCGAACCGGGCCGGCCGCGCTGTATGTCGGGATGTCCCGCGGCCAGGAAGCCAACACCGCCCACGTCGTCACCCTCGCCGTCGTCGAGGACCCCGCCCAGGGCAGCGCGGCACACACGTTGCACCGCGACCCGGTCGCCGTGCTCGCCCGGGTCCTGGACACCACCGACGCCGCCGATGCGGCGAACCGGTCCGCGGTCGCCGCCGCCGAGCAGGCCGCCGCCGAGGCTGGCAGCGCCCAGACCGCGGCGGAGATGCTCGCCGACGCCGCCCAGCTCGCCGCGACCGAACGCACCACACAATGGCTCGACCAGCTCACCTACTCCGGTGCCCTCACCCCCGACGAGCGCGCGCGGGTCGCAGCCGAGGACGGCGCCGCGACCCTGACCCGCATCCTGCGGCGGGTCGAACTCGCCGGCCACGACCCCCACCACGCCCTGACCGACGCCGTCACCGCCAGCGAGCTGGACGGCGCCCGGAACCTGGCGAACGTGCTCTACGCCCGAATCCGGGCCGGGCACGCCGAGCAGCTCGACCCCGTCGGGGATACGTTCACCGATTGGACCCCGCGCACCGACAACCCGCAGTGGCACGCCTACCTCACCACCCTGGCCGGCCACCTGGACCAGCACGCCCAGGATCTCGGACGCCAAGCCGCCGGCGCCGGCCAGCTGGCGCCCGGGTGGGCCGTCGAGGCGTTCGGGCCCGTCCCCGCCGACGACACCGCACGTGCGGAGTGGGCGCGGCAGGTCGGGCAGATCGCCGCCTACCGCGAGATCCGTGGCCACGACCAGCCTGCCGACACCGATCGCGCGGACAGCAGCCGCGCCGACGGGCACGCAGACGGGCGCGGCGCAGGTGACGCCCTGGGGACCCCGCCCGGCCCGGGGCAGGTCGAGCAGTACGCCGCATACCGCGCCGCCTGGCGCACCCTCGGCCGCCCCGACACCGCCCGCGATCTCGCCGAGATGACCGACGGGCAGCTGTGGATCCGCGTCCACGCCGCCGACCGGGAGGAGAAGTGGGGCCCGCGCTACGTCGCCAACGAGCTTGCCGGCACCCGACAGGCAGCTGATACCCAGCGCCAGACGGCCGCGCTCCGCGACGCGGAAGCCGACGGCGCGGCCGGGCCGGGCGAGCAGGAGCAGCTCCGGGAGCAGGCCGCGCAGGCCCGCGCCCTCGCGGCCACGCTCGACCAGCAGGCCGAACAGCTCCAGTTCGTCGATAACGCCCGCGCCCGCCACCTGCTCGATACCGCCCATACCCGCGTTGAGGGCGCGGACGCACGCGGTGAACTCGCCCGCCGTCACCAGGACGACCCGACCCCACCCGAGCGGGTCACCGCCGATGAGTGGCTCACCGCCCACCAGGACGCCGCCGCCCAGGACGACCCGCACCGTGAGATTACCCCGGACGATCTCACCGACGACCACGCCGCAGACATCGAGGACGTCGACAAGGCGTCGGGCGACGCCATCGACCGCGCCGACTCGCGCGACGTGCTGCACACACCCGAGCCGGACATCCGCGAGGTGGCGGCCGCCGAGCCCGCACAAGTCAACGAGGACCACCTCCGCCGGCCCTCTGCCGACGAGGTCGCCGAGTACGTCACCGGGGCACGCCGCACGCTGGTCGAACTCGACGCCCGCGCCGCCTACGACCAGCAGCACCAGGAGGAAGAACGCGCCGCCGAACTCGCCCGCTGGCACCACACCGACCAGCACACCGACCAGCAGGCCGCCGCCGTCGATGACCAGGTCCTCGACGGACACGAAGATGACCCTTCCCGCGCCGACTCGGACGACACGCTCAGCTACCAGAGCTGACCGCGACCGGTGCCAGGCCACGCCAGAACGTGCGTGGCCGGCACCGGTGATCAGGCGGTCCAGCTCCTCACCCGGTCGACGGTGTGCCGGGTCAACACCGGGTACGCCGGTGCGGGCAGCGGCCGCACCGACAAGTCGTGCAACGTCTGCGCGCACGCCTGTCGGTCGACGTCCGGGATCTCCACGCCGTCCTCGTAAAACCGGGGCGTCATCACCTCCGCGGGCTCGATCGCGCCGAACAACCAGCCCAGCGCAACCGTCACCCCGCGCGCATAGCTGCGCGTCGACTCCCACCCGGCGTGGCTCTCCCAGAACGCGCGGGCCGGCACGTCCTCGCCGCCGACGCCGAACTCCTCGAACCAGCCCACCGGCGGATACGGCTTCGCACCCGAGATCGCCTCAGCGACCATGAACTCCCCGACCGCACGGCGCTGCGCCGGCCCGAACGGCCGATGCGTCATCGGCGAGCCGCTGACGTCATCGCAGCCACCCACCCACGCCAACGCCACCCGTGACCCCAACGCGTCCGGAGCCCCCGTCTGGCCGTAGAGCCACAGCAGGAATTCCTCCGTCGCGGCGACGATCAGCCGCGAACGCGTCACCCATTCCGGAACTGCCGTCACCCGACCCATGCTCGTCAGGGTCGCATGGCCCACCGACATTCTCCGACGGCCGACCGAGGGAAGTCCTGCTGCGGTTTCGCAGGTGGCGACGTGACCGGACCGCGTTGGGTGGGGTCTCTCCTCGCGTCGGCGCGATGACGGTGCCCGAGAACCTGGTGACGGTCCAGGCCCTACGGCCGCTCCGCGGTCGCCTCCGGCGAGCCTGGACCGTCACCAGAACCCCGAGCAGAACCCGTCCCGCCGACGCGAGGAGAGACCCACCAGATCACCCGGCCCCCAGCTGTGCCCAGACTCCAGTCCAGAGCACCGGCCCTCGGCGGGCCGGCTCCCTCCGGGGGCCGGGCGCAGCCCGGACCCGGCCTCGCTCGGAGAGCCTGGGCAGACGCCATGGAGCGCGTTGCACCCACGGCGGCGCAAAGTGTCGGGGACGACGAGTACAACGTGGTTACGATGGATGTCGCTCCCGACGTGGCGGTACCGCCGTCAGCCGTGGCTCAGGGAGGATGAGAGCATGCCCAAGTCGATCCCGACGAGCGTTCAGCCGTCGGTGCTTCGTTGGGCACGAGAGAGCGTCAACCTCACGCCGCTCGCCGCCGCGCGGAAGATGCACCTTGCGGACGATCGTGTCGAGCAGTGGGAATCTGGCGCGAGATCGCCCACCGTGGCGCAGCTCCGCACGGCGGCTGAGGTCTACAAGCGTCCACTTGCCGTTTTTTTCCTGTCCGAGCCGCCACGCGACTTCGACGCCATGCGCGACTTCCGTCGCCACGCCGGAGCCGAGTCGGGCGAGTGGTCTCCCGAGCTGCACGGTGAGTACCGGCGTGCGATGGCGCAGCGCGAATCGGCTCTTGAGCTGGCTGAGCTGGACGAGATGCCGTCGCCCACTACATGGCGACTCGACCCAGTGGCCGGCACCGACGAAGAGATCGCGGCTGCTGCACGCGCATTACTCCTCGCCCAATCCCCGCTGCCACTCCCGAAAGCCGGCGGCACGAAGTTCGAGCACCTGAACGCGTGGACCGCGGCCTTGGAAGAAGCGGGCATTTTAGTGATGGCAAGTTCGGGTGGCCGCGTCGCCACTGCCGAGATGCGTGCGTTCGCGCTGTATTACGATGTTCTGCCAGTCATTATGGTCAATGGAAGCGACGCTGCGCGCGGAAGGCTGTACTCGTTGCTTCATGAGTACGCTCACCTCATCCTGCACACCGGCGGACTTTGCGACACAATCACTGATGCCCGAGCAATCGATCCCGACCGACAGCTCGAAGCTCGGTGTAATGCGATCGCGGCAGCCATCCTCATGCCTCGTCAGCTGGTACTCGCCAGCGCCGAGGTTGCAGGGCGGCGTGCGGTGCCGGACTCCTGGAGCTACTCGTCGCTGAGAGACGCTGCTTCCCCGTTCGGCGTCAGTGCTGAGGCGTTCGCCCGTCGCCTGCTGACTCTAGGTCGTATCACTCCGGAGTTCTACCAGGGCCGACGCCAGGAATTCTTGGCTGCGTACGCGACGGAAGAGGAACGTGCGATCTCGAGCGGCGGAAACTGGTACCGCACAGCGGCCCGAGACCTGGGCAAGGGATTTGTCCGGCGGATTGCCGACGCACGGCGACGGCGAGTAATCGACAGCTACTTGGCCGCCTCGTTCCTCAATGTAAAGGTTGACCAGATCGACCGGTTGGCCGAGATGGCCGCTCTTTCGGAGTCCGCGTGACGCAGCCGCTCTACTCGTTCGACACCAGTGCACTTATCAAGGGTCGTCGTGACTTGTTGCTGCCCGACGTATTTCCCACATTCTGGGCCAATATTGAGCAGAGTATTCAACTCGGTCACGTACGTGCTGTGGACGAAGTTGACATCGAACTGAGCAAGCGCGACGACGAGACGAGAGCGTGGGCAAAGAGTCAGAGCGATTTGTTCGTACCACTGGATGAGGACATTCAGGCCGGAACGATGCGGGTACTGGCGAGCCACCCGAAGTTGGCAGCAGGTGGAGGCAGCCGCAATCGGGCCGATGCGTTCGTGATTGGCTTTGCTCATGCTCGTGAAGGCGTCGTCGTGACCGAGGAGACAATGTCCAACAGGCTGGAGAAGCCGCGAATCCCGGACGCCTGCCGCGCTCTCGGCATCCGTTGCCTGACCCTCGTGCAGTTCGCGCAGGAGCAGGGGTGGCAGTTCTAGGGACCAACGCTTGACGTCGACGCCTTGTTGGCAGGTGATCTCGGTCCACGAATCGGTCCACGAACTGCCGTCAACCGGTGCCTCTGGCGCCCGATCGGGCGCCCGCAGTGCCGGTGATGTGCCAGGTCGCCGGGCATGTGGGCGTCAGCGTGCCGACTACGGATCAGAAGGTTAGGGGTTCGAATCCCTTCGGGCGCACGAGATCCACATTAGCCCTGACCAGCGGGAACGGTTAGGGCTAGATCGTTTTCTAAGAACAGTTCTGGATCTTTGGTCACGATCGTTGCAGCTCGGCTGGTGGCCGAACTCTTCCCGACGCGATGCGGTCGGGCGGTACGCTCTGGCGCATGAGCCGGTTGGACCGCATCACCTCTGACCCGGCGATCTGTCATGGCCAGCCGACTGTGCGCGGGTTGCGCTATCCGGTCGAGAACCTGCTGGAGTTGTTGTCATCCGGGATGACGATCGACGAGGTGCTCGACGACTACCCGGATCTGGAGCGTGACGACTTGCTCGCCGCGTTGGAGTTCGGCGCACTTGCTGCGGGTGGCGGTCGGGTGATCCCGCTCGGCGCGGCGTGAGGTTCCTCGTCGACGCACAGCTTCCGGCTCGGCTTGCCCAGTTCCTGAACGACGCCGGGCACGACGCGTTGCACACGTCCGCGATGCCGGACGGCAACCGGACGCCCGACCGTCGGATCGCGGAGGTGGCCGACGCTCAAGGTCGGATCGTGGTCACGAAGGATCGGGATTTCCGAGACGGACACCTGCTCTCCGGATCCCCGAGCCGGCTGCTTGTCGTTGCCACCGGCAACGTCACGAACGTGGCGCTGCTGGCTCTGTTTCGGGCGAACATCGACGCGGTCGTCGGTGCGTTCGACGAGTCGGACTTCATCGAGCTGGGCCCGGAGACGATGGTCGCTCACCGGCGCCGAGCTGACCCGCCTGGTTGATCTCTGGCCACAGTCCTGGCCACGAACTGCCGCCAGCCGGTGCCAGTGATGCCCGTTCGCGTACCTCTGTAGCCGGTGATGTGCCTGGTCCCCGTACGGATCAGAAGGTTAGGGGTTCGAATCCCATCCGGCGCACCACACTTACACCGGCTCTGACCTGCGGCGACGCGTAGAAGGTCATGAGATGGCGTAGGTTCGGTCGTGGGCCCATCCCCACAACGGTCCCAACACCGAACTCATCAGCAGGGCCATGGGTACGTCGAACCATGCTTATCGTCCTGCATGACCAACAGATGTCGAGGCGCCGGATCGTTGCGCCAGCGCAGGCCCGGCGTGTGGGAGCTGCGGGTTGCGCTCGGCCCCGACGCGGTCTCCGGCCGGAGCCTGGTGCGGTCGATCACCGTGCACGGCGACCGAGACGATGCCCAGGCCACACTCGCGCGGTGGGCCGCCCAGGCCGACGCGGTCCGCGCCGGCCGCCGGGCCGCCCCGGGTGTTGCGGTAGCTGACCTGCTCGACCGTTGGATGGCGGCCGCGCACGGCTGGCGCCCGGCGACCGTGGTCGGTACCGGTCGACGGTCCGAGCCTTGCGCCGGGATCCCCTCGGGACGCGGCGGGCGTCGCAGGTCACCCCCGCGGTCCTGCGCGCCGCGGTGCACGGCTGGGCGGCGGCTGGGTCGGCCCGGCGACGGCGGCCTCCCGGGTCCGGTGCCTGCGCTCGGCGCTGGGCTGGGCGTATCGCGAGGGCATCCTGGACGGCCGCCGCTGCGGGGTATGCGCGGGCCGTCCACGGCGCCGACCCGACTCCACGCGCCGGTGGACGCGGTCTGCCGGATCCTCCAGGTCGCGCCACCGAGGCCGACAATGCTCGTCGCCGGCGCGCCGCGGCCGGCAACGGCGAGGCGGACGTCCATCGCTGCGAGCAGATCCTGCTCCTGGCGCGGCTGGCCGCGGACACCGGTGCCCGGCGGGGTGAACTGGCTGCCCTGGATATCGACGACCTGGACGGCGACGTCCTGACGATCAGCCGTGGCGCCTCGAACGAGATGGTCGGGCCGACGAAGAGCGGGCGGGTCCGTCGGCTCACGCTCGGCGCGACCACCGCCCGGTTGTGGAGGTCGAGTGTTGCTGCCTGGCGAGAGCGGGCCGATCTCGACCGACACGACGACCCGGGCGGGAGCGGTGCCCGGTTCGGGCCGTGGCTGTTCTCCCGGCGACTCGATCACTCCACCTGGCTGACGACCAGCTGCGCGGGCCACTGGTTCGCCGCGCTCGCCGAACGCGCCGGGCACCCGGACGTCACGCTGCACCGGCTCCGCCACACCGTCGCCACCGTGCTGGTAATCCGCAGTGTTGCATCAAGTGCAACACGGGAAGGCGTTCGACGGGTTTCGTAACCGTGGTGGTTGCTGGGCTTGCGGTTTTCGGGTGAGGCCGCGTGAGGAAGCGGCCGTGTTCGACACGCCGCGTGGCCTGCGGTAACGCATGCCCGTTGCATTCGATGGCAGGATGCGGCATCCGGTTTGGTTGCCTCCAACACCTCGATGAGGCATGTGATGCCGGGCGTGGGGGGGTGGCCGGGATGGAGCAGCCGGGGGTGGCGGCGCTGGCCGTGGTGGGAGGTGCCACGCCACTGCGGGTGGAGTCGGGGTTGTTCGAGGAGATGCTGGTTGGTTGGCGGCGTCAGCAGCTCAGCCGTCGGCTCGGCGGGTCGCTGATCGAGGGTCGCGAGCGGACGGTGCGCCGCTTCCAGGTGTTCGCTGATGGCTGGCCGTGGAGCTGGCGGGCCGAGCAGCTCGAGCGCTGGGTGGCTGAGGGGGGCTGGGCGCATTCGACGGTGCGGTGCTATCAGGGCGCGGTGGCGGCGTTCTGCGGATATGTGACCGATCCTCGCTACGGCTGGGTCGCCGAGTGTGAGCAGCGGGTCGGGGCTCGGCCGACCCAGATCTGCTACGAGGGCAACACCGCGACCCACGTCGCGGACTACGAGGGTCGCCCGGAGCGGCGGCCGCTGTCTCGGGTGGAGTGCCAGGGGTTGTTCGACGCCGCCGACGACCGGGCGCAGCGACTGGCCGGTTCGGAACGCAAGGGGTGGCTGACGGCGTTCCGGGACGCCACGCTGTTCAAGGTGACCTACGGCTGGGGGTTGCGCTGCCGGGAAGCGACGATGCTGGACCTGACCGACTTCACCGCCAACCCTGCCGCTGAACAGCTCGGCGGGTTGGGGGTGTGTCATGTGCGCTTCGGGAAGGCGATGCGCGGATCCCCACCGCGGCGGCGCGCGGTGGCGAGCGTGATGCCGTGGGCGGTCGAGGCGCTCGAGGAGTACCTCGTCGAGGTGCGACCACGCTTTGAGGGTGCGGAGCCGGCGGCGGTGTGGCCGACCGAGCGTGGTGGCCGGATCTCGACCCGCTCGGTCGATGACCGGTTCGCGCTCTACCGGGCGGCGGCCGGGCTGCCGGCCGAACTGTCGGTCCACTGCCTACGGCACTCTTATGTGTCGCACCTGATCGAGGACGGGGTCGATCCGCTGTTCGTGCAGCAGCAGGTTGGGCACTCGTGGGCGTCGACGACGGCCATCTACACGACGGTCGGCGCTGACGCGAAGAACCAGATGCTGCGCTCGGCGTTGGCCCGGGCGTTCCACACCGACACCTCGGGAGGGTGAGATGAACAGGCAGATCGGCTACCGGTGGCATCTGCGCCGGCTGATGGCCGAGCGGGGGATGTTCGCCACCACCGACCTGGTGCCGCTACTGGCCGAACGGGGCGTGAGTTTGTCCCGGGAGCAGGTTTACCGGCTGGTGGTACGGGTCCCGGAGCGGCTCAATCTGACCGCCCTGGCGGCGTTGTGCGACATCCTGGACTGCTCGCCTGCCGAGTTGGTCGAGGCCTACGCCGAGGCCCCCGCGACGAACAGCGGTGATGCGGCGGGCTCGGCACCGCCGTCCCGACCGCGGCGAGCACGGGTTGCGCCGTTACCGCGGAAGTGAGATTTAGTGAGCCGTGAGCAGCGCCACCAGCAGGTGGTGGCCGCGGTGCTGGGCGCCGCCCCGGCGCTGTCGTTGCCCCAGGTCGAGGCAGCGATCGCGGCGGTGATCACCCATCCCGCGGCGCTGCGCAGCCTGGCCGCGGCGCTACGCGCTGACCCGGGTGCGTTGGCGGTCGGGGCTGCGCCGGTGGTCGGCCGGCTGGTCACCGAGTTGCTGGCCCACGGGGCAGCGTCGCTGTCGGTGCCCAGCTGCGCGGTCTGCGGACGGGTCGCCCGGCCGCTGACCCGTTCGGTCGCTGGTGGGGTCTGCGCCCGCTGCAGGCGCCGCGAGCTCGCCGAAGCCTGCGCCCGCTGCGGGGTCAGCAAACCGGTCGCCGGGCGCGACAGTGAGCGCCGGGCGGTCTGCGCCCGCTGCGCGGATCGTCCGCAGCGCACGTGCGGACGTTGCGGGCGCACACGACGGATCGCCAAGCGCGCCCACGGCGATGAGCCCGACATCTGCGATGGCTGCTTCCAGATGCCCTCGGCGGACTGTAGCCGTTGCGGGCGACACCGGCCGTGCTCGTTCGCGTCGGGACCGGAGCCGGTCTGCACCGGCTGCGCGCCCCGACGGGTCACCGCATGCGCCCGCTGCGGCCGGCTTGCGCCACCGGCGGCGAACTGGACCGAGGGGCCGGTCTGCGACCCCTGCTACACCACGGCACTACGCCATCGCGGCACCTGCGCAAGCTGTCACACCACCCGTCGGCTCGTCGTCCCGGCCGGCCCGGAAGCGACCACCTGCGCCGACTGCGCCGGACTGCCCGCCACCCACGTGTGCGCTGACTGCGGGATCGAGGACAAGCTTTATGAGCGCGGCCGGTGCGAACGCTGCGCGTTGCGCCGCCGAACCAGTGAGCTGCTGGGTGCCGGCGGCGAGCAGATCGCCACTGCGCTGAGCGAGGTCCACGAGGCCATCATCAGCACGACCACGCCGCGCACCGCGTTGAACTGGCTACGCGGCGGAGCCGGTGCACGCCTTCTCACCGACATCGCCGCCGGCACGCTGGCCTGCACCCACCAGGGGTTGGACACCCATCCACAACGACGCGCCGCCGACTACCTGCGCCACGTCCTGGTCGCCAGCGCCGTGCTGCCCGCCAGAGACGAGGCCATGGTCCGGTTGGAGACCTGGGTCGGCTCGCTGCTCGCCGATCTCACACACGCCGAGCATCGTCGGCTCCTGCACACCTACGCCACCTGGCAGGTCCTGCGCCGACTGCGCCGCCGATCCGCTGACAACCCGCAGGCGCGGACCGCCACCAACTACCCCCGCACCCAGCTACTCACCGCCAGCCGCTTCCTGAACTGGCTCGACCAGCAAGGCCTCACGCTCAGCCAATGCCGGCAGGCCCACGTCGATGACTGGCTCACGAACGGGTCCGCCGGCTACCAGATCCGAGACTTCCTCGGCTGGGCAGCCCAACACCAGCACTGCCGCGCACTGCTAGTGCCAACTCTACGCCGTAAGACCGGAACAGCCATCGACGGCGGCCAGCGCTGGTCGCTGCTCGCCCGCCTCCTCCACGACGACACCCTCGACCTCACCGATCGTGTCGCCGGCGCCCTCCTACTCTGCTACGGCCAACAGCTGTCTCGCATCGCGGTCATGACCACCGACCAGGTCCAGCGCCACCCCGACAGCGTGTCAGTGCGCTTCGGCGCACACGACATCACCGCCCCCCAGCCGCTCGCCGGTCTACTCACCGACCTGCTCGACACCGGCCGCCGCTACATCGGCGTCGGGTCACCGACAACACCCAGCCCCTGGCTGTTCCCCGGACACCTACCGGGCCCTCCGATCACCCCCGCCCGGCTCGGCGAACGCCTGCGCCACCTCGGCATCAGAGCCTTACCAGGCCGGCGCGCCACCCTGCTCCAGCTCGCCGCGGAAGTCCCCGCCGCTGTCCTGGCCGACCTTCCACACCTCAGCCCAGGAACTGCCACCCGCTGGACCCGAGACGCCGGCGGAGACTGGTCCCGCTACGCAGCCTCACTCGCCCTGTCCCGCAGTCACACTGGCTGACGAATGCCCCTCACCCCGACACCCCAACCAGAGCTATTCGACATGATTGGAACATTGCCGGTTACCAGTATCGGGCAGGGCGACATCCTGCAGGCCCAACATCGTCTCGGGCACCGCGACGCCGCCACCACGTTGCGGATCTACAGCCACGCGATGCCGCTGACCGACTCCGCCGCGGCACAGACCCTCGACGCGCTCTTCCGGTGACCCCGCCCGCTGGGATTCGCGGGGTAACCAGGGAGCCGCCACACCAGGACGCCACGACGTCGCCGTGATGCACGGCTGCGGTCACCAGCGTCCGCGGCGCTGATGACGCCAAGTCACGGACGTACCGCGGGGACGTCGGGGGGCTCGTAGGCTCGACCGATGCCGCAGCCGGTCGCCTACCTGGATGAGTCGTTCCACGAGTGTGGGCAGCTCGGGTTCTACGTGCTCGCGGCGGCCGTACTCGCGACGGAACTCGATCAGGCCCGGGACGCCATGCGAGCGCTGCGCGGTGGCCGGCGCACGAACAAATTGCACTGGAACGAGATGGACGATCGCGACCGGCACGCCGCTGTGACCACGGCTGCATCGCTGACCGGCACCCACCTCGTGGCGATCGGTGCCCCGGTGCCTCCCCGCGGTCAGGAGCGCGCTCGGCGCATCGTGCTCCGGCGCCTCGTCGGAGAACTCCACGCCATCGGCGTCCTCGACATCACAGCAGAGTCACGAGGCAACGTGCTGGACCGTCGGGACGTGGAGTTGTTGCGCAGCGTCCGGTTCGACCTGCCCAAGGGCACGCGGGTCCACCTGGGCCACCAGCGTGGCGAGACGGAGCCGTTGCTCTGGTTGGCCGACATCATCGCCAGCGCCGTACGCGCGAGCCGTCAGGGCCGGACGAGCTACCGGGACGTGCTGGCGGACCGGCTCACGGTGATCGAGATCGACTGTTGACGGGCCGGACATGCGTGAGGCCGTGCTCCCGGTCTGCCCCGGGTCACACGGCCTCGCGTCTCGTCGGGCGCCCACGACGTCCAACTACTGACAAGATACTCCAGTCCGAGCGTGATTGACCCGCTGAGCGTGACATCGGCGCGCTGAGCGCGGCACGCTCTCGCTGGACTGGATCACGATCCACGAACTGATCCACGAACTGCCGAGCTCAGGTGCCGACAGTGCCCGATCAGGCGCCTGCCGTGCCGGTGAACCACCCGGTCGCCGGGCATGTGGGCGTCAGCTAGCTTCCGCTCGTGACCACACGATCCGACGCCCCGGTGTCGAGGCAGCGCGGCAGTATTCGACGTCGTGCGCGCTGCTGGGAGGTCCGGGTCTCGGCCGGCGAAGATCCGTCGACCGACGAGCGGATCGTGCTCGTCGAGAGCGTCGAGATCGAGGGTCAGGGGGAGCGCGCCGAACGCGCCGCGTACCGCGCGGCGGAGAAGCTCCGGACGAAGCTCCTGTCGGACGCCGATGAACTCAAGGTCGGCGCGCACCAAGGCGACGGTGGGTGCTCTGCTCGAACGGTGGATGCAGCAGCACGAGATCGACCCCACCACGCGCATGACTTACGAGTCGCAGATCCGGATGTACATCCTCCCTGCCGTCGGTGACGTGCCATTGGTGCTGTTCGTGCGCGACGCCTCCCAGCGGTTGGAGGCGCTCTACGGCCGGCTTCGGCAATGCCGCGCACTGTGCTCGGGCAAGCCGTTCGTCGAGAAACACGCGGAGGAGGGCAAGCACGACTGTGCGGCGGCCGGCTGCAAGCGTCACGTCTGCAAGCCCTACGCGGCGTCGAGCGTGCGCTCGATCCACGCGATCCTCTCCGGCGCGTGCAGCGCCGCAGTGCGGTGGGGGTGGATCAGCTTCAACCCGATGCCGTAGGTCCGGCCGCCGTCGAAGCCGAGGCCGAACCCGCGGCCGCCGTCGAGTGCGCAGATGGCGCTCATCGTCGAAGCCGCGTGGACAGCGTCCGCCGAGTGGGGGCCTGTACGTCTGGCTCTCCGCGGTGCTGGGTGCCAGGCGCGGGGAGGTGGTTGCTCTGCAGTGGGAGGACATCGACCTCAACGCCGGCATGGTCCGGCTGGACGAGAACTACGTCCGGACATCCGACGGGATGCTGCTCAAGGAAACCAAGTCGCACCAGATGCGACGGGTCTCGATCGACGCGCCCACGGTCGAGCTGCTCTGGCAGCATCGCGAGGACACCGCGGCCCGGCTCGCGTTGCTGGGCCGCCGATCGTGCTCGCGGCCGCTTGGTCGGCGGACCCGACCCACGCGGCGTAATGGCGCAAGGTCGTGGTCCCGTCGCCGTGCCCCAGTCGGCCGGCGACCGTCCGGAGGTCAACCCCGGCCGTGAGCAGCTCCGTTGCCGAGTAGCGCCGGAGTTCCTTGAGCACGGTGTCGATCCCGAGCTTCGCCACGAGACGCCCGTAGCGGCGCGTCAGCGATGCCGGGTCGCGCGGCCGGCTCATGTCCGGTGTCGCCGAGAACACCCACGTTCGGCCGCTCAGCGTCAGGCCGGCCGGATGCCGACGCTACGCCCGATCGATCGCTCGTAGCTACGGCCGGCCCGCGCGTACTGTGGCGCTCGAACGCAGCGTCGAGCCGAAGGTGAGCCGCTCACGTCATGGCAGAGGTCGCGACCGGCCAGCAAACGACATCGGGCGCCGCAGGCCTTGAGCTGCTTGACTCGGTCCTCCACGTGGGCCTGGGTTCGGTGGCGGGCGTCGAGCCACTGGACCTGGCCGGTGGCGGTGCTGGTGGCGAACGTGCCGTGCTCCCAGTCGGGGTCCTCGCCGAGCCTGGCCGGCTTGCCGGCCGGTCGGGGGACACGCCGCACGATGACCCGCAGGTCGGCGGGCCAGGTCGCCAGACGGGCCCCGCCGGGGCCCGCGGCGCAGGAGCCCGGTCAGGTCCGCCACCTGCGCCTGCGGGTCGGGGACACCGTCGGCGTGCAGCGCCTCGCCCCAGTCGCACTCGCGCAGCTCGCCGATCCCGGCGGTGGTCCGCTCGTCGACCGGCCAGCCGATGGACCACTCCACCCGGCGGCCCCGGCGCCCGTGCGCCGCGGCCGTGTTCAAGGCGGTGAGGTGGTCGACGACGTCGTGGGAGGCCCCCGCGCCGTCGATGGTGACCAGCACGTCGGTGCGCCACGGCGCGGGGATCTGCCCGAGCGCGGCGTCGAGCACCGCGATGTGGTCGCACGCGGTGAACGACCCGGCGTTGCCCGGGCGCAGCATCACCGCGAGGCTGTCACCGACGTTGGTGCACCACGCGGTCAACGGGTGGAACCCGAAGCCCTGCTTGTTCTCTGGACTAGGTCATGATCTTCGGGTGGCCGGGCCCGGTCTCCCGCGGCGTCCGTCAGGTCGGCGTGTCGGGGGGCGGGATGGAGCGTCCGGCGATCTGCGGGAAGCTGGGCATCCCGAGGTG
>JBOHEP010000490.1:0-7493 GCA_050701075.1 Pseudonocardia sp. | reverse complement strand
AGGCGGCGGTGCAGGTCTTCCACGTGCGCGGCGGCCGGGTGCGCGGGCAGCGCGGCTGGGTGATCGACAAGGTGGAGCCCACCGACACCGCGCAGCTCGTCGAGCGGTTCCTCGTCCAGTTCTACGGCGAGCAGGCGGCGCTGGCCGAAGCGGCCGACGACGCGAGCCAGCCCGTCCCGCGCGAGATCCTCGTCCCCGAGCTCCCGGCCGAGGCCACCGCGCTCACCGCGTGGTTGTCCGATCTGCGGGGCTCCCGGGTAGAGGTGCGGGTGCCCCAGCGCGGCGACAAGCGGGCGCTGGCCGAGACCGTCGCGCGCAACGCTGCCGAGGCGTTCACCCAGCACAAGCTGCGCCGGGCGGGCGACCTCACAGCCCGCTCGGCGGCGCTGCAGGAGATCCAGGACGCCCTGGGGCTCGATACCGCACCGCTGCGCATCGAGTGCGTCGACGTGAGCCACGTGCAGGGCAGCGACGTGGTCGCGTCGCTGGTGGTGTTCGAGGACGGGCTCGCTCGCAAGTCCGACTACCGGCGCTTCGAGATCCGGGGTGGCGCGACCGGCGGGGACGTCGCGGCGATCGCCGAGGTGGTGCGCCGCCGGTTCCGCCGTTACCTGGCCGAGACGGCCGAGGGCGTCGCCGATGGTGACGCCTCGCCCGATCAGGGCGGGTCCGCTGATGGTGCCTCGCCAGGTGGCGCGCCGTCTCCGATCACCCACCGGCCCGGGATCGACCCCGAGACCGGCCGGCCGCGCCGCTTCGCCTACCCGCCCAACCTGCTGGTCGTCGACGGCGGCCAGCCCCAGGTGGAGGCCGCGGCCGACGTGCTCGCCGACCTCGGCGTCACCGACGTCGCCGTGTGTGGACTGGCCAAGCGGTTGGAGGAGGTGTGGCTGCCCGCCGACCCCGACCCGGTGATCCTCTCCCGCACCAGCGAGGGGCTTTACCTGCTGCAACGGGTCCGCGACGAGGCACACCGCTTCGCCATCACCTACCACCGCCAGCGCCGTTCCCAGGCGATGACCAGCTCCGCACTGGACGCCGTGCCCGGCCTCGGACCGTCCCGACGCACCGCCCTGCTCAAGCACTTCGGATCGGTCCGCAAGTTGAAGGCCGCGGGCGTCGACGAGATCGCCGCCCTCCCGGGCTTCGGTCCCCGCACCGCCGCCGCCGTGCACGCGGCCCTCAACGTCGGTCAGGAAGACCCATGAGCAGCCGGAATGCGGCGGGCGAGCGGGAAGGGTGCAGGGTGTCGCGCGGCATCGAGGTCGCGCTCGTCAGCGGGCTGTCCGGGGCGGGTCGCAGCACCGCGGCCAAGGTGCTGGAGGACCTGGGGTGGTTCGTGGTGGACAACCTCCCGCCCGAACTGATCGCCACCATGGTTGATCTGGGCGCACGGGCCAGCGGTGAGATCACCAGGATCGCCGTGGTGATGGACGTCCGCAGCCGCGCGTTCACCGCCGACCTCGGTGCGGTCATCAAGGACCTCGACGCGCGCGGCTACAAGCCGAGGCTGCTGTTCCTGGAGGCCGCCGACACGGTACTGGTACGCCGGTTCGAGCAGGTCCGGCGCAGCCACCCGCTGCAGGGCGAGGGCCGGCTGGTGGACGGCATCACCGCGGAGCGGGAGCTGTTGCGCCCGTTGCGGGAGAACGCCGACCTGGTGGTGGACACCTCCACGGTCACCGTGCCGGTGTTGCGGGAAACCCTCGAACGGGCCTTCGGTACCAGCTCCGAGCAGGTCACCCGGGTCACCGTGCTGTCGTTCGGCTACAAGTACGGGCTTCCGATGGACTCCGACCTCGTCGTCGACGTGCGGTTCCTGCCCAACCCGTTCTGGATCCCCGAGCTGCGCGAGCACAACGGCCGCGAGGACGTCGTGCGCGACTACGTGCTCAGCCAGGAGGGCGCGGCGGAGTTCATCGACCGCTACCTGGAGCTGCTCCGGCTGGTCGGTGCCGGGTACCGCCGCGAGGGCAAGCGGTACCTCACGGTGTCGGTGGGGTGCACCGGTGGCAAGCATCGCAGTGTGGCCATCGGCGAGGAGTTGGCGCGGCGGCTGTCGGGCACGGAGGGCGCCGACCAGATCGCGGTGAGCGTCGCCCACCGCGATCTGGGGCGGGAGTGAGCGAGCGTGCGAGCTCACCATCGGACACCGTGAGCGAGCGTGCGAGCTCACCATCGGACACCGTGAGGGTCGTCGCGCTCGGCGGTGGCCACGGGTTGCACGCCACGCTCTCGGCCCTGTGTGTGCTCGGTGATCGGGGTGTGCTCGGTGATCAGGGTGTGCTCGGTGATCAGGGTGTGCTCGGTGATCGGGGTGTGCTCGGTGATCGGGGCGTGCTCGGTGATCTCGACGAGCGGGGCCTGCTCGGCGGCCGGATCACCGCCGTCGTCACGGTGGCCGATGACGGCGGCTCGTCGGGGCGGCTGCGCCGCGAGCTGGGGGTCCTGCCGCCCGGCGATCTGCGGATGGCGATGACGGCACTGGCCCGCGGGCAACGGGGCGGGTCGCTGGAGCCTGCTTCGCACTGGGTCGAGCTGCTCCAGCACCGGTTCGCCGGTTCGGGTGCACTGGCCGGGCACGCCGTGGGCAACCTGGTGCTGGCCGGTCTGATGGAGGTGCTCGGTGATCCGGTGGCCGCGCTCGACGAGGTGGGCAGGCTGCTCGGGCTGCGCGGGCGGGTGCTGCCGATGAGCTGTGAACCGTTGGATATCGAGGCCGACGTGACCGGCCTCGACCCCGGCGGCGAACCGGGGCGGGTGCACCGGATCCGCGGGCAGGTCGCGGTCGCGTCCACCCCGGGACGGGTGCAGCGGGTCCGGTTGCGCCCGGCTCGTCCCACGGCGTGCCCCGAGGCTCTCGACGCTGTGCGCAGTGCCGATCTGCTGCTGCTCGGGCCGGGTTCGTGGTTCACCAGCGTGCTGCCGCACCTGCTCGTTCCCGAGCTGCGCGACGCGATCATCGCCAGCCCGGCGCGCCGGGTCGTCGTGCTCAACCTGGCTCCCGAGCCGGGGGAGACCGCCGGGTTCTCCCCGGAACAGCACCTGGCCGTACTCTCCCAACACGCCCCGGGGCTATGGGTGGACGCCGTGCTCGCCGACGTCGCCGCGGTCCCGGTGCCGGAGCGGTTACGACGGGTGGCTCGGGACATGCTGTCCCCGGGCGGGAAGGTGCACCTGGCCTCGGTGGCCGCGGTCGACGTCGCGACGCCGCGGCACGATCCGGCGGCACTGGCCGACGCACTCGCCGCGATCGTGGCCGGTGCGGGCGGCTCGGCCGTTATCGGGGGGAGCCAACCATGAGGAGGACGCGACGGTGGCGATGACCGCAACGGTCAAGGACGAGCTGAGCCGGCTGACCATCACCAAGCCGTGCTGCCGCCGGGCGGAGGTCGCCTCGCTGCTCCGGTTCGCCGGCGGGCTGCACATCGTCGGCGGCCGGGTGGTGATCGAGGCCGAGGTGGACACCGGCTCGGTCGCGCGGCGGTTGCGTCGCGACCTCCACGAGCTGTACGGCCACACCTGCGAGGCCCACGTGATCTCCGCCGGCGGGCTTCACCGGAGCGCTCGATACGTGATGCGCGTGGTGCACGACGGGGAGAGCCTTGCGCGCCAGACCGGGCTGCTCGACGCCCGCGGCCGCCCGGTTCGCGGCCTGCCCCCGCCCGTCGTCTCCGGCGGCACGTGCGACGCGGAGGCGGCCTGGCGGGGCGCCTTCCTCGCCCACGGGTCGCTCACCGAGCCCGGCCGCAGCTCGGCGCTGGAGGTGACCTGCCCCGGCCCGGAGGCGGCGCTGGCGCTGGTGGGCGCGGCCCGGCGGCTCGGCGTCACCGTCAGGGCGCGGGAGGTCCGGGGGGCCGACCGGGTCGTGGTCCGGGACGGTGACGCCATCGGCGTGCTGCTGACCCGGATGGGCGCGCACGAGTGCGTCATGGCGTGGGAGGAGCGGCGGATGCGCCGGGAGGTCCGCGCCACCGCGAACCGGCTGGCCAACTTCGACGACGCGAACCTGCGCCGGTCGGCCCGCGCGGCGGTCGCGGCGGCGGCCCGGGTGGCGCGCGCTCTGGAGATCCTCGGTGACGATGTGCCCGCGCACCTGCTGGCGTCCGGAAAGTTACGTGCCGAGCACACCCAGGCGTCGCTGGAGGAGCTCGGACAGCTCGCCGACCCACCGATGACCAAGGACGCGGTGGCGGGGCGGATCCGCCGGCTGCTGCACATGGCCGACAAGCGGGCGGCGGACCTGGGCATCCCGGACACCGACTCGGCGGTCACGTCGGAGCTGCTCCAGGGGGGCTGAACGCCGGGCCGACGCGCCGGCCGACGCTCAGCGAAGATCACCGCCGATGGGCGTCCATCAGGCGCGCTCGGCCTGATCGGGCATCGAGGACCGGTGGCCGCCGCCAGCCGAGGATCGCCTGTGACGAGGGCACATTCGAGCAGCTCGGCCGCCGCGACGTAAGCGGCATCGAGGGCGGCCACGTCGTCGCGCAACTCCCAGATCCGCGCGACGGCGGCCACCGGCTCGATCCAGAGGATCTCCAGTTCACGGCACGAGCGCCGTCGTCACGGCCGGCGAACCGCCGGAGCAGCGCGATGTTGCGTGAACGGCGGGCCTGCGCTGTGAGGAGCCCGTGGAGGAACCGCTGCGACGACTGCCTGTTCGCCTCGGCCTGCGCTGCCAGCCCATCCCGTACGTCCTCGGGGACGTCACGGATCTGGATCGCCACCACGCAGGCATATTACCTGCGTGCACCCGGCTCCGCGATCATCGAGCGACGCGGGGCGGAACGGTCCGTCAGCGCTGATCGAAGGTCGGCACCAACAGGAGCGAGCCGAGGAACTCGTCACCGTCGGAGTGGACGGTGCCTGCGCCTCCAGCTCACCCCCCGTCTCCCCCGTGAGTGTCGGGGTCGGCAGATAGGCTGGCCGCCATACGGCGGAACGACCGCTGTTCGGGTCCACGACGGAAACGAGGAGGCACGCGTGACGGTGCGGGTAGGCGTGAACGGGTTCGGGCGAATCGGCCGCAACTTCTGGCGGGCGCTCGACGCCCAACGGGCGGCCGGCGCCGCCGACATCGAGATCGTCGCGGTGAACGACATCACCGACAACGCGACGCTGGCGCATCTGCTCAAGTACGACTCCATCCTGGGCCGGCTGCCCTACGACGTGTCCTCCACCGACGACGAGATCATCGTCGACGGCAAGGGTTTCAAGGGCCTCGCCGTGCGCGACCCGGCCGAGCTGCCGTGGAAGGAGCTCGGCGTCGACGTCGTGGTGGAGTCCACGGGCCTGTTCACCAAGCGTGAAGCCGCGGCCAAGCACCTCGACGCGGGCGCGTCGAAGGTCGTCATCTCCGCGCCGGCCTCCGATGAGGACATCACGATCGTCAAGGGTGTGAACGACAGCGCCTACGACGGGTCGCAGAGTGTCATCTCCAACGCCTCGTGCACCACCAACTGCCTGGCACCGATGGCCAAGGTGCTCGACGACTTCGTGGGGATCGAGAAGGGTCTGATGACCACGATCCACGCCTACACCGCCGACCAGAACCTGCAGGACGGCCCGCACAAGGACCTGCGCCGGGCCCGTGCGGCGGCGCTCAACATCGTCCCGACCTCCACCGGTGCGGCCAAGGCGATCTCGCTGGTGCTGCCGCACCTCAAGGGCAAGCTCGACGGGTACGCGCTGCGGGTGCCGATCCCCACCGGCTCGGTCACCGACCTCACCGCAACGGTCGGCCGGGAGACCACCGCCGCGGAGGTCAACGCCGCGATGAAGGCCGCGGCCGAAGGACCGCTCAAGGGCATCCTCCTCTATACCGAGGATCCCATCGTCTCCTCCGACGTCGTCACCGATGCGCACTCCTGCATCCTCGACGCCGGGCTCACCAAGGTCATCGGCAACCAGGTCAAGATCGTCGGCTGGTACGACAACGAATGGGGCTATTCCAACCGTCTCGTCGACATCACCGCCCTGGTGGCGTCGAAGCTGTGAGTCCTGCGCTTTTGCACACGGTGGCCGACCTGATCGAGGAGGGGGTCGAGGGCCGCGGGGTCCTGGTCCGCTCCGACCTCAACGTCCCGCTCGAGGGCGGCGCGATCAGCGACGACGGCCGGATCCGGGCCTCGGTGCCGACGATCTCGCAGCTTTCCGGCGCCGGCGCCGAGGTGATCGTCTCCGCGCACCTGGGCCGACCGAAGGGCGGGCCGGAGCCGAAGTACTCGCTGGCCCCGGTCGCGGCGCGGCTCGGGGAGCTGCTCGGCGCGCCGGTGCGGCTCGTCGAGCTTGCGGCGGGCCGGCCGAGCATGGCGGCCGGCGACGTCGTGTTGCTGGAGAACATCCGGTTCGACCCCCGGGAGACCAGCAAGGACGCCGATGAGCGGGCGGCGCTGGCCCGCGAGCTGGCTGCGATGGCCGGGCGCGGCGGCGCCTTCGTCTCCGACGGGTTCGGTGTGGTGCACCGCAAGCAGGCTTCGGTGTACGACGTGGCGCGCGAGCTACGCCCGTTCGCCGGAGAGCTGGTGCTGGCCGAGGTCGAGGTGCTGCGCAAGCTAACCGACGAGCCGCGACGTCCCTACGCCGTGGTGCTCGGCGGGTCCAAGGTCTCCGACAAGCTAGCCGTCATCGAGGCACTCCTGCCGAAGGTCGACGCGTTGCTGGTCGGCGGCGGGATGTGCTTCACCTTCCTGGTCGCCCAGGGCCATGAGGTGGGCGGCTCGCTGCTGGAGACCGAGCAGGTGCAGACCTGCGCCAAGCTGCTGGAGTCCGGGAAGATCGTGCTCCCCACCGATATCGTCATTGCCGACGCCTTCTCGGCCGACGCGGCCACCCGCACGGTGGGTGCCGACGCCATCCCGGCGGACTGGATGGGCCTGGACATCGGTCACGAGTCGGTCGCCGCGTTCGCGCGGGCGGTCACCGGTGCGAAGACCGTGTTCTGGAACGGCCCGATGGGGGTGTTCGAGCTCGCCCCGTTCGCCGCAGGCACCCGAGGCGTGGCGGAGGCGATCGTCGGTTCGGGTGCGTTCAGCGTGGTCGGTGGCGGTGACTCCGCGGCCGCCGTGCGGGCGCTGGGCCTGCCCGAGGACGGGTTCTCACACATCTCGACCGGCGGCGGGGCGTCGCTGGAGTACCTGGAGGGCAAGCAGCTCCCGGGCCTGGCCGTACTGGAGCAGTCGTGACCCGCACGCCGTTGATCGCCGGCAACTGGAAGATGAACCTCAACCACCTCGAGGCCATCGCGCTCGTGCAGAAGCTGGCGTTCGCGCTGCCGGAGAAGTACTACAAGAAGGTGGAGGTGGCCGTCCTGCCGCCGTTCACCCACATCCGCAGCATCCAGACCATGATCGACGGCGACGGTCTGCTCCTGGTGCACGGCGCGCAGGACCTCTCCCCGCACGACAAGGGTGCCTACACCGGTGACGTGTCCGGCGCGATGCTGGCCAAGCTCGGCTGTCGCTACGTCGTCGTCGGGCACTCGGAGCGGC
>JBOHEP010000489.1:0-3095 GCA_050701075.1 Pseudonocardia sp. | reverse complement strand
GGCGCCGCGGGCGCGGCCGTCGCGCGCGCCACAGGCCGACCTGCCCGCCGAGGCGGCCCCGGTCTTCGAGCGGCTACGCGTCTGGCGCAGTGCCGCGGCCAAGGAGCAGGGCGTGCCCGCCTACGTGATCTTCCACGACACGACGCTGCGGCAGATCGCCGCGACGGCGCCGTCGAGCCTGGACGAGCTCGCCGCGATCAGCGGCGTCGGTGAGAACAAGCTCGCGAAGTACGGCGACCAGATCCTGGAGACCCTCGCGGACGTGCCGCGCCCGGCCGCCGCCCCGCAGTGATCGTTCCAATCCGTCGATCAAGGAGCCGAGTTGGCGCGGATGCGCTCGCCGGCGGGGTCGTAGAGGGGTGAGCGGGCCACCACGGCGTCCACCCAGTCGCCGTCCACCTGCACCGTCACCGATGTCCCCACACCATCGGACCCCGTCGGCAGGTAGCCGTAGGCGATCGAGCGCGCGACCGTGTAGCCGTAGCCACCGGAGGTGACCTGCCCGACGACCTCGGAGCCGACCCTCACCGGTTCACCACCGAGCGCCACCGCCCGCGGGTCGTCGAGCACCAGGCAGCGCAGCCGGCGCGGGACTCCCCGGGCACGCCTCGCCAGAAGCGCCTCCCGGCCGACGAAGTCCTTTCCGGGATCGACGGCGAAGGAGAGCCCCGCCTCGTCCGGCGAGGTCTCCGGCCCGATGTCGGCGCCCCACACCCGGTAGCCCTTCTCCAGTCGCAGGCTCTCGATCGCCCGGTACCCGCCGGGTCGTAGCCCGTGCGGCTCACCGGCCTCGACGAGCGTGCGCCACAGCGTGACGCCGTACTCGGTGGAGCAGTACAGCTCCCAGCCCAGCTCCCCGACGAACGTCACCCGTACCGCGCGCACCGGCACGTCGCCCACGGTGGTCTCGCGCATCGACGGGTACGGGAACTCGGCGTTGGACAGTGACAGCGGTGTGAGCGAGGCGAGCACATCGCGGGCGCGCGGACCCCACAGCCCAAAACACGCCGACCCACCTGTCACGTCGGTCAGCCGCACCGATGCACCGGTCAGCCGCGCCTGCCGACGCAGCCAGTCCAGGTCGTGCGGACCGAAAGCCGTGCCGGTGACGACGAGGAACTCCTCGGACGCCACCCGCGTCACGGTCACGTCCATCTCGATGCCGCCACGGACGTTGAGCGCCTGGGTGTAGACGACCGCGCCAGGCGCACGGTCGACCCGGTTCGCGAAGACGTGCTCGCAGAACGTCGCGGCGTCAGCGCCGGTGATCTCGATCTTGGAGAAGGACGTCTCGTCGAACAGCCCCACCGCCTCCCGGACGGCGACGTGCTCGGGCTCTACACACGGCGACCAGTGATGCCCGGCCCACCCCCGCGGCCGGAGCCGCTCGTCCCCGGTGATCGAGTAGTGGCTGACCCGCTCCCACCCGGCCTTCTCCCCGAACCCCGCCCCGTGCGCGGCGTGCCAGGGGTACGCCGGCGACATCCGCAACGGCCGCCCCGTGACGCGTTCACCCGCCGGGTACCGGATGTCGTAGTAGCTCTCGTAGCTCTCCACCGTCCGGGCCAACGTGTAACCGGGGGCGCGGTAGTGCCGGCCGAAGCGGCGCACGTCCATGTGCCAGAGATCCATGCCGGGGTCACCGTCGAGGATCCAGGCGGCCATCACCTCCCCGATGCCACCGGCCCCGGCTATGCCGTGCGCGCAGAACCCGGCGGCGACGAAGAACCCGGCGACCTCGGTCTCGCCCAGGCAGAACTCGTTGTCCGGGGTGAACGCCTCCGGCCCGTTGATCACCGACGCGACGCCGACGTCGGCCAGCGCCGGCACCCGCACCTGCGCGTTCTCGACGATCTCGGCGAAGCGCTCCCAGTCCTCCGGAAGGAGCTTGCCGTTGAAGTCCGCCGGAATGGCGTCGTAGGAGCGCGCGGTGGCGGTCCAGGGCGCCGAGCGGCGCTCGTAGCCGCCCATCAGCAGCCCGTCGACCTCCTGGCGGTAGTAGACGAGCAGGTCCGGGTCGCGCAGCGAGGGCAGCACCGTCGTGCCCGACTCCAGGCCCGGTTCCAGCAACGGTGCGGTGACGACGTACTGGTGCGACATCGGCACCACCGGGATCCGGACGCCGACCAACCGGGCGATCTCCGCGGCGAACATCCCGCCGCAGTCCACGACCACCTCGCACTCGACGTCCCCGCGGTCGGTGCGCACACCCGTGACCCGTCGCTGCCCTGATCGAATCGGCACGGTGTCGATCGCCGACACCCGGGTGCGCTGGGCAATCGTGGCGCCTGCCGCTCGGGCGAGCGCGGCCAGCCCGGTGCACAGCCGGGCCGGGTCGACGTGCCCGTCGGTGGGTGTGTACGCCGCGCCGAGCACGCCGTCGGTCGACATCAGCGGGAACATCGCCTGCGCCTCGTCCGCCGAGATCAGCTCGAGCGGTAGCCCCGACCACTGCGCCCAGCCGGCCTGCCTGCGGATCTCCGCCAACCGGGCCGGCGACGACGCCAGCCGCAGCGACCCCGACCCCACCCAGCCCGGGGCATGCTCCGTGCTCTCCAGACGCCGGTAGAGCTCGACCGATGCCACGTTCATCCTGGTCAACGCGGGGTCGGAGCGCAGCTGCCCGACCAGGCCTGCCGAATGGAACGTCGACCCGCTGGTGAGCTCGGCGCGTTCGACCAGCAGCACGTCACGCTCGCCGCGCTCGGCGAGGTGGTACGCCACGGCGACACCACCCACTCCCCCACCGACGACCACGATCCGGGCCCGCGCGGGAAGGTCCACAGCGCCGAGACTAGGGCCTGGACCGCTCGCCGCGAGATATCTACCATCCATCGATGCAAGCACGAACGATGACCGTCGTTGCCGACCTCGCGGTCGAGGCGCTGCTCGACTCCATCCCCTGCACGTCGCATCGCCCACGTACCGTCGAGGACCTCCCCGGCGGCCTGACCAACCGCAACCTCATGGTCAGCACCCCGGACGGCCCCGTCGTCGTCCGCATCCCGGCAAGTGGACCCGGCCTGCTCGGCATCGACCGCGACCACGAGCACGCCAACTCCCGCGCGGCCGCCGCGGCAGGCGTCGGCGCCCCG
>JBOHEP010000488.1:0-18915 GCA_050701075.1 Pseudonocardia sp. | reverse complement strand
AGCTCGCGGTGCCGGGGCAGCAGTTCCTGTCCAACGAGCAGTACAACCAGCTGTTCACCATGCACGGCACGATCATGCTGCTGCTCTACGCCACGCCGATCCTGTTCGGTTTCGCGAACTACATCGTACCGCTGCAGATCGGCGCGCCCGACGTCGCGTTCCCGCGGCTCAACGCGTTCTCCTTCTGGCTGTTCCTGTTCGGTGGGCTGATCGTCATGTCGGGGTTCCTCACCCCTGGTGGCGCGGCCGACTTCGGCTGGTTCGCCTACACCCCGCTGTCGGACGCCGTCCGCTCGCCCGGCGTCGGCGGCGACCTGTGGATCATGGGTTTGGTGCTCGCCGGTCTGGGCACGATCCTCGGCGGCGTCAACTTCATCACCACGATCGTCTGCATGCGCGCGCCCGGCATGACGATGTTCCGGATGCCGATCTTCACCTGGAACATCCTGGTCACCGCTGTCCTGGTGCTCATCGCGTTCCCGGTGCTCACCGCCGCGCTGCTCGGCCTGCTGGCCGACCGCAAGTTCGGTGCCCACGTGTTCGATCCGGCCAACGGCGGGGTGATCCTGTGGCAGCACCTGTTCTGGTTCTTCGGCCACCCCGAGGTCTACATCGTCGCGCTGCCGTTCTTCGGCATCGTCTCCGAGGTCTTCCCGGTGTTCGCCCGCAAGCCGATCTTCGGCTACAAGGGCCTCATCTACGCCACGCTCTCGATCGCCGCGCTCTCGGTCGCGGTGTGGGCCCACCACATGTACGCCACCGGTGCGGTGCTGCTGGCCTTCTTCTCCTTCACCACGTTCCTCATCGCGATCCCGACGGGCGTCAAGTTCGTCAACTGGATCGGCACGCTGTGGCGGGGCCAGCTCACGTTCGAGACGCCGATGCTCTTCGCACTCGGCTTCCTGGTCACGTTCCTGTTCGGCGGTCTCACCGGCATCCTGCTCGCCATGCCGCCGGTGGACTTCCACGTCTCGGACACCTACTTCGTGGTGGCCCACTTCCACTACGTGCTGTTCGGCACGATCGTGTTCGCCACCTACTCCGGCATCTACTTCTGGTTCCCGAAGATGACCGGCCGGATGATGGACGAGCGCCTTGGCAAGTTCCACTTCTGGACCACGTTCATCGGCTTCCACCTGACCTTCCTGGTGCAGCACTGGGTGGGCAACGAGGGCATGCCGCGCCGCTACGTGGACTACCTGCCAAGCGACGGGTTCACCACGCTCAACGCGATCTCCTCGATCGGGGCGTTCGTGCTCGGGGCGTCGACGCTGCCGTTCCTCTGGAACGTGTTCAAGAGCTACCGGTACGGGCGCGTGGTCACCGTCGATGATCCGTGGGGCTTCGGCAACTCGCTGGAGTGGGCCACGAGCTGCCCGCCGCCTCGGCACAACTTCACCGAGCTGCCCCGGATCCGGTCGGAGCGTCCGGCGTTCGAGCTGCACTACCCGCACCTGGTCGAGCGGTTCCGCGACGAGGCGCACGTCAACGGCCACCCGTCCCCGTACGAGGTGGCGGCGCAGTCGACCGGGCGCGAGACGCAGCCCGACGACGACCCGAGGTCGCGCTGACCCGGGACCGCGCGATGCCCGGCGAGTTCGGTGTCGGCACCAGTGTGCTGATCACGGTCACCGGCCCCGACAGTCCCGGCGTCAGCTCGGTGCTGTTCGCCGCGCTCACCCGGCACGGGGTGGACCTGCTCGACGTCGAACAGGTCGTCATCCGGGGCCGGCTCACCCTTGGCGTGCTGGTCGCCACCCGGCACGATCCCGAGGGCCTCCAGGAGGCCGTCGAGCAGGTGATGGCGAGCATCTCGATGCAGGTGCGCACCACGCTCGACGTCGACGACGAACCGGGGTCGCGGCGGCTCTCCACCCATGCCGTCGTCGTGCTCGGGCGCCCGATCACCGCGCGGGCGTTCGCCGAGGTGGCCCGCGCCATCGCCGATCTCGGGGCGAACATCGACTCGATCCGGCGGCTGGCCGACTACCCGGTCACCGGTCTGGAGCTGATGGTTTCCCAGGACCCGAAGGACACCACGATCTACCCGCCGGGGGCGCTGCGGGCCCGCGCCCTCGAAGTGGCCCGCACGGCGGGGGTGGACATCGCCGTCGAGCGAGCCGGGCTCGCCCGGCGCAGCAAACGGCTGATCGTCTTCGACGTCGACTCCACCCTCGTGCAGGGCGAGGTCATCGAGATGCTCGCCGCACGCTCGGGTCCGCAGGCCGAGCTCGAGGTCCGCGCCGTCACCGAGGCCGCGATGCGCGGTGAGCTGGACTTCACCAAGTCATTGCGCCGCCGGGTCGCGACGTTGGCCGGTCTGCCGGCCACGGTGCTCGCCGACGTGGCCGCCGACCTGGAGCTCATGCCGGGCGCGCGCACCACGATCCGCACCCTCAAACGGCTCGGGTTCCGGTGCGGCGTCGTCTCGGGCGGGTTCACCGCGGTGATCGCGGGCCTGGTCGAGGAGCTGGGTCTGGATTTCTGCGCCGCCAACGAGCTGGAGATCGTCGACGGGCTGCTCACCGGCCAGGTCGTCGGGGAGATCGTGGATCGGCCGGGCAAGGCCGTCGCGCTGCGCCGATTCGCCGACCACTACGGCGTTCCGCTCGATCAGTCCGTGGCCGTGGGCGACGGGGCCAACGACATCGACATGCTCTCCGCCGCGGGCCTTGGCATCGCGTTCAACGCGAAGCCCGCCCTGAAGGAGATCGCGGACACCGCGATCTCGCACCCGTACCTGGACATGGTGCTGTTCGTTCTCGGCATCACCCGCGACGAGGTGGAGCGCGCCGATGCCGGTGAGGGAATCCTGCGCCGCGTCCCGATCGCCTGACCGTCAGAACCCGTGAACACCGTCATCCCACCGGAACCGGACGGGCGGATTCGGGCGATGCCGGTGGTGCTCCGTCTGGAACGGGAGCCGCCGCGCCGCAGCGCGGTGCTGGAGGCCGCGGCCGCGGCGACCCTGGCCGTCTGCCTCGACCCGCGTGCCGAGCCGGGTGGGCAGTGGCATGAGCCGCTCGCGCTGTGGATCAATACTCACCCACCCGCCGGGCGGATCCGCAAGATCGCCCGTCGGGCCCGCGGTGCGCACTGGGATGCTGTGCAGGATCTGCCCGGGATAACCGTGGACGTCGCTGGTGCCCAGGTTCGGGCGCTGTTGCCCGGCCCGGTCGACGAGGTGCCCCGCGTGGTCGCGCGGCTGCAGATCGGCTGCATCGACCTGGAACCCGACGACCCCGGGCCGGTGCCGGCCGGCGCGGTCCCGATCTGGCTCAACCCTGCCGTCGAGATGACCGTAGGCAAGGCCGCCGCGCAGGTCGGGCACGCGTCGATGCTGATCGCGGCCGAGCGCGGACTGGTCACGGTGCCGCGGTTCGCGGTCCGGCGGGCTTCCCCTGCACGGTGGCCGGAGCTGTGTGTCGCCGTCGACCGCGGCGACGCGGTGGCGGTGCGTGACGCGGGGTTCACCGAGGTGGAGCCGGGCACGATCACCTGCATCGCGATATCGTGAGCCGGTCCGCCGACTCGCCGCTCAGGTCCACGGCAGGTGGGTCTGCGTACGGCGCCGGCCGAGCCCGTTGCCGCCGTCCATCACGCGTTCGGCGAGCGCGACCGGACCTGAGCCGGGGTGGGCGCGCGGGCGGGCCTACGCTTTTCGACGTGAACGAGGACAGACTGCGATTCTTGTTCGGTCGGCGAGCCGCGGGCGTCGAACCGACCACCGAGGACGAGCGGTCGGCGCTCCTGGGTGCCGACCGTCGCGACATCGGCTATCAAGAGCTTCCGCTGTACACCGCGATCGCCAACCAGATCCTCGACGGCCGACCGCCGCAGACCTGGGAGACCGCATGCCGGTTGCTCGACAGCGGCATGGAGCGCCACGAGGTGATGGACGAGCTCGTGGAGACCCTCGAGCCGTTCGTGGAGCGGGCGCTGCTCGACCAGGTCTCGTTCGATCCCGATGCCTACGCCGCCGCGCTGGCCCGGCTCCCGCGACCCGACGTGGCCGTCGTGCTCGAGACGTACCTCGACATCGCGCGCGAGCACGTCGCGATCGCTGCCGAGGAGCTTGAGGAGCGGGTCGCGACCCGACTCGGCCTGGATCTCGACGATCCCACCGACGAGGCCCTGCTCGCCGACGTCGATCGGGAACTGGAGGAGCCCGGCGCTCCGCTGGTGATGCTCCCGCCCGACATCCTGGTGCACGCCCCGACCCTCGCCGCAGGTGCGGTGCTGACCCACCGGATCTCCGCCGCCGAGCACGCCGAGAGCCGTCTCGATCTCGACACCGATCTCGCCGGGTTCCTCCGCTGTACCGACGCCCGCGTCGCGGCCGGGATGTTGATCGCTGACGACGATCCCGACGGTCGGGTCTCGTGGGGCGGGCCGGTCGGCTGGCTGGCCGCTCTCCCGGTCGACGCGCTCCTTGCGGTGCGGGCATCCATCGACGGCGAGGTGACGATCTCCGTCCTCGATGACGAACCGGAGGCGCCGACCGAGCTGGTGGAGCTGCTGCGGGCGGTGTACGAGTCCGAGCTCTACGAGCCGGGGCTGCCGGTGAGCGCCGAGGACATCGTGATCGGGATGCTGCACCGCGACCCCACAGCGTTCGCGCAGCCCCGGCCGCCGCTCACCGAGCTGGCCGCCGCAGCGGGGTTGGAGCGGCGCGGCGACGAGTTCGCGCACGACGCATGGGTGTGGGAGCGGGCGGCCGAGTTCGGGCAACACGTCCGCCTGATGGACCGGCTCGGCATGGGGGGGTCGCTCACGGAGGCGATGGAGGCGCTCAAGCTGCTCGCCGGCTCCGAGAACGATCCGGCCGACCCGGCCGACCCGGCCACCCTCCGGCGGGCCCTCGACCTGCTCGGCGACCCGCTGGTGCTCGACGCGGTGACCGACGAGCTGTTGGGCTACGACGACGACCCCGATCGGGTGGCGGCGCTCGTCGCCCTGGCCGACCGCCTCATCGCCGCGGCCGGGCGGGCCCCACGGCTGGCCATGGCGCGCTGGATCGCCGCGGTGGCCGCCGAGCGGGACTCGCGGGTGCTCGACGCCGAGGCGCACCTGCGGGCCGCGAGTCGCGAGGCCGCGTGGGCGTTCACCGAGGACCGGCTGGCCTGGTACGAGGCCGACCGCGGCGACGCCGCCGCTGCTCTGCGCCGCTGGCAGGCCCTCGGCGTCCCGGCCGACGATCCGGATCTGACGGCCCTGCGCCCGTTCGCCACCGCCTCGACCCCGGACCTCGGCCGCAACCAGCCGTGCTGGTGCGGGTCGGGTCGCAAGTTCAAGCAGTGCCACCTCGGCAAACCCGCACAGGTGCCGCTGCCGGATCGGGTGGGCTGGCTGTGCCGCAAGTCGGTCAACTACGTGCTGCGCCGTGGGGGCGCGGCCGGTCTGGACCTGGCCATGCACGCCGCCGTGGTCGATGAGGACGTCGACGAGATCCTGGCCGACCAGATCAGCCTCGACGTCATGCTGCACGAAGGTGGCTGGCTCGAGCGTTTCCTGGACGACCGCGGCCCGCTCCTCCCAGCCGACGAGGCGCTGCTCGCGGCGTCCTGGCTGCTCGTCGAGCGCAGCGTCCACGAGATCGTCGAGGTGCGCCAGGGCGTCGGGGCGACCGTCCGTGACCTGCGCACCGGAGAGCACCTCGACGTCACCGATCGTGCGTTGAGCCGCTCCGCGCGCGTCGGGACGCTGCTGTGCGCCCGCGTCGTGCCGGACGGGACGGGTCACCAGATCATCGGGGCGGTCGTGGGGGTGGCACCCGGCCGGGAGCGGGCGCTGCTCGATCTCCTCGACCGCCGCGACGGACCCGCGCTGCTCGCCTGGGTCGCGGCGGCGTCCAGGCCGCCGGAGCTGACCGGGCCCGACGGCGAGCCGCTCGTCGACTGCACCGCTGTGCTCCACGTCCCCGGCGATACCGACGACGTGCTGGGCTCCCGCTGCGACCCGACGGACGCGGGCTGGGTGTGGACCGACCTCGACGGACGGGTGCTCGGGATGATCGAGCTCGACGGGAAGGAGCTCACCGCGCACGCGCTGACCGAGGCGCGGATGGACGCGCTGCTCGCCGATCTCGCCGTCGCGCTGCCCGGTGGTGAGGTGGTGTGGCAGGACCGCCGGCCGGTCGAGGTCGGGATCGGTGGTGAGGTCGACGACGAGCCGGCTCCCGTCCAGTTGGACCCCGCCCAGGTCGAGGAGTTGCAGGAGCGCTTCGAACGCCGGTGGTGCGACGAGTCGGTGCCGGCACTGGACGGTCTCACGCCGCGGGCTGCGATCACCGATCCGACCCGCCGCGGCGACGTCGAGCGGCTGATCGCGAGCTTCCCGGAGATCGATCCGGCGACGGGAGCGTTCGGCCTGCGTCCCCAACGGCTCCGGTCGCTGCTCGGCCTGGGTTGACCCAAGCCCCTCCGCATGCGGTGATCAACGGGGCACCTCAACGAAGTCGTCGCGCGGGTCGGGGGACTTGCTTGCTCCTCCGTTATCTCCGGACCGTCCAGCTCGAAGACCACGCATCAGCTCACCAACTGCTGGATGCGGCCGCCGGACAGGCCGACCGCATCGCCCGTCGCTCTGCGGGACAGACCTGCCTCGGTCAGGTCGCGGATGGCCTGCGCGCGGGCCTCGTTCCGCTGCACGATGCGATCGGACAGATCGTGCTGGATCTGCAGGAACCGACCGAGGGAGTCGGTGACGTCGTGACCGTGCACCTCGAAACGGAACCGAATGTCGAACGCCTCGGGATCAGTGTCGGTGAGGCCGGCCACGATCTCGGGCACGTCCGCGAGCAGTTCGGCCAGGTGCTCTCCGTCGATCGCACCGGCGACGTTCGCGGGCAGCCCGTGAACGACGCTCACCCACAGGTCGTCCTCGCGCGTCACGGTGACATCGTACGTGGTCATCAGCCCTTCTCCATCCACCTCGCGCCGCCCAAGAGGTCGGCCAGGCCCTCCTCGATCGTTCTGAGGACTCCCCATGACACGTCCTTCGATCCGTGGTCGGTGATGCTGAAGCGACCGACTTCGTGGTCCTCGGCGTCCAGCAGGACGTGGATCTGGTGTGAGCCCTTACCTCGCCCGGTCAGCAGCGCCACCTGGTAGCCATGCCTGCGCGCCACCTTCCTTGTGAGCTGAACGACCTGTGTCGCTGTCAGTCGACGGTTGACCATAGCATACTGTTTAGCCACTATACGAGCAACTGTCAAACGACTGAACGGGACCGCGGGGCGGGCTCGCTGACTACGCGCCCGAGCTGCCAGGGCTGCACACGCAGGGCGACACCCTCGGGGAGGCCATCGAGAACGCTCGCGAAGCGTTCCTCCTCTACGTCGAAGACCTCCGAGAGGAGGGCCTCCCCTTGGACATGGGGATCGTCCGGCGCACGCTGCCGATCCCTGCGTGAGCGAGCGGCTTCCCCAAGACAGTGATCAAGCCGTGAACACCGCCACGCGATGGGCTCCGGGCGAGTGCCGGGCATCTGTCGCCGTACGCGGATCACGAGCCGCCCACCCCGACCGTCCCCTGCACGGCCGGGAGCACGGCCGTGGGCAGGCACACCGGCGCCCCGGTGACCGGGTCGCTCACCACGCATGCCTGCACGCCGAACACCGCAGCGACGACCTCCGGCGTGATCACCTGTGCGGGGGGGGGGGGGGCGTCGGCGACGATCGCCCCGGCACGCAGCGCCACGATCCGGTGGGCGAACCGGGCGGCGGCGTTGAGGTCGTGCAGCACGAGCACCACGGTGAGCCCGTGCTCCAGGTTCAGCCGCCGGACCAGTTCGAGAACCTCCAGCTGGTGGGCGATGTCGAGGAACGTAGTGGGTTCGTCGAGCAGCAGGACGGGGGTCTGCTGGGCCAGGGTCAGCGCGATCCACGCGCGCTGCTGCTCGCCGCCGGAGAGCTCGGCCAGCCTGCGGTTGCGGAACTGGGTCGTGCCGGTCAGCGCGAGGGCGGTGTGGATGGCCTCGTGGTCCTGGCGGCGGAGCATGCGCAGCGGCCCGGCGTGCGGGAACCGGCCCCTGCATCGCGTCCAGCACCCGGGCGGCGAGGGTCCGGTACGCGGCCACCCGCTGCGCGCCCCGCGCGGCCAGCGCCCTTCGCCACCCGATCGGAGCCACGACGACCACCAGCGCGGCCGCCGCGACCACTGCACCCACCCACGGGTCGACGAGGAAGAGCGCCACGAGCATGGCCGGGGCGGTCACGCCGGCGACGGTCAGCGCGGGCGGCAGCCGGGCGGCGGTCGTCGCCAGCGCCTCGACGCCCTCGGTCAGCAGGTGCGCGACCGCGCCGGTGCGCTGCGCGGAGAGGGCGGCCGGCCCCACGGCGACGAGATGGTCGAGCGCCTCGGCCCGGGCCGAGCGGGCGATCCCGTCCGCCCGTGCGTCGGCTCGGACATCGGCTGCGAAGGCCAGCACACCGCGAGCCAGCGCAGCGAGCCCAGCACCGACGAGCGGAACTGCCACGGCGCCACCGGAGAGCGCGCCGTGGGCCGCGAGGCCCAGCAGTACCGCCGCTCCTACGGCGAGCGCGGACGCCCCGAGCTCCAGCGCCACGATCACCCATGGGGCGGACGGGAGATAATCACGTACGGTGCTGACCTGGCCCATATCTCCCCTGTCGTCGTGCGAACACAAACAGCATGACGAGGTTATTGCAACTGTCTGGCGACACTCCTCGCCGAATGTACCATCCGAGGCTGCTGAGGCTGCTGCAAACGTGTAGAGGTACGACCGTTCGGCACGGACTCGGTCGACGTCGGCCTGCGCAGCGGCGCAGTTCGGGATGCCCGGGCATGGCCCTGTTCGGGCGCTGCGCAGCCAGGAGGCGCGGTTTCGCCGGTGAGCGAAGCGACGTGATCAGTGTCGTCTGGCCACCCGGCGCATCCGGACGAGCAGCGCCGCCGAGGGTGTGATCCTGCCGCTGAGGTAGGTCGACAGCCGCGACGGCGACGTGCCGACGGCCGCCGCGAACTCCGCCCTGCCGAGACCGGAGTCACCGAGCAGCCGGCCGATCTCGGCTGCGACCTCGGCCCGCTCGGCCCGCTCCGCCCGCTCCCGCGCAGCTCGGACGGCGTCGACGAACAGCGGCGCCACCCCGTACCGCTCGGCGATCGCCAGGGCCTCCTCCACGCGTCGCGCGACCGGGCCCCACGGGTCGGCGCGGATCGCCGCGGCAAGCCGCCGCCAATGCGACAGCCCACCGCGTTCGAGCGCGGTGAGCACGGCCTCGGTCGGCCAGGTCTCCACGGGGTCGTCCGGGGACACCTCGATGTTGCGGAACGCCAGACTCATCTCGGCACCTCCGCGTCCAGCATGGCCGCGGTGACCCGCCGGCAAACCGCGACCACCTCGGCCCAGTCTCGCCAGCGGAAGGCGAGGTTCTTGTACTGCCGCAGGTCGCGCGTGGTCGAGCGGTCCCTGGGCTCGGGTGTGGCGAGCTGGCGGGCGACCTGTGATGCGACACCATCGCCGCCGCCGTGCTGGTCGGCGTAGTAGTCGTCGATCAGGGACAGGATCGCAGCGGCGGCATCGATCCCGATCCGGTCGATCAGCGCCGCCACGTCGAGATAGTCGCGCGTCTGGTTGCGTCGCAGGATCAGGAACGCCTTGATCCGCAGTGTCTCCGCCAGGGTCGGTGCCGTGACGGACTCGCCGGAGGGCAGGTTGACCCGCACGGCCTCCAGTGGGGGCGACGGATGAGTTGGCGGATGCCGGTTTCGATCCCACCCAGCTCACCGAGGATGATCTTCCCTGGCGTGACTCGATTGGTGACCCAGCCGTCCTGGGACTCGACGGCGTCGAGGACCTGGTCGAAGCGTTCGGCGAGATCGGTGAGCACGTGATCGTGATCGTAGGAGTCCCGGTGTCCCGCATACATGGCCGCCGCGGCGCCGCCGACGAGGACCGCGTCCGGCACCAGTGCCTGCAGACGCGCTGCCGAGTCCAGCACGCGCCGCAGCGCCGGGCTCAGGAGTCCGGATGGTTCATCAAGCACCGAAGAATCGTATCAGTTCTGATACTTCGGACGCTGCCGGCGCAGTAGTGACGTTGTTAGCTAACAACGGGTCGCCCTTGATCACCGCGGGATTCGGGCTCACCGGGCACGTCAAACCTGCCGGATGGCCGCCTCACCGCCGCCGGGCAGCCAACCCGAACCCGGCGAGGGGATCGGACACGATCTGGAAGCCGTTGCGCCAGTGCCAGGCCAGGCTGGCCCGGTTGCCGGGCGACGCCGCACTGGCCAGGTGCTCCGCACCGGACGCCCGCAACGCCTCGACGAGGGCGGCCAGCAGGTCGGTGCCGACGCCGTCGCAGCGGAAGCCCGCGCGTACCGACAGCCAGGACAGCTGTGGCGCCGCCACCTCGTCGTCCTGGTACGGGGGCTCCAGGAGCACCGCTCCGATGAGTTCGTCGTCCTCCTCGGCGAGCGCTCCCGCCGGCTCGGCGAGGCGCGCGAACGACCGGTCGAGGCCGTCGCGGAGCCAGTTGGTGGCGTCTTCCTCCTCGAACGTCCGGCCGGGGTCCTCGGCACGCCAGAACTCGGACAGGAACGTGCGCAGCCGCGCCTCATCCCGCCTGGGGTCGATGAGACGGACGGCGTGCCGGCGCGAGCCCCCTACCGGCTCGCGCACCTCCCGCCGCAGGCACATCGCGAACGGCCGATGGCTGAGGTGCGCGGCGCCGTCCCAGTACTCCCACTTCCAGTCGGGGTGGCGCGGGATCCGTTCGTAGTGCTCGAAGGACATCGGGATCTGCATGGTGCACATCCTGCTGACGAGTTCGACCAAAACGGCCCGGGGACCCGGTGTCACGGCCTACGGTGCGCGGGTGGATTCCGAGACGTACCCGTGGGCGCAGGCATGGCCCGGGCGGTCCCTGGTGCTCCGCGTTCTCGGTCACTCAACACCACGGGTTACCTCGAGACACCACGGGTTACCTCGAGCTCGACAACGACCTCGCCGGGTTCCTCCGCTGCCATCCCGCTCGGGCTGCGGCCGGTCAGCTGCACGTCGACGACCCGATTCCCGGCGAGCCGCTGATGTGGAACGGGCCGTACGGATGCGGAGCCCGCGGCGGCGCCGAAGCTGGTCACATTGGATCAGCACCGAGCCGGGCGAGCAGGTGCTCGGGCTCGTGCAGCTCGACGGGATCGAGCTCACCGCGTTCACCGACACGGAGGTGCGCATGGAGCAGTTGCTCGATGACCTGCGTGAGGCGCTGCCCGGCTACGAGCTCGTCAGCGAGGACCGGCGGCCGATGCGCCGGCGCTTGCCGGTCAATACGGTCGCGCCGCCGGCCGATCTCCAGAATCCCGCCTGCTGAACATCGCCGCACACGGGCGCCGTCGCCGCACGGGCGCCGCCGCTGCGCAGGCGGGCTCGACTTCGTCAGCCCGGGGCCGCCCGCAACCGGCGCAGCGCCGCAAGCACCTTCTCGCGGTCGTCGGTGGTCCAGAACGGGGGAAGCGACGCGCGGAGGAAACCGCCGTAGCGCGCCGTCGCCAGCCGCGGGTCGAGGATCGCCACCACCCCGCGGTCGTCCATGCCCCGCAGCAACCGGCCGGCGCCCTGGGCCAGCAGCAGCGCGGCATGGGTGGCCGAGACCGTGAGGAAGCCGTTGCCGCCACGGGAGTCCGCGGCGCGCTGGCGCGCGGCCACGAGCGGGTCGTCCGGACGCGGGAACGGGATCCGGTCGATGATCACGCACGACAGCGACGGCCCGGGCACGTCGACGCCCTGCCAGAGCGAGAGCGTGCCGAACAGCGATGTGGCGCGATCCCCGGCGAACTTCTTGACCAGCAGCATCGTCGAGTCCTCGCCCTGACACAGCAGCGGTGTGTCCAGCCGGGCGCGCAGCGACTCGGTGGCCTGTTTCGCCGCGCGCATCGAGGAGAACAGCCCGAGCGTGCGCCCGCCCGCCGCTTCGACCAGCCCGGCGATCTCGTCGAGATAGGCCGGGGGCAGCCCGTCGCGGCCGGGCGGGGGCAGCCGCTTGGCGACGTAGAGGATGCCGCTGCGCGCGTACTGGAACGGTGAGCCGACGTCCAGGCCGGACCACTTCGGCGCATCAGGGTCAGGTACGGGGTCGTTCGGCCCGCCCGCGTCCGCGGCCTTCTCCGGAGGCAGGGCGGGCGGGAGGGCGGGCGGGAGGGCGGGCGGGAGACCCCACTGCCGGGCGAGCGCGTCGAACGTCCCGCCGAGTGTGAGCGTCGCGGAGGTGAGTACGACCGTGCCCCGCCCGAACAGCCGCTCGCGCAGCAGCCCGCCCACCCACAGCGGCGCCGCCCGGAGCACCTTGTGCCGGGCGCCGTCGGTGCCCTGCTGTGCCGATGCGCGCTCCGCCGGCGCTCCGCGCTCGGCCAGCCATACGACGTCGCGGCGCTTGGCGGGATCGGGTTCGTCGAACGCGCTAAGCAGCCGAACTGCGGTGTCGGACACCTCGTCCAGAGCCGCCTGCGCCACCTTGCGCCCGGTGCCCCCCTCGGTGTCGATGCGCGCTCCGTCTGCGCTCCGCGCGGTGTCCTCGCGGCGCTCGGCGCCCAGGCTCGTGCGGCACGACGCGGCGGCCTCGCGTACCGCGGAGAGCACCCCGGCGGCGGCCTGCGGCAGCACGTCCCAGCGCCCGGGCGGGATGTCCTCCAGCACCAGCGCGAGGCCCTCGCCCGCCTCGACGAGCCGGTCGGCGACCGCCTGGTCGACGAGCTTCCCGCAGCGTCGTGCGGCGATGGCGACCATCCCGGAGGTGAGCTCCGCGGTGGCCACTCCGGTGACCCGGTCCACCAGTTCGTGGGCCTCGTCGATCACCACGACGTCATGCTCGGGGAGCACTGCGCGGTCCCCGAGCGCTTCGATGGCCAGCAGCGCGTGGTTGGTGACCACGATGTCGGCCCGGCCGGCCTCGGCGCGGGCCTTCTCGGCGAAGCAGTCGTCGCCTACCGGGCACCGGGCAGCCCCGATGCACTCGCGGGCACTGACCGAGACCTGGCGCCACGTCGCGTCCGGAACACCGGGCACCAGCTCGTCGCGATCGCCCTTGTCGGTGGTGTCGGCCCATTCGTGGAGCCGCTTGATCTGCCGGCCCATCGCGGAGACGGCGAACGGGTCGAACAGCTCCTCGGCGGGATCGACCTCGTCGCCGTGCAGCTTGTTCAGGCACAGGTAGTTGCGACGGCCCTTGAGGATCGCGAACGTCGGGGCGCGCTCGAGCAGCTTTGTGAGCGCCTTGGCGAGCCGGGGGAGGTCGCGGTCGACGAGCTGGCGTTGCAGCGCGATCGTGGCGGTGGACACGACGACGGTGGCGCCGTTCGCCACCGCGTGCCGGATCGCCGGCACCAGATAGGCCAGTGACTTGCCGGTGCCCGTGCCGGCCTGCACGGCGAGGTGCTCACCGGTGGTGATCGCCTTGCGCACAGCCTGTGCCATGGCGTCCTGACCGTCGCGGCGTTGCCCCCCGACCGAGTCGACGGCAGCGCAGAGCAGCTCGGCGACCCCGGGGAGCTCGGTCGAGGTAACCATCGCAGGGAGATTACCCGCGAGCCGTCGCAGCCGAGGCGGAAGCTGGCAAGATCAGCGAAATCGGGACATCAGCTGCGTGTGCGCACCGCATGTCCCGATTCCGGCGATCATGGTGTTCCCTCGAAGGCCGTCGGGATCGCGGGGTCGCCACGGGAGAGTTTCAGGCCCTCCCAGGGGATCGAGACCAGGGCGGCGCGCAGGTGTTCGCGGGACTCCTCCAGGGTCGGCAGCCCGGGCACCCGCTCGCCGTCGCGGATCATCGGTACCGGCAGGACCCGGTCGTGCGGCCCGATCGGCGGCGGTGCCGTGCCCGGGTACACCATCTCTTCCAGGGCCGTCCCGGTCGGCTTGTATCGCCGCACCGCGGACTTCCGCCCGCCGCGGGACTCCTTGGACGTGCTCCGCTTCGCGACCGCGCGCCCGTCCACCTCGACGAGCTTGTAGACCATCCCGCCGGTCGGGGCGCCGGACCCGGTGACGACGGACGTGCCGACGCCGTAGGCGTCGACCGGCTCGGCGCGCAGCGCGGCGATCGCGTACTCGTCGAGGTCGCCGGAGAGCACGATCCGGGTGCCGGTGGCGCCCAGCGCATCGAGCTGCTCGCGGGCCTGCCGGGCGAGCTCGCCGAGGTCGCCGGAGTCGATGCGGATCGAGTCGAGCCCCGGGCCGGCGGCGGAGATCGCGTGCTGGATCCCGCGGCGGATGTCGTAGGTGTCCACCAGAAGGGTGGTCTTCGTGCCCATCGTCGCGATCTGGCTGGCGAACGCGCCCAGCTCGTCGTCGTGCAGCAGCACGAAGGCGTGCGCGGCCGTGCCCGCGGTCGGGATGCCGTGGCGGCGTTGCGCCTCCAGGTTGGACGTGGCCGCGAACCCGGCGAGGTAGGCCGCGCGCGCGGCGGCTACCGCGGCGACCTCGTGCGTGCGTCGGGAACCCATCTCGATCAGCGGGCGTCCGGCGGCGGCGGTGACCATCCGGGCCGCGGCCGACGCGACGGCGCTGTCGTGGTTGATGATCGACAGTGCGAGCGTCTCCAGGACCACCGCATCGGCGAACGTGGCGCTCACCGTGAGCACCGGCGAGCCGGGAAAGTACAGCTCACCCTCGGGGTAGCCGTCGATGTCACCGGAGAAGCGGTAGTCGCCGAGCCAGTCCAGCGCCGCGCGGTCGACCACCTCGGCGAGCCGGTCGAGCTCCTCGTCGCCGAACCGGAAGCGCTCGATCGACTCCAGGAGCCGTCCGGTGCCCGCGACGACACCGTAGCGGCGGCCGTCGGGCAGGCGGCGGGCGAAGACCTCGAACACGCACCGACGCGCAGCGGTGCCGTCGGCCAGGGCCGCGGCCATCATCGTCAGCTCGTAACGGTCGGTCAACAGTGCTGTGCTCGGGTTCATCGCCCGACCCCGGCAGGCAGGTCCCGCGCGCTCATGGCGGAGCAGCCTATGTGCCGTGCACGCTCCCGGTGCCAGATGTCACCATGGATCCATGTCCACGCCGCTACCCGCCCCCACCCGCCAGGTGGACCCGGACATCGCGCAGGACGCGGTGGCCGAGACGCCGTGGCAGGCCGTCGTCTGGAACGACCCGGTGAATCTCATGTCATACGTGACCTACGTGCTACAGAAGCTGTTCGACTATCCCGAGCCGAAGGCCACCGCCCTGATGCTCGACGTGCATCACAAGGGCAGGGCCGCGGTGTCCTCCGGCGACAAGGACAAGATCGAGACCGACGTGGCCAAGCTGCACGCGGCCGGCCTCTGGGCCACCATGCAGCGCACATGAACGGGTGGCGGCGCTCGGGGCGTGGCGCCAAGCTGCGGCTCGTCGCATCCCTCGGGGCGCAGGAGGCCGCCGTGCTGCGCGGTCTCGTCGGCGAGATCCGGCAGATGCTCGCCGCCCGCACCGATGACAACCCGTCCGACGAGCTCACGGTGCTCACCGGGCTGCGCACCGGGCCGTCCGCCAAGCCCGAGGATCGGGTGCTGGCCCGGCTGCTCCCCGACTTCAGCACCGAGGAAACCGACCTCGCCGCCGGGTTGCGATCGCTGCACGAGCCGGCGCTGATCGAGGCCAAGGACTCCGCCGCCTCGGTGGTGCTGGACACCCTTCCCGAGTCCGGGGGGCGGGTGGAGCTGACCCCGGACCAGGCCGATGCCTGGCTGACCGCGCTCAACGACGTGCGGCTGGCACTGGGCACCGCGCTCGACGTCAGCGAGGACATGCCCGAGGAGCTGCCGTCCGACGACCCCCGCGCCGCGCACATCGGGGTGTACCACTGGCTCACGTTCGTGCAGGACGCGCTGGTGCAGAGCCGGATGCAGGTGCGGTAGCGGTCGGGCGGGGCAACCTCAGCGGATACGCCTGCCTTCGATACCCCTCGCCCCCCGTCGTCGTTCGCTGGCGGGTCAGCGGTCTGGCAGCTCCAGCCGAACGACCCGCAGCACGTGGACCTCACGCTCGCGTTCGAGCACGAGACAGAGCACCTGGCCCGCGCCGAGGGGCCCGAACGACCAGCGGCGCACCTCGGCGCCGGAAGTGGGCGCCCGGCTCCCGGAGCTCCTGGTAGGCGAGGTGCCGCCAGTGCGCGAGCAGCTCCCGCGGGCCGTCGAGGTCCGTGGACTGCTTGCCCAGCCGGCGCCCCGACGGGGCCGCTCGATCCCGGGAGGTGCCGCGCCGCTCATCGCTGCAACGACGGCGGCGCGAAGCGCGGCTTTCCGAGGGTCGGCCGCGAGAGCGACGAGAGCGTAGGTGGCGTCGGGATCCGAGAGAAGCCGGTCGAGGTCGATGTCCGGGCGTGGAGGATGTGCACGAAGTGGTTGCCGACCGCCGTGTTGGAGCCGCGTCGACAGATGTGCGGGCCCGGCGTCTCGCCCCGTACCCTGGGCAGATGCTGGTGATCCGAGCTGATCTCGTCGACGAGATCGTCGCCCATGCCCGTCGGGACCACCCCGACGAGGCCTGTGGGGTCATTGCCGGACCCGAGGGCGCCGCCCGTCCCGAGCGGTTCATCCCTATGCTCAACGCGGCGCGGTCGCCCACGTTCTACGAGTTCGGCCCGGACATGCCGCTGGCCTACAGCGAGATGGACGACCGCGACGAGGTACCCGTGGTGATCTACCATTCGCACACCGCGACGGAGGCCTACCCGTCGCGCACCGACATCTCCTACGCTTCCGGGCCACTCAGCGACCCCGACGTGCACTACGTGATCGTCTCGACCCGGGAGCAGGCCGAGACGAACCACACCGGGCACGAGCTCCGGTCGTTCCGGATCGTCGACGGCGTGGTCACCGAGGAACAGGTCGAGGTCGTCGAGACTTATATGTTCGCGCACACCGGCGCGGACGACGTCCCCGACAGTGACGTTCCTGCCTGACGACGTCTCGTCCGCCCGTTCCGACGATCCACGACCAGGAGCATCCGCATGGCCGTCACCGTGTCCATCCCCACCATCCTGCGTACCCACACCGGCGGGGAGAAGTCCGTCGAGGCGAAGGGTGCCACCGTCGCTGAGGTGATCGACGACCTCGAGGCGCGCCACGGCGGCATCGCCGGACGGCTGATCACCAAGGGTGCCCTGCACCGCTTCATCAACATCTACGTCGACGACGAGGACGTGCGCTTCGGCGGTGGGCTCGAGGCGCCGGTCGGGGAGAACTCGAGGGTGACGATTCTGCCCGCTGTCGCGGGTGGGATGCGCTGACGCCGGGCCCGGCCGGGATTCACCCCCGGCCCACCCGAGTCCGCCAGAGGAGGCGCCACATGGTCCGGTACGACTCACTGCTGCACGCAGTTGGCGACACGCCGATGGTCGGCCTCCCGTCGCTGGCGCCCGTGCCGCACGTGCGGCTGTGGGCCAAGCTGGAGGACCGCAACCCCACCGGTTCGATCAAGGACCGCCCCGCGCTCGCCATGATCGAGAAGGCCGAGGCGGACGGGCTGCTCACGCCCGGGTGCACGGTGCTGGAGCCGACGTCGGGCAACACCGGTATCTCGCTGGCCATGGCGTGCAAGCTCAAGGGCTACCGGCTGATCTGCGTGATGCCCGAGAACACCTCGATCGAGCGGCGCCAGCTACTGGAGATGTACGGCGCCGAGACCATCTCCTCGCCTGCGGCCGGCGGCTCGAACCAGGCCGTGGCGATGGCCAAGCAGCTCGCGGCGGACAACCCCGACTGGGTGATGCTCTACCAGTACGGCAACCCCGCCAACGTCGATGCGCACTACCGCACCACCGGCCCCGAGATCCTGCGCGACCTGCCCACCATCACGCACTTCGTGGCGGGTCTCGGCACCACCGGCACGCTTGTTGGCGCCGGGCGGTTCCTGCGCGAGCACAAGCCCGACGTCCAGATCGTCGCGGCCGAGCCGCGCTATGGCGAGCTGGTGTACGGCCTGCGCAACATCGACGAGGGTTTCGTGCCCGAACTCTATGATCCCGACGTCCTCACCGCGCGCTACTCGGTGGGCAGCCACGACGCATTGCGCCGCACGCGGGAGCTGGTGGACAAGGAGGGCATCTTCGCCGGCATCTCCACCGGCGCCATCCTGCACGCCGCGTTGGCCGTGGCGGAGAAGGCCGCCGGGGCGGGGGAGGCGGCCGAGATCGTGCTCGTCGTATGCGACGGCGGGTGGAAGTACCTGTCCACCGGTGCCTACACGGGCTCTCTCGACGAGGCTGCCGAGGGCATCGAGGGCCATCTCTGGGCGTGAGGTCCGGGTAGCCTCGAACACATGGCCACCCAAGCACCTGCGCCCCGTCGCTCGATCGCTCGTGTGCTGCCCGAGGCGCCGCTGCGGGCGCTGGCGGCCATGGTCGCGTTCACCGTGTCGCTCTATGCGATCGAGCTGGTCGATCTGATCACCGGCGACAGCCTGCAAGGCAACGGGATCGAACCGCGGGAGCTCAGCGGCCTCGACGGGGTGCTGTGGGCGCCACTGCTGCACCTGGACTGGGCGCACCTCGCTTCCAACACACTGCCGTTCGTGCTCTTCGGATTCCTTGCGATGGCCGGTGGTCTCGGGCAGTTCATCGCCGTGACGGCCATGATCTGGCTGCTCGGCGGGTTCGGGGTGTGGCTCACCGCGGGCAGCGGTTACGTGCACATCGGGGCGTCCGGGGTGGTCTTCGGGTGGTTGGCGTTCCTGCTGGCCCGCGGGTTCTTCGCGCGCAGTGTCGCGCAGATCGCGTTGAGCGTCGTGCTGTTCGTGTTCTGGGGCGGGCTGCTGTTCGGGGTGCTGCCCGGTCAACCCGGTATCTCATGGCAGGGGCACTTGTTCGGGGCGCTGGCCGGGCTGTTCGCGGCGTGGATGGTGGCGAGGGCGGATCAGCGCAGGGGCCCGGTTGGCCTCCCTACGTCCTAAACTGTCGGTCATGACCCGTACCATT
>JBOHEP010000487.1:0-6334 GCA_050701075.1 Pseudonocardia sp. | reverse complement strand
GCGGGTTGCGTTATCCGGTCGAGAGTCTGTTGGAGCTGCTGTCGTCGGGTATGACGATCGACGAGGTGCTCGACGACTACCCGGACCTGGAGCGTGACGACCTGCTCGCCGCTTTGGAGTTCGGGGCGCTCGCGGTGGGCGGTGGCCGAGTGGTCCCGCTCAGCGCCGCGTGAAGTTACGACACAATCCACACGTCGAAGCTCCCGGACGGCAATTGCACGACCGACCTGCGCATCGCAGAGCTGGCCGACAGCGAAGACCGGGTCGTGGTCACCAAGAATCGTGACTTCCGGGACGGCCACTTGCTGTCGGGTTCGCCGCACCGGCTCCTGGTCGTCGCGACCGACAACATCACCAACGCCGCGTTGCTGGCGGTGTTCAAGTCGAACCTCGATGCGATCGTCGGTGCGCTCGTGCCTACGACCGCGAACAGGCCTGGGCGCCCCCGCTACGCCGCGGCGCTCGCGCAGGTGCTCGACACCCGCAGACACGCCCTGGATGCAACGAGCCGAACCGCCGGCGCCGATCCCGGTCCAACCGAACTCACAAGATCGAATTCTTCGATCGGTGGATCACAGAGCACTATAGGGAAGCCCGGGGATAAAGTCGGGTGCCGACGTGATCGCATCACCTGCGGTCGCCGGGTGCAACGGAGGGGCGTGTCCATGAGTGGGGATCTCGTAGCGCTGATGAATGAGATGTCGCCGTACCTGACGGCAGCGGTGAGCGCCTACGGCGGTGCGGTGCTGACCCGGGTGCAGGAGGACTCCGCCGATGCCACGGTGGGATGGGGCCGCCGGATTCTGCAGCGGATCTTCGGTACCGACCCCGCGGAGGACCGGGTGCCGATTGCGCTGCGAGAGCTGGCCGATGATCCCACCGATGCCGATCTTCAGGCAGCGCTGCGAGTACAGATCCGCAAGGCCCTCGCAGCTGATGAAGAGCTTGCAGTCGAGGTCATCCGAATGCTGACGGCGGCCAAGCAAGAGACGAGCACAGCAAGCCAGGGGCAGGTCAACTCCTACGCGTCCGGTCACGCCCGGGTGGCGAATCTCGGGCAGGGTAACCAGTACCCCAGGTTCGACGACACTCCATGATGACACGATGAGCGGTCGACTTCCCGAGGGCCCCAGGGGTGACGTCAGCAGCGATGCGCATGATCAATCCCAGGTGGCGAATCTCGGACAGGGCAACATGCATGTCCACTTCGGATCGTCGGAGCCATGGCGGCCAGGTCCCGTGCGCGCGCTTCCGCGCCTACCTGACCGTTTCACCGGACGCGATCAGGACAGGCGGACCATCCTGGCGGCCATCGACGGTGACGGCGGCCGGCGAGGTTCACCGGTGGTATCCCTATGGGGGATGGGTGGAGTCGGCAAGACCGCTCTGGCTCGCATGATCGCCGAGGACCGGAAAAGAGAATACGATCATTGGTTCTTTCTCGACCTCGACGGCTTCACAGAGGACCGCGAGTCGCTGACCATGGAACAGGCGTTGGAATCACTGTTGACGCAAGCCGGCGCCCTACCCCTGGCAGACCGTGCACGCGGACTGAGTGGCGTCGATCGGGACGTCCGCCAGAGACTCATCGGTGAGTGGCGCAACTGGACGGCCGGGCGCGAGTTGCTGCTCGTGTTGGACAACGCCGCCAGCGCCGACCAAATCGACGATCTACTTCCCGCCTCCGACCGGTGTCTGACCATCACCACTAGTCGTGTCGACCTTCACGTCGGCACCATCCGCCGCAGGCTCGGTCAACTGCCCGGCCCAGAGGCCGCTGATCTTCTACGCCTGATCCTCGGTCCCGCCAAGACCGTCGACGAGCGTGCGGTGGCCCAGATCGTCGAGTTCTGCGGATGGCTTCCGTTGGCGATCAAGCTCATCGCGAACAGCTTCGTTGCCGGCGAAGAGACTGCCACCGAGATCGCGGCCGAGTTGGAGGAGTACACCGACTTCCGCGGCTACGACGACGGCTCCGTCCAGGCAGCCTTCCAGGTGTCCTACGACCGCCTCGACTCTGATGAGGATCGACACCTTTTCAAACGGCTCGGCTGCATCCCCGGCCCCGACGTCACGTCCTTCACCGCCGCATTGGCGACCGGACGTCGAATGGAACGGATCCGACCGGCGCTACGAAAGCTCACCGGTCGCAGTCTTCTGGAAGAGCACGGCCGGGGCGTCTACCGCTTCCACGACCTCGTGCGCGAGTTCGCACGCCACGACAACATGCACCTCACTCAGGTGCAGGCAGATCTCACCGACGGGTACCTGGCGGGATCCTGCGTGTCCCTCCGGATCATCGGTCGCACCATCCAGACCCGCGACGAACTGCCACCGGTGCTCCCGGACCCGGTATCGATGCCGGCCACGCCGGAAACCGCGCGGGCGTGGCTGTCCGCGGAGCACAGCAACATCGTCGAGCTTGTTCGCCGCGCAGACCATCCCCGCATCGCCCACCTTGTCGAGGCCATCGGGCCATACTTCCGACGCGCCGGTCACCTGCAAGACGCCGAGATCTGCTATGGACGCGCTTGCCGACACGCCGAACAGATCGGGGACCGCCTCACCCACGCCTACGCCCTCAACGGCCTGGGAGACGTGGCGCGGCTCCAGGACCGCTACGACCACGCCCAGACCCACTACACGCGGGCCGCCGAGATCGCCGAGCAGATCGGGGACCGCCTCACCCACGCCTACGCCCTCAACGGCCTGGGAGACGTGGCACGGCTCCAGAACCGCTACGACCACGCCCAGACCCACTACACGCGGGCCGCCGAGATCGCCGAGCAGGTCGGGGACCGCCTCACCCACGCCGGCGCCCTCTATGGGATGGGATGGACCTATTGGCAGCACGACCAGGTGCGGTTCCGGGACTGTCTGCGTCGGGCACTGGCACTGTACCGGGCGGTAGGCCACGACTTCGCGGACACCGTACGACGAGACCTCGACAACCTGCGATGAGCGGGGAAGGCGTGACCGCCTCGTTAACTCGCTACATCCACAGGACCTGGACCTGGCGCTTGTGCGGCATGGGGTCCGGCTGGCGCACCTTGTGTCACACGAGTGGCGAGTGCCTCGTAGCTCACGATGGGTCACGCGTCCAGGCTCGCCACACGTCCAGGAGACGGACGTCGCAGGCGCTGCGGCCCTCGTAGCGTCAGGCGAACCGGGAGCCTTGAGTGCGAGCGAGTCGGCCGCAGAGCGCGAAGTCAGAGCGGTCGTTCGAGACGCCCCTGATCAAACCGTCTACGGCACGCGCCGAGTACGTCCGGCGCACTGAGCGCCCGGCCGTCGCGATGTCAATCTCCATGTGCCGCCGGGTGCGGTACGCGACGAGCGCGTGGGACGCCTCGTGCACGGCCACGGCGTACTACTCGCGCTCGATGTACTCGGCGTCCTCGGATGGCCCGAGGTCCTTGAGCTGCTTGGCGCGCACGATGTCGCGCCAGCTGATGATCTCCCGGCCCTCCCGGATGGCGATGATCAGCGCCTCGTTGACCAGGTCCTTGATCGTCGCACCGGTGGCGTACGGGGTGATCGTCGCGAGCTTGTCGATCTCCTCGGTGGTGCCCTCGTGCGGCACCTTGTCGAAGTAGCCCTCGTAGGTCCTGATCCGCCCGGCCGTCGACGGGTACCCGACCCGGTAGATCCGGTCGATGCGGCCCGGCCGCAGCAGCGCCTCGTCCAGCGCCTGCGGCATGTTCGTCGCCATCATCACCAGGATCCAGGTACTTGGGCGGGGGCTTGGGGCGCATGCCGAGCGCGCGACGGCCCCAGCGGTTGATCAGCCCGCGTGGCTTCTTCAGGCCCGACAGCTCGGTGAGCAGCGCCTGCAGCGTGCCGGTGTCGCCGCGGCCGCCGCCCATCCCGCCCATCATGAACCGGCTGCGGCCCTCCTCGGGGTCGACCTCGGAGGGACGCAGGGCATCGCGGGCCAGCAGCCAGCGGGTGTCGTCGGACAGGTACGCGTGCCCGTGGCACCCCGCGGCCCGCAGCGGCCCGAAGCCCCGCGCGCCGCCCGGCCCGACCTGGGCGCGCGCGCCGCGGCTGCCCAGCGCGTCGGCCTCGTCGAAGAACACGATCACCCCGCCGTAGCGCAGCGCCAGCTTGCGCAGCTTGCGGAACAGCGACTTGACCTTGATGATGCCGATCCCCATGAACATGTTGATGAAGGCGCCGGGGTCGACGAACACGTACGGCTTGCCGGTCTCCCCGGCCACCGCCTCGGCCATCAGGGTCTTCCCGGTGCGCGGCGGGCCCCACAGCAGGATTCCGGCCGGGACGTAACCGCCTTTCTGCACGATCTGCTCCGGGTGTTCCAGGAACAGGATGTTCTCCCGAATCCGGTCGACGACGTGGTCCTGTCCCCATACGTCGTGAACCGCGTCTTGATGTCGTCGGGAATAGTAGGTGTCGACGCCGCCGCGGGAGAGCAACCAGAACAGCCCGATGAACTGGAACGCGATGAAGAAGAACGCGAAGGCGAGCCGGAGGACGAAGGGCAGCGCGGAGAACAGCAGCGCGGGCGCCTGGAACAGCGCCAGCACCGGGGAGGTCTCCAGGATCTGGGCCGCCACCAGCGCGAACAGCATCACGAACACCGTCCATTTCAGCAGCCGGGCGAGCCGGAACCGGGTCCAGTCCGAGAACCGCCGGGTGAACATCCGGCTCGAGCCGCCGAACACCCGCTCCGTCCAGAACCGGTGATACCCGACCGACCGCTCGCTCACCAGGAAATGCAGCTGGCGGACCACCTCGACGCCGGCGAGCCACAGCACCCACTGCGACTCGACGACCTGGATGCGCACCGAGTCGACGAACGGCAACAGCGGGTTGTCGGCCATCGCTGCCCACACGATGACCAGCCAGGCGATCGTCAGGAGCGCCAGCAGCCGGACGCGGTCCCACAGCACCATCCGCTTGCGGGAGGCGCGATGGCCGTCATCGGGCCGTCCTTCGGGCGGGCGCAGGCTCTCGGGCGCGGTGGCGGTGGCGGTCACGGTGTCCCCCGGACGGTGAAGGCGGAGACGACGTTCTCGATCTCCTCTTGGCGGTCGGAGTAGCAGGTGGTCGTGCACCGCACGTAGCACATGTAGATCCGGCTGGCGTCGTTGAGGTAGACGGTCTGGGTAGCGCGGGGGCGGCGCCGGGAGTGGCCGTTGGAGGTGCTGGCGGCGTTCGCGCCGCGGTGAGCGTCCGGCCGGCCGCTCGCTCGGGGTTGTTCGCCGATTCCGCCCCGCCGGGCCGGACCGGCTCGTTAGCCTGCGGGACATGACAAGCCCCGAGTCCGCCCGGCTGCCGGGCCGCGTCGACGCCCACGACGAGACCATCCGCGCCATCGGCGACACCCTGCTCGACGTCAAGGACATCGTCGAGGAACACACGCACGCACTGGCCGACGTCAAGGACGTCGTCGACGGGCATACCCGAACGCTCGCCGATCACGGCCGACAGCTCATTGCCCTCCGGCAGGACGTCACCGAGATCCGGGGGGACGTCACCGAGATCCGAGGCGGCCTTGCTCAGCAGGGTCAGACCCTCGACCGGCACGGGGAGATGCTCGGCCAGCACGGCGAGATGCTCACGGAGATCCTGCGCAGGCTCCTCGACACCGGCTGAGCGGCGCGTCAGCTCTCGCGGGTGAGGCGCCATACGCGGTCGCGGGTCATGGGCAGCTCGTCGGGGCGCACGCCCCGCGCGTCGCGGACGGCGTTGGCCAGCGCGGGGGCGACCGGGTTGTAGGGCGCCTCGCTCATCGACTTCGCGCCGTACGGGCCCAGCCTCCGTCTTTCACCGGGTGACGACACGCCGGGTCTGAAGCGGTCGTAGATCAAGGGCGAGGTGCACCTGAGCAGCAAGAATGCGATGTGTCTAAGACCGCGATCTGGCTGAGGCAGGTGCACCTCTTCCGTGCAAAGTACTTCATGGGCCCAAGGGCTGGAACTGGTCGGTGATGATGATCGCCTGGTCGGGTTCGCTGGGGCGTTGCCGTTGCGGTTGCTGGCCGAGCGGACCGGGCTACGCGCCGGGTTGTCGACGGCGATGGCCCGGCGGGGGTTCGACCCGGTCTATGACCGCGGCCAGATCTTGATCGACCTGGCCGTGGCGCAGATCCTGGGGGTGTCGGGGCTTTCCTCCTCTTGATGGCGAGTCGGTCGTGGTGGCACTCGGATGGTCACATGCGGAGCCTGCGGTGTTCAGCGTCCCGGCAGGTTGGGGAGCAGTAGCGGCGGGGTTGGCCGCGGCGTCGCGGCGGGATGTGGAAGGTGTGGCGGCACAGCCAGCGTTCGCAGCGTTGGACGGTGCAGCCGGGGTGGTCGGGGCAGGGGTCGGG
>JBOHEP010000486.1:0-3559 GCA_050701075.1 Pseudonocardia sp. | reverse complement strand
GTGGCCGGCGGGGCAGGGACGGCGGGCGCGGGAGCACGGTCGGCGGGCGCGGGAGCACCGTCGGCACCGCCGCATCCGACGAGCAGCCAGGCGAGCAGGACGAGCGCCGTGGTGCGGCCGAGACGGGTCTGGGCAATCATGCCGTCAACCGTATTCGTCGGGGTCCCCGGCTGGTGGGTGAGCACCGCGTCGCCGGGTGCATAGGCTGCTGCCGAGCAGAGGCAGCGATCACGGAGGTGACCAGAGATGAACCCGTCGACCCAGGCCTTCTACGAGGCGCGTGACTTCCTGGCCGCGCACCGCGAGGACTACGACACCGCCTACCGCGACTTCCGCTGGCCGCGGATCGACGAGTTCAACTGGGCCCTCGACCATTTCGACACCGTCGCCGCCGATTCGGAGCGCGGCGCGCGGCGGGCACTGTGGATCGTCGAGCAGGACGGCTCCGATGCACACTGGACCTTCGCCGAGCTGTCGCAGCGTTCCAACCGCGTCGCGAACTGGCTGCGCGCCCGGGGCGTGGCCCGTGGTGACCGGGTCATCCTGATGCTCGGCAACCAGCTCGAGCTCTGGGAGACCCTGCTCGCGGCGATGAAGCTCGGCGCGGTCGTCATCCCGGCCAGTACCCTGTTGCATGCCGCCGACCTGCGCGATCGCATCGGCCGGGGCGCGGCCCGGCACGTCGTCGTCGGTGCCGCCGACACCGGCAGGTTCGACGGCGTCGAGGGTGATTACACGCGGATCGCCGTGGGCGGTTCGGTGGAGGGCTGGCTGCGCTACCTGGACGCCTATGTCGAACCTGCGGAGTTCACCCCGGATGGTCCGACCCTGGGTACCGACACGTTGCTGCTGTACTTCACCTCGGGAACGACGGCGATGCCGAAGCTGGTGGAGCACACCCACGCGTCCTACCCGGTCGGGCATCTGTCCACGATGTTCTGGATCGGCCTGGAGCCCGGCGACGTGCACCTCAACATCTCCTCGCCGGGGTGGGGCAAGCATGCCTGGAGCAACGTCTTCGCGCCGTGGATCGCGGAGTGCACCGTGGCGGTGATGAACTACGCCAAGTTCGACGCCCATGGCGTGCTCGGCGTCCTCGACCGGTGCGGGATCACGAGCTTCTGCGCGCCACCGACGGTATGGCGGATGCTGATCCAGGGCGATCTTTCCGCGCTCGCGAATCCGCCGTCCAAGGTCGTCGGGGCGGGCGAGCCGCTCAATCCCGAGGTGATCGAGCAGATCGAGAAGGCGTGGGGGGTGCGGATCCGCGACGGGTTCGGTCAGACCGAGAGCACCCTCGTCATCGGTAACTCGCCCGGCCAACGGGTCAAGCCCGGTTCGATGGGCCGCCCGGCGCCCGGTTACCCCGTCGAGCTGGTCGACCCGGCCACCGGCGAGCCGGCCGACGAGGGGGAGATCTGCGTGGACCTGTCCCGGCGCCCGCTCGGGCTGATGGTCGGCTACCGCGACGACCCCGAGCGCAACGCCGAGGCGACCGTGGGCGGCCGATACCACACCGGTGACATCGGCTTCCGCGACGCGGACGGCTACATCACCTATGTCGGGCGCGCCGACGACGTGTTCAAGGCATCGGACTACCGGATCTCCCCGTTCGAGCTGGAGAGCGTGCTCATCGAGCATCCGGCCGTCGCGGAGGCAGCCGTCGTACCGTCGCCCGACCCGCTGCGCCTCGCCGTGCCGAAGGCCTACGTCGTGCTCGCCGCCGGGCAGGAGCCGACCGAGGAGACCGCCCAGTCGATCTTGCGGTTCGCCCGCGACAACCTGGCGCCGTACAAGCGCATCCGTCGCCTGGAGTTCGCCGAGCTGCCCAAGACGATCTCGGGGAAGATCCGCCGGGTGGAACTGCGCGGGCGGGAGAGCGTGCTGCACGCGGACGTGAACTCCACGCCACCGGGGGAGTTTACTCTCGCGTAGGGGACCCGGTCTGGGGAAGCGGTCGGGTGGACGATCCCGTTCATCGACGCCGGGATGAAGATCGAACGACAAGGGGGGGACCATGACGCATGAAAGACTGTCCGGGGACGGCGGTCCGGGATCGATGGCCAACATGATGGCCGCCATGCCGGAGGTGTGGCACAGACTGCTCCTCGCGCACGTGCCCGACCGGTTGGGTCGTTGCGCGGCCTGCCGCAGCTCCAGCGGTTCGGGTGATCGGTGGCCGTGCAGCCTGCACCGGATCGCCAGTGAGGCGCAGCGGCTGCACGCCCTTCGGTTCGGTCAGGCGGGGGGTGGGGAGTAGTGCCCCGGCCATTCCCCGTAGGGGATGCGGGCGATGTCGAGCAGCTCGCCGATCGTCGACCACTGGTTGCGGCCCAGCCGGGCCAACGGCCGGAGCTCGTCGATGCTCGGCAGCCCGCCCTGGTGGGGGTCCCCGTCGAGCACGTCGGTGTCGACGACGGCGTGCACGACCCGTCCCATCACCACCGTCGAGTCTCCCAGCTCCAGTGCGTGTTCCAGCCGGCACTCCAGCGCAGCCGGCGACTCAGCCACCCGGGGTGGGGCCACCAGCTTGCTGGGCTCGGGGGTCAGGCCGACCGCGGCGAACTCGCTGACCTCGGCCGGGAAGTTCGTGGCGGTCGCGTTCACCTGCTCGAACAGCGCCTCGGTGGCGACGCAGACGACGAACTCGCCGGTCGCGAGGGCGTTGCGCAGCGAGTCCTTCTTCCCGACCGAGGTGAACTGCACGATCGGCGGGTCCACGCAGGACACCGTGAAGAACGAGTGCGGGGCGAGGTTGTCGACGCCGGCGGCCGAGCGGGTGGACACCCAGGCGATCGGGCGGGGGACGACCACCGCGGTGAGGAGCTTGTAGAACCCGTGGGGGCCGAGCTCGGTGGGGTCCAGGTCGGTGCGCACGCAACCGATCATCCCCAGGCCCCGGACCCCGAGACGACCTGACCTCGTGGCGGTGAGGGTGCGCGCGCTGGGGTTGCTGCTGGGCGCGGCCGCCGACGTCGCGCTCGGCGATCCCCGTACGGGCCATCCCGTCGCCGCGTTCGGCACGGCCGCCGCTGCTCTCGAGCGGTGCTGCTACGCCGACCGACGCACGGCGGGGGCCGGGTACACGGTGGTCCTGGTGGGGGCGGTGGTCGGCATGGGTGCGGTGCTGGAGCGGATCGGGCGCCGGGATCCCCGGGCCGGCGTCGCGATCACCGCGGCGGCGACCTGGGTGGTGCTCGGCGGTGGGTCGCTGGCCCGCGAGGGGGCGGCGCTGGCCGCCGAGCTCGGCCGGGACGACCTGGTGGCGGCCAGGGCCCGGCTGCGGAACCTGTGCGGGCGTGATCCAGCGGTCCTGGACGCCGCTGGGATGGCGCGCGCCGGCACCGAGTCGCTTGCCGAGAACACCTCCGATGCCGTCGTCGCGCCGCTGCTGTGGGGGGTGGTCGCGGGGGTGCCGGGCCTGCTCGGATACCGCGCGGTGAACACCCTCGACGCCATGGTCGGGTACCGCTCGCCGCGGTACCGACGCTTCGGTTGGGCGGCGGCGTGGCTGGACGACGTGGCGAACCTGGTGCCGGCCCGGGTGGCCGCGCTGCTG
>JBOHEP010000485.1:0-3429 GCA_050701075.1 Pseudonocardia sp. | reverse complement strand
CTCGTCCGCCCGTCCGCGCAGTACATCGGCCCGGGTTCACGCAAGCCCGAGGAGGTCGAGGGCTGGGACGAGATCACGCACGGCTGAGCGCCACCGGCCGGGGCGCGTGGAAGCCCTGCAGGGACGGATCTGCGACCCAGTCCACCTCGATGTGCATCCCGTCCGGATCGACGAACCAGAAGCTGAGCTTGGGGCCGAGGTCGGTCACGGCGCCGTCACTGACGCCGTGGGCGACCAGGCGCCTGCGCACCTCGTCGAACGCCTCTCGTGAGGGCACGTCCAGGGCGAGGTGGTCCAGATGACCGCGGTCGGTCATCGCGGAGGATGCGCGGGCGTGCGGGTTGCCCGCCATCTGCACCGGGTGCAGGACGCTCCCCCCGCCCACGGTGAGGATGGCGTGGCGGAACTGCGGGTTGGTCTCCTCGAAGACGACGGAGGCCTCGAGGACGCCGGTGTAGAAGTCGATGAAGCGATCGAGGTCTTCGGTCATGATCGCCACGTGGTTGATGCCGGTCAGGAGTTGCACGGTCGTGTCCTTCGGGTAGCTGACGACGGTTCGCCGTCAGCGTGCGGATGGCCGGCTGCGATCCGGCTGCGGGCCCTACGCTCGCCGTGTGCCGCTGTCCGTGCTCGGCCCCCTGCGCCTCGACGGCCCCGCCGGGGCCGTCGCGGTCCGGGATCGCAAGACCCGGGAGGTGCTCACCCTGCTGGCCTTGGTCGCTCCTCGACCGCTGTCGGTCCGTGCGCTCGCGGACCGGCTCTGGGACGAGCCACCGCCCTCGGCCGTCAAGACCGTGCAGGGGCACGTGTCCCGGGTCCGTTCCGCCCTGGCCATCGCGCTGGGAGACGCGGGCGCAGTGCAGGGCGGTCCCGCCGGTTACCGGCTCGCGCTGGACGCCGAGCAGGTCGACGTCCTGGCCGTCGACGAGCTCCGGCGCCGCGCCCGGATCACCGCTCTCGCCGGGGACGACCACGGTGCCGTGCAGCTGCTCCTCAGGGCCCGGCAGAAGTGGCGGGGCGAATCGGAGCTACCGCTGACAGCCGCGGGGGAGGCCGAGCGGGCCCGGCTGATGGAGGACCACCTGCTCCTCGTCGAGGATCATCTGGCCGCCGTGGTCACCGCCGGATCCGCGGCCGACGTGGTGGGAGAACTCGAGGCCCTCACGGCCGCGCACCCGCTGCGGGAGCGGCTGTGGGGCCTGCGCATGGAAGCGCTGTACCGATGCGGACGCCAGGCCGAAGCGCTCGGGGTGTACCGGACCGTGCGCCGGCTCCTGGTGGACGAGATCGGGGTCGAGCCCGGGCCCGAGCTCCGAGCACTCGAGGCGGTCGTCCTCGGCCACGGCGCCCTGGGCGCCGGGGCCGCACCCACTGCGTCCACGGCGGTTGCCGTCTCCGTCGACGTCCCCCGCTACGTCGACGCGAGCGGTGTGCATGTGGCCTACGGCACGTACGGCGACGGGCCGATCGACGTGCTGCTGCTCAACCCGACCTTCATCCCGGTCGACGCCTACCTGGAGGAGCCGCACCTGGCCAGGGCCGTGGCGGAGCTCGCGGCGCGGCGGCGGGTGATCGCTCTCGACCGGCGGGGTCTTGGTCTGTCCGACCCCGTTTCGCCGGCCACCCCACCGACGATCGAGCAGTGGGTCCAGGATGCCGTCGCCGTGCTCGAGGGCTGCACGGCCCGCGGCTCCCCAGCACCTGTCCACGTCCTCGCCAACGGTGACACCGGCCTGGTCGCGCTGCTGCTGGCCGCGACGCACCCGGACCGGGTCGCGACGCTGACGCTGGTCAACTGCTACGCCCGCCTCACCTCCTGCGCGGACTACCCGCACGGCGATCCGCCGACCATCGACGACGTCCTGCGCGAGATCCGGACACCCGGTGTGCGCCCGACGACCGACGTCCTGTCCTGGATCGCGCCGTCGGTCGCCGAGGACGCGAGGTTCCGGAAATGGTGGGACGCCGTCGGTCGCCGGGGCGCCAGTCCACGCACAGCCGAGCTGATTCACCGGCTGCTGGTCGAGGCCGATGTGCGCCACGTGCTCCACCACGTCGCCGCCCCGGTCCTGCTCCTGTCCCGGCTCGACTGCGCGTCCTACGACCCCGGCCACGGCCGGTACCTCAGCGAACACCTGCCCCGAGCGATCCTCGCCGAGCACTCCGACCCCGACGGGCCGTGGTTCCTCGGGGACGTCGGGTGGATCATCGAGCAGTTCGCGGCGTTCACCGGTCGACACAGCCGTTGACCCGGGCCGCCACCGGCCGGTGGTCGGTCAGTGCGGTCTGCGGGCCAGGACGATGCTGCGGTCCGCCGCGGTCGGGCGGTGCCCGACGTCGACGAACCCGACCGTACGTGCCATCTCGGTGAGCTCACCGATCGAGTAGCACTTGCCCGGCGTGGAGTGCATCAGCAGCGCCGAGTACTCCGCAACCGGCAGCGGCCCACGCTTGTCGGCGTCGACGTGGGTGTCGTGGTCGACCCACCATCCCCCCGGCGGCAGGGCGGCGTAGGAGGCGGCGAGCAACCCGGCCACCTGGTCCGCACCCCAGTCGTGCAGCACGTGGGAGTACAGGTGCACGTCGTAACCGGTGGGCAGCGGATCGGTGAACATGTCGCCGCAGTGAACGTCGACCCGGTCACCGTAGCCCCGGTCGGACAGCAGCGTTCGCGCCGCGGCGTCGATCGGGACGCGTTCGAGAACCGCCGCCCGGACGTCGGGCCGGCGATCGAGCAGCGCGCAGGCGTAGATCCCCGAGCTGCCACCGATGTCGAGCAGGCGCCGCATGGGCAGGTCGTCGAGCGCGGCGGCCAACACCGGACCGAGGAACGCGCCGCGGGCGTCCATCGCCGCGGTGATGCGCCGGGCGAAGTCGATCTCGTCCAACCTGGCCGACCAGGCATGTCCGGGTTTCGCCTCGGCTCCGTCGGTGACGCTGGCCCATGCGGCCGGGATGTCGGTGCGCAGCACCGCGGCGAACTCGCGGACACCCGGACGCTCGGCCAGCGACGTGTAGTAGGCACGCAGGTCGAACGGCGAACCCTGGACCAGGTGGGTTCGAGCCAGCTCCGTGACGTCGACCTCGTCGCCGTGGTCGAGGTCACGGTCGACGAGCCCGAGCGCCGCGCAGTAGGTCAGCGCGACGTCGGCCGGCCGCGCGGCCAGGCCCAGCTCGGCACACAGCCCCTGCGTGCTGATCCGTCCGCGGCGCGCCAGCCAGGAGAACACATCGAACTCAGCCACTGCGGCGATCAACAGATCCGGGGCGTAAACGCCGTCCCGGACGCGGTACAGCGCCGTGGGATCCGGGGGCACCCCACCATCCTCTCCTCCCGTACGAGCACCCGTCCACGGGCGGTGCGACGTGGTTCTCCCCGGACGCCGGCGTGAGCAGCCACACCCCGACGGTCCGGATCCGGGCTGCAAG
>JBOHEP010000484.1:0-1296 GCA_050701075.1 Pseudonocardia sp. | reverse complement strand
AGCTGGCGCGTGACATCGGCACGGTGTTCGCCCAGTTCGAACGGCTCGTGTCCTCCACGCGCGACTTCTACACCTACCTCTCCCAGGTCCTGCTCCGCTACGACCTCGACCGCGCCGAGTTCCAGGTGTTCAAGACCGCGTTGCTGGACTACCTGCAGCGGTTCGTCGACGAGATCGCCCGGCACATGCCCCAGCTCGCCGAGGCGCTGCGCACGGTGGCGCCGCGGGTGCCGGCGCTGTGTGCGCGGGCCAACGCCGGGCAGCGGTTGCTCGGCGTCGACGGCGAGACTGCGCGGCGCGGGAAGGGCCTCGACCCGGACGACTGGCGCAGCCTGCACGCCTGGTTCGTGGGCGCTACGGGCCGCGACTCCGACGCCGCCGGTGTACGCCGTCTGGCCACCGACGCGATGCGCGCGCTGCTGGTCAACCTGCGCCGCATCGCCACCAGCTCGCAACGCGAGCAGAGCCGCTACGGCGATCTGCTCAAGCTCGCCGGCTGGTTCGCCACGGCCGACGACGACACCGCGCACGCGCTGTGGGCGTCGGCGTTCGGGCTGTACTCGTGCCGGCACCTGGCGTTCGCGGCCGACGACGACGCCGAACCGGTGCCGGCAACGGCCTCTTGGTGGCGCACCCCGTCGGCCGAGGTGCCGATCGCGCTGCGCAGGTATGGGGAACGAGCGATCCGGGGCCGCACCGGTCGACGCGACGACTATGCGCAGGCCAAGGCCGCCCGGCTGGCCGAGCGGGAGGCCACGGAGCGGCGGCGGGCCGCGGCGCTGGCGGAGATCGCAGCCAAGGCGGGCCGCCTCGGCGCGGTCCGGCTCTCCGACGACGCCCGGGCCGCGCTGCTCGACCTGTACGCCCGTGCGCTGGTCGGGCGTGGGAGACCGTTGGCGTCCGGGGATGTCGCGGAGGTCGAGGTCGCCGGTGGCGAGGCGATGCTGCGGTTGGCGGTGCGGCGCACACCCGGTGCGAGCACCGTGATCAGCAGCCCGGCCGGGCGGCTGGAGCTGGTCGACCTCACGCTCGTCGTGGATGATCTCGCGGAGCGGCGGGCCACCGGATGAGCCGGGTCGAGCCGGCGGCCCCCGACGAGGACGGGCATGCGCCGACCGAACGCCGGCGGGTCGGACGGCCGGCACCGGCCGAGGACGTGCATGTCACGGCCGAATGCCGCCGTGCCGCCCGCGCCCTGCTGCGCGAGCCGTTGCTGCACACCGACGGCCCGCGCGCCGAGGCGTTGCGGCTGGTCCGCCGCCATCGCGCCGAGCTGACCCGGATGTTCGCCGACGG
>JBOHEP010000483.1:0-7512 GCA_050701075.1 Pseudonocardia sp. | reverse complement strand
TAGCACCGCTGGGTCGCCTCGATGAGGTCGTCCCACCCGCCGAGGTCGAACAGCTCGACGGCGACGTCGTGGACCCGCGTCGGTGACTCGGGCGGCATGAGCTCACCGGCGGTGTGCGGGAACCCGGCCCGCCCGTGGCCGTGGCTCGTGCCGATCAACCGGGCGACGAGCCGTGGATCCGTGGCCGCGCCTGCCACGTGCACCGCGTGCCAACTGTCGACGACCGAGCGTTGCTCGTGTCGCCAGCGGTACGGCAGGCCGCTGCGACGCTCGTTGAGCCGGGCGCGTTCGGCCGTCGTGCCCGGACGGCTCTTCGCCAGGAGGGGGGGCTCTCCGTGAGCGCCCAGCCGCTGCTGGAACCGGCGGTCCTGCTTCCCGTCGTCGTGGTGAGCGCCGGCCAGCGCCAGGGCGTCGACGATCTCCGGATCGAGTTCGAGCCGGGCGCCGAGGAGGGCTGCACGGTCGGCGACCGCCTTCTGGTGGGCGGTGAGGGTGACTTCCTGATCAGTGGGGGTCCATACCTGGCGGATTCCTTCGTCTGCCGCGGCACGCCGACGATCGATCACCAGGACCCGGGTCGGCCGCCCGTCCGGGTCTCTGTGGACGGCGATCTCGGTTCGACACGGCGCCGTCGACAACAGCTCGGCCGCGGCTGACCGCATCGCCGACTCGTGGGGACGACCGGTGAGCCACGCGCGTACCGTCGCCCGATCAGCCTCCGCTGACGCGTCGTCGTCGCTCAGCGCGTCGGCGAGTTCGGAGTCATCCGGATCGAGCTCGATCCGGTGCACGATGCCACCCACCTGATGGCGTTCCCAGGACGGCAGCGCGGCGAGTGCTTCCAGGACGTCGTCGGCGCGCCCGCGATCGCCCCCTTCGACGGAGGTGACGACAGGCGGGCTGAAACCACCCGCTGGGTCGGGGAAAGTGAAGAGCTCGACCGTGCTGTCCAGGACGACGATGTCACCCGGGCGGATACGCGGCACCTCACCGGTACCGTCCGCGGCCGTCCCCCAGTCCAGGAGGTCGACGTCCTCGCCTCGGATCCGGACGATCGTCGCCGACGCCCGCAGGGCCCGCAACGCCTCGCGAGCCGTGCGGAACGGCACGGGGAACACCTCGTGTCGTCGAGGGAGAAGCGTGCCGATGAGCCGCAACGCGTCCGCGGTGTCGACCGGCAGGTCGTCGCGGACGACCAGCCCCACCGATGTGTCGGTGGCGAAATCCTCGGCGAGCCACAGGTCGAGCTCGGGCTCGGCTGCGAGGTCGTCGCTGGTCCGGGCCCAGTGCCACGCCTCCGCGAGCTCGGGCCGCTGGTAGAGCTCGCGGCGGGCGATGGCCTCAGGCGGTCGGTGGACGCCCAGTGCCCAGGGCGCGAGCCCCGCCGGATCGTCAACGCGCTGGACCAGCCAGCCGAGGGCGGCATGGAGCTCGTCGGCGGCGTAAGGGCCGGAACGTAGCCGGTCCGGAAACGCTGCCTGGTCGAATCCGGCGGGTACCGTGATCATGATCGGACCGTTCCTCCGCAACCCCCGGCGGTTGACCCGACCCGCACGCTGTGCCAGCGCCGAGCCACTGGCGAGCTCGGTCACCATCGCCGCAAGGTCGAGGTCGACGCCGACCTCGAGGCTCTGGGTCGACACGATGACGTCGACCTCGGCGTTGCCCGCCGGGCTCAGCAGCTCGGGATAGCGCGCCCGCAGCCGATCCAGGTCGACGGGCCGTACCTGGCCGCAGATCATGACGACGCGGACCGCGCGGCCACCGATCGTGCGCCGGCGGAGCTGCTCGGCGACTGCGACCGCGCGCCCGACCGTGTTCACGAAGCACCCGACGGTGCGCGCCGGCCCATCGGAGATCCCGTCGGCGAGCAACCCGACCGTGGCGTCAGCCAGCACCGTCACCGCGGCGGCACCGGGCTTGGCACTGTCCCAGTCCTTGACCGGCAGGAGCGTCACGGGCTTCGGCCGGGTCAGCCGGGCTGCCAGCAACTCGTCGTCGAGGTCGCTCACGTCGACGCCCACCGAGACCGTCTCCGGGTCGAGCGTCGCCGACGGCGTCGCCGTCGTCTCTACCACCTGCAACGTCCGCCAGGGCAGGTCATGTTCGGTCACCTGAGCGAGCTGCCCGACCCGGCGGGCGGTACACAGCAGCTGGCGGGACAGGTGGGCCTCGTCGACCACGACCACGGAGTCGATCGCGAGCAGGCCGGCCTCCCGCGGCCACGCGAGTGTGGAGGAGCCATAGCCGCGGAACAGCAGCCGGCTGCCCCACATGTCGGGCGTCGCGCAGATCACCGCGGCTGCCGTCGGGTTGTCACGCCACCTGCGGGAAGGTGGGGCGCCGCCCCGCAGCCGGGCGACGACCAGCGGCGACTGCTCGCCTGACCGCTCCGCCCGCTCCCGGTGCTCCGGATCCGGTGAATGCAGCGTCCAGAGCAGCTTGCCGACTTCGCCCAGCACCCCCGGGTGATCGTCGGCACGACGGACGGCCAGCCGTCGCGCCATCTCCTGCGCGTGCTCGAACTGGTCGTCGACGAGCACCCGACGGTCCACCACCATCGCCAGCCGTCGGGGTGGTCGTGGAGCCTGGCCTGCCACGGCGAGGGCCTGTGCGAATACGTGCACGTCGATGACGGCGGTCTTGCCCGCCCCTGTGGGTGCGACGACCCGGTCAGGCCAGCGGCCGCCCTCCAGGACGGCGTCCAGCAGCCGTTCCTGCCAGTTGAACGGCGAGTAGTCGTTGTGCAGCTCGCGGAAGAACGCCGCGAAGTCTTTCCGCTCCAGGCTCATCCGTGGACCACGGCTGTCAGGTCCACGGTGTCGAGCCGGGATCCCTCCGGGAGATCGACGGGTACGAGCAGCCCACCCCCAAGGTGCCTGCTCTGGCCGATCGCCTGCAGGGTCCGCTGGCCGCCGAGGCGTCCGACCGATAGCAAGGCCCGGTACGGTCTGACGACCGCGTGCTCGTTCACCCGGTGCACGTAATCGTGCACCGCCGCTGTCCGCAGCGGCTCGGCGGACACGGCAACCGCGTCCGTGTCGGCCACCGCCTGGACCAAGCTGCGGTAACGGGTCGTACCCCGGCCGGCCACTGCCGGCAGGTGCGGGGAGCCGTTCCAGACGAAACCGAGGGAGAGCAGCGCGGCGTGGCCGAACGTCCAGCCGGCGCCGCCCCCGCGCGTTTCCGGCACCGCGGGTGGGTTTGTGCGCCACAGCCGAACGGTCCCCGGAGGTCGCTCGTGCCAGAACCCGTCCCCGGGGGCACCGCGGGGTGCCCCGACCACGTGCCGCAGCTCACCACCGGGACCCCGGATACTCCTGAGGTTGGTCAATGCCGTGGCCACAGCAGCTAGATCACCTGGTGCAGCGTGTCGCGGGAGCATGACCGCCAGTCCGGCGGGTGCGCCGTCAAGTAGATCGAGCGGGTGAGCGGCGTCGAGGATGTGCAGTGCCACGCGGTTGGCCGGTCGGGCAGTGCCAGGAGGATACGAGCCGGTGACCAGCGGCGGCGCACCGTCACCGATCGTCGCGATCAATGCCCGGTGGGCCGCGACGGCCCAGCGCACCTTGAGGCGCTCGGCTATGGGCCGGTCCAGGGGCAGTACGACGACCTCCGGCCACGGAACGGCACCTACCGGCTCCTGAAGGGGGACGTATCGGGCCAGCGCCACGGCGACTCGGGGCGGTATCGGCGCGGACGACCGTTCGTCTGTCCGGTACCGGTCCTGTCGTGCGGGGGGCGGTGTCCGCGTGACCGCCTCGTGCGCGGTGGTCAGCTCGGTGAGGCGTCCGGTGAGCGGCAGCTCGATGTCCTCCCCACCGGCGGTGAACAGCCCTGCGTCAGGGTTCAGGGTGTGGGTCGACGCGACGTCGTCCCGGTTGATCGTGAGCCGGGCCGGGGCCTCCGACCGGCCCAGATGCGGTACGTCCGGACACAATGCCTCCAGCGCCGCGGCGACGTCCACCGGAGGTGGGCTGGACCAGGTCCAGGTGAAGCGGCCGTCGACCGCGACCGAGGTGTCCGGGCTCTTCGCGAGCTTCTTGATCGACAGGACGCCTCTGGACTTCTTCACCGTGCCGTCGTCCCGATGGGCGATGGCACGTCCGCGGTTGACCTGGAGGGCAGGGATGCTGACACCGTCCGGTGGGTTCTCCTCCAGCCAGCGCAGCGCCGCCTCGTCGTCCTCGCACGGGCTCAACCTGCCGTCGCGTTCCTGCGCCCGGGGCCCGAAGCCCGCCGCGCACAGCAGTGCCGAGTGCAGCCGCGTGACCGACGGGATCCGCTCGACGCGGCCGTCGGGACCGCCGCCGCGGTAGGTGCCCAGGAGGAGCTCCGCGGAGATCGAGAAGGCCATGTCACTCGCTCCCACTCTCGGCGTCCTCCGCGACGGCCCCCGCCATCACGGCGGGGTTGCCGGTGACGGACAGAGCCACGCCGTCCCAGATGATGCCCGCGGCTCGCTCCGCGTGTGCGAGCGCAGCGGCGAGCAGCTCGTCTGCCGCGGCGATCGACAGACCATCGACCACGAGCGCCCGCCCGCCCCGCTGGTCGACCTGCACCCGGGCCGGCGCCGCCTCGACCAGGTCGCAGTTGGCCCGGAGCACCAGCTCGGAATCGGCCCTGGCCAGTGCGTTGAGTGCCAGTGCCGCGAGCAGCGCGCGGCAAGCGACGTCACCGTCGACACCGGTACCGAAGCGGACCTGCCGCAGGGCCGCGAAGCTCAGCACGTGCGAGCGGACGATCCGACGACACGCCACACCCGAGAGGGTCTCGAGGGTGGGCGGGATGCCGCCCAGACCCAGCGTCGAGGCCGAAACGCGCTTGTCACCCTTGGCGCCGGCTGCTTCTTTCACAACCTTGTCGTATGTCTTCTTGCTCAGCTCGGCTCGCTGGTCCTCGGCGAGCTGCTTCAGGGCCGACTCGGTGAGCTCGATCTTCATCCCCACCGGGTCGGTGCGGGCGCCACCCTTCAGCGCTGGTTGGGTGTCTGCACAGAAGCCGACGATCTCGCCCACCAGCGTGCTGCGCCAGCGGCCCTGACGGGTCGCCCGGCTCGAGTCCCAGCTTCCGAAGATCACGCTCACCGGGCTGGTGTCCAACAGCGGCCGGGCGTCGGCCGGGGTCGCGTTGCGGATCGCTCGGTAGCCGTCGACCTGGGTGACCTCCTGGCCGTCGATGGTGCCGGCCCTGATGTGGCCGTCGAAAACGCGGTGGGGCAGGTCGAGGTCGGAGTACTCGACCGTGGTGCCGTCCTGCTCGTACGTGACGACCACCCGGGGGAGCCGGCTCAACAGGGGATGGCCCTCATCGATCGCCTGGCGCAGCGCCTGCTCCGCGCGATTGAGCTGGGACTGCTTCGAGTCGATGATCACCGCCGGGGTCGGGACGCCGTCGAGGTAGCGCGTCTCGTACGCATAGACGCCGCCGCTCTTCCTGCCGGCAGCCGCGAACTTGGCCGGGGCGACTGAGGCGTGCGGACCCGCCGCCGGGGCGAGCTCCGTCACCGAGGTCAGGCACGTCGATCCGCCCGGTGAGGAGGCGGAAAGGAGCAGGTTCAGGTCGATTTCAGCCATTGCGGAGATCCTTTCGCCGTTCAGCGCGATGTGCCGGCACGGTGCGGCGCGTGTCCGTTGAAGGGTGATGGACCGTAGCATGAGCTTTATAGACGCCTCGTACTATCCTAGGATCGCGACATACTCCCAGGCTTGGAAGGGCCCTTCATCGAGGCGAGGCCTCTATCTCTGCTATGCCGGGTGTGGTCGGCTAGCCCTTCCGATCCGCGTCACTCGTGCGAGGTGGGATGGCCTTGCGACAAGCGGTCAGCAGACTGTTCCGGGTGCACTCCACCCGCGCGGCCGCGATCGGGGGCGGCGGAGTAGTCGGTGAGGCCGATGACGTTGCCCCAGCGATCGGCGACCTCTACCGCGCGGCCGGTGGCGATCGGGAACGGGTCGGAAAGCGGGGTGAGGCCCGCGGCGCGGAGATGCTTGGCGCCACCGTCGCGTCCGGCACCTCCAGCCAGAGCCGGGGTGAGCCGGCCCGAGGCGGTGGATCCGGAAGCGTGCGGTCCTCGCGCAGGAGCAGCCCGGGCGTCTCGTCGCCGAGCCGGAGCAGCGCGATCGGTAGGTCGGTGGTGCGGAAGGCCACGGGCAGGCCGATGGCGCCCGCGTAGTGCTCAAGCGCGACATCGAGATCGCCGACCGAGAAGAGCACATTGTCCACCCCGAGTACCGGAATCAGCCGGTCCGACACGGTGGTGGGCCCGGCTGACTTGCCGAGGACTTCTTCGAGCAGTCTGCGTGCGGCGGCGCTGTCCCGCATCTTCAGTTCGGCGAGCCGTTCGGCCGCGTTCACCGCGCCCAGGCTCGCAGCATCTCGGCGTCTCGAACTCCCACCGCGCGAAGCTCTGCTGCGAGCCCGCTACCGATGCCGGGCAGGGTCTCAAGGGCGGTCATGTCGTTCTCCGGTTCGATCACTGGATGGACGATGAGCTTCTCATGCACGCAGCCGCAACCCCTTCGGCGTGACCCGGAACCCCGCCTCGGTGAGCACCTCGGCCAGCTCGGAACCCAGCGACCCCACCCCGTCGGTGCGTTCGACTGTCGACGGCCAGCGAGGCGAGCCAACCCTCGTGCACCGCACCGGCGAGCGCCTGGGCCGCGGCGCGGAGGTGCGGGGTTTCTCACCAAATACAGCCAGGTTGCCTACCAACTCTATGGAGGTGAGATGAACTCCGAAGCGTCGCTATACCAGCGCGATCCCGAAGCATGGCGGAAACACCTCGACGAAGGCAACGCCAAACAAACCCAGCCCGCAAACGTGTAGGCGCTGACACGATCCTCCGAGATGAACAAGGCCGCATTCTAAGTGACACGATGGTGCATCAGATTCGGTTGCATCGCCTACCGTATTGTTAACACCGCTGGTTACCGGTTTCGCGGCTGGTGTCAACGGTTGGACCTTCGCTGGCAGGCTCGGCCATGACGGTGGAGGCGACCACGACGCTACGGGTCTACGCGGCCTCGCTGTCAGAGCCCGACCAGTGGGCGATGGCTGGTCTGCTCGCCGGATGCCAGCACGGCTGGCTTCCCAGCCCGGACGTCCCCGGCATCAAGCAGCTCGCGGCGAGCCGGGGTGAACGACCTTGGGGCAGTACTGCGTCAACGCGGACCCTGGTGACTCATGTCAAGATGCGCGCCTAGTTGGACTAGAGATTCGTGATACGGCGTATTACGATCCGCTCCGTGGACAGCGACCTGTACGACGGTGTACCGGTTGACCGGCTACCGATCGACGCCGTGGACGTACCTGACGAAGCACACCTGCGGCGGTCGGCTCGCTACAGCGGCGCGGTGGACATTGAGCCTGAGCACGCCGTCCAGGCGTAAGTATTCGGAGATCCCGTCGGTCGGGTGGTGCCGCTCGACCGATGTTGTTGGGTGGACAGCGTGATGAGCCCGCCGGCGACCGTCACGGTCGTTGTCAGGGGTGGTCTTCCCGGGCGGGGTG
>JBOHEP010000482.1:0-2310 GCA_050701075.1 Pseudonocardia sp. | reverse complement strand
ACGGGACGCCCTGCCCCCAGCCGTGCACCGTGGACGGGTCGGGCCAGCGGGTGCGCGCCAACCGGTCGCGAAGATCGTCCAACTCCGACTGGGGTGTCTCGACGCGGAACTCGCGCATCAGAGCGGCTGAGCCATGCGTGGTCCGTTCATGACGCCGACTGCACTGCCATGGGCCAAGGCTACCGGTCTGATCCGGTCGAGCCGTGGGCCGACACGTCCCCCGGTCGTCATCCATGCGGTGCGAACGGGGCACGGCTCGTACGCGAACATATCGCTGGACGGTGGAATCGGATGAGTGGCTCACAGCGTTCCCACAGGTGTCGGCAAGTGCCGGCGCGGGTACGGTTGCGATAACTGATCCGAAGGATGGGGACGGGTGCCGGAGATGTCGGACGGACCGCTCGCCGCGAACGGGGCGATCACGCCTCCGGCCGGCGGGCCGAGCCGGTTCGCGGTTTCGAGGCACCCGCTGCCGGCCCAGGTGATCCGCTTTGCACTGGTCGGCGGGCTGGGCACGGCCGTCAACGCCGCCATCTTCCTGGTGCTTCGCACCTGGTGGGACCCGATGCCTGCCAACCTCGTGGCGCTGGTGTTGAGCACCGCCGTCAGCACCGAGGCCAACCGGCGGTTCACGTTCGGCGGCACCATGCTGCACCATTGGCGGGCGCATGTGCAGAGCGTGGGTACCGTGGTGTTCTACGCTGGCTACAGCTCAACGGTGTTGTTGCTGGTCGACGCTCTGATCGAGAATCAGACGCCGGTGCACGAGACGGTCGCCGTCGCGCTCGCGAGCGTGCTGGGCGGGGTGTGTCGTTTCCTGCTGCTGCGTGACTGGGTGTTCGGACCGGACGACGCCGTCGAGACGGGCCGACCCGACAAGCCGGACCCGACCTGACAAGGTGGCTCACATGGGACGGACCAGGGTGCTCCGCACGATCGTAACCCTCGCCGCGGGAGCGGCCTTGTTGCTCAGCTCAGCCGGTGCGTGCGGCGGGGGCGAGGACGGCGGCGACGATGACGGCGGCGACGATGACGGCGGCGCCGGTACGGGCTACTGATCGGCGTCCGTACTGCCGGGCGGGCTCTGACCGCATACGGTCGGGCCATGTCTGCCCACTCCGACAGCACCGGATCGTTCGACCGCGAGCCCGTCGAGCTGACCGGGCGCATCACCGCCGACGGATCCTCGCCGTGGCCGGTGGAGCCCGGCCGATATCGCCTGGTCGCGGCGCGCGCGTGTCCGTGGGCCAACCGCGCGATGATCGTGCGTCGGTTGCTGGGCCTGGAGCCGGTGCTGTCGATGGCCCTGGCCGGCCCGTTGCACGACGAGCGGAGCTGGCGGTTCCACCTCGACCCGGGCGACCGTGACCCGGTGCTGGGCATCGAGTACCTCGGCGAGGCCTACCGCGCCGCTGATCCCGACTACGCCGCGGGGATCACGGTGCCGGCGATCGTCGAGGTCGCCGGCGGCAAGGTCGTCACCAACGGCTTCGATGACATGACGCTCGACTTTACGACCCAGTGGACCGCCCATCATCGCGCTGGCGCACCCGATCTTTATCCAGAGCGCCACCGGGGCGAGATCGACGAGATCAACGACGCCGTCTACCGCGACGTCAACAACGGGGGTGTACCGCGCCGGCTTCGCGTCGAGCCAAGACGCCTACGACAAGTCCCACCGCCGGCTGTTCGACCGCCTCGACGCGCTGTCCGACCGGCTCGCCACTCGGCGCTACCTGGTGGGCGACACGATCACCGAGGCCGACGTGCGGCTGTGGGTCACCCTGGTCCGGTTCGACCCGGGTCTACCACGGCCATTTCAAGTGCAACCGGCACAAGCTCACCGAGCTGCCCGTGCTGTGGGCCTACGCGCGTGACCTGTTTCAGACCCCTGGGTTCGGCGACACCATCGACTTCGAGCAGATCAAGCAGCACTACTACGGCGTGCACACCTGGATCAACCCGACTCGGGTCGTACCCGCAGGCCCTGATGCCTCGGGCTGGCTTACCGCGCACGACCGCGCGGAGCTGGGCGGTCATCCCTTCGGGGGTGGCACGCCGCCCGGCCCGCCTCCGGTGGACGAGCGGGTAACGCCGCTCGGGTAGCCGTCTCAACCGGTGGGTCGTAGGAGGCGGTGATCGGCGCCGGCGGCCTCGTAGGCCGGTCTGGCTCGCCGGTCAAGGCTAACTCGAAAATGAAGTCGGGTACGGGCATGCTTGAGCACCCGGTGACCGTGGCGGGCCGGGTCGTCTCGTCGGGCTGGCTGATTGTGGGTGGTTGACTTCTGCGGTCAGGGGGCTGCTGCGGGT
>JBOHEP010000481.1:0-3486 GCA_050701075.1 Pseudonocardia sp. | reverse complement strand
GACCTTGTCCGCGCCGGCGCGGAGCAGCCGGTCCACGTCGTCGGTGCTGCGGATCCCACCGCCGACGGTGAGCGGGATGAACACCTGCTCAGCGGTGCGACGCACCACGTCGAACATCGTCTCGCGGCCGCCGGAGGACGCGGTGACATCGAGGAAGGTGAGCTCGTCGGCGCCCTCGGCGTCGTACACCGCCGCCATCTCCACCGGATCGCCCGCATCGCGCAGGTCGGTGAAGTTGACACCCTTGACCACCCGGCCGGCGTCGACGTCGAGGCAGGGGATGACGCGGACAGCGACGGACACGACAGCCAGCCTACGACCTCAGCCGGCGTGTCTGGCGGCGTGTCTGGCGGCGGCGCGATCACTGACGGCCCGGACCGCGGCCAGCGCCTCGGGCAGGGTGAACCGGCCGGCGTAGAGCGCCTTGCCGACGATCGAGCCCTCGATCCCGAGGCCGTCAGCGGCCAGGTCGGCCAGCGCGACCAGGTCGGACACCTCCGCGATCCCGCCGGAGGCGATCACCGGGGCGTTGGCCGCGCTTGCCACGTCCCGCAGCAGCGCGGTGTTGGGGCCGCGCAGGGTGCCGTCCTTGCCCACATCGGTGACGACATAGCGGGCGCAGCCGTCGCGGTCGAGGCGGGCGAGGGTCTCCCACAGATCACCGCCGTCGGTGGTCCAGCCGCGGGCCGCGAGCCGGTGCTTGCCGTCGATGATCCGCACGTCGAGGCCCACGGCGATCCGTTCACCGTGCGCGGCGATCGCGCGGGCACACCACTGCGGGTTCTCCAGCGCAGCGGTGCCGAGGTTGACCCGCGCACAGCCGGTGGACAGGGCCCGCTCCAGCGACTCGTCGTCCCGGATCCCGCCGGATAGCTCCACCGCGACGTCCAGCTCCCCGACGACGTCCGCGAGCAGCTCAGCGTTGGACCCGCGGCCGAACGCGGCGTCGAGGTCGACGAGATGGATCCACTCGGCCCCGTCGCGCTGCCAGGCCAACGCCGCGTCGAGCGGATTCCCGTACCCGGTCTCGGTGCCGGCCTCGCCCTGCACCAGGCGCACGGCCTGTCCGTTCACGACGTCAACAGCAGGAAGCAAGGTGAACCGCACCCGGCGGAGCCTACCGACCTGCCCCCTGCCAGCCGGCACGAGCCATCATTGCGCAGGCGACGGTCAGCCCACGACGTCGAGTAGCCAGTTCTGCAACACCGCCGCGCCGGCGTCGCCGGACTTCTCCGGGTGGAACTGGGTGGCTGCCAGAGCGCCGTTCTCCACGGCCGCGACGAAATCCTCGCCGTGGTGCGCCCAGGTGACCCGCGGCGGGCGCGGAACGTCTGACTCCGCCGGCTCCCAGCGCCGCACGCCGAAGGAGTGCACAAAGTAGAAGCGGGTGTCGGCGTCAAGCCCGGCGAAGAGCACGGACCCGGCCGGCGCGGACACGGTGTTCCAACCCATGTGCGGCAGCACGTCGGCCTTGATCCGCTCGACCGTGCCCGGCCACTGCCCGCACCCCACGGTGCGCTCGCCCCACTCGACCCCGAGGTCGAACAGCACCTGCATCCCCACGCAGATCCCCAGCACCGGACGCTCACCGGCGAGGCGACGGTCGATGATCCGCGGACCGTCGACGGCCGCGAGGCCGCGCATGCACGCGGCGAACGCCCCGACGCCCGGCACCACCAGGCCGTCGGCTGCCATGGCGGCGTCGGCATCGGAGGTGACGGTGACGTCGGCACCGACCCGGCGCAACGCGCGTTCGGCGGAACGCAAATTGCCCGATCCGTAGTCCAGTACAACGATCCGCGCCACCGCGCCAGGATAACCGCGGCTCGTCGCAGCTGATCAGGGCGACTGGATGCTCAGGACCTCGGTGGCCAGCCGGTCCATCAGTGCGTTGGGCAGGAACCGGTAGCCCAGGTCGGCGTACGCATGCAGCTCACGGGCGAGCAGGTCGCCGACCGGGCCCGGGTAGACCCGCTTGGCGTGAAGCGCCGCGCCCCGGAGCCGGCGCAGCTCCTGCCAGTCCAGCTTCCCGTCGCGCTCCCGCCCTGTGCTTGTCGTATCCACAGTGATGGTCGTCTCCACGATGACCCCCCTTTCGTGATGGCTCGGCACGAGGAGGAGCGTTCGAGGACGTCGGTGATACCGCCCCGTTCAGGTTGCCGGGTAGCCGGTGGCGACCGCGACGGACTCCCAGGTATTGAGGTCGACCAGCTGATCCTGCAGCTTCTCCCGGATCCGGCGCACCGCATCCGGACCCAAGCGGCAGCCGCAGCCGCAGCGGCGCGTTCTCGTCACGGACCGCTCGGATGATCACCGCCGCGGCCCGGGCCGGGTCACCCGGCTGCACCCCGTCCTGGTCGGGGAAGCGCTCCCGTCCTGGTCGGGAAGCGCTCCCGCAGCCGGCCGGCGTGAGGGTGGCGCGGTAGTCGTCGATGGCGCCGGCGAATCGCATCGACCGGACCGCGAAGTCGGTGCGGAACGGCCTCGGCTCGACGATCGTCACCCGGATCCCCCAAACGGCGCGACCTCCTCAGCTGCTCTGATGCCGCTGCCCGCTCCGCTGGCCCACTCCGTACGCCATTTGTTGCCCTCACACACGCTTAGCGGGTGCGCGGACTCGAAACAGCGCACGAAGTGGGCCGGTCCCACTCCGACCCGGTCCCACTCCGACCCGGTCCCACTCCGACCCGGTCCCACTCCGACCCGGTCCCACTCCGGCCTGGTCCGACCTGACCGGGCCTGACCGGGCCGTACCTGGTCAGGCGACCAGGTACGGGAGCGGTCTTCGGCGGGGTCTTCGTTCCGGGTCGATCCACCCTGGTGGGATGAACTCGGGTAGCCCGTCGCGGATGCGCACCTGCCATTCTGAGGCACGGTGGAGCAGGCGGTGGTGGTACTTGCACAGCATCACGCAGTTGTGCAGAGCGGTCTCGCCGTCGTCTTCCCATGCCAGGATGTGGTGGACCTCACACCAGGCAAGTACATCTCTAGCAACGTTCGTGTCTTCAGCCTGCAGCCTGCTCACAGGGCGCTCACAAGTGGCCGTTCTGGCTGTTCAGCGCGGTGTAAGTGTGGCGGCTTGGTGGGCGATCGTGGCGATAGCGCAAGGCCAGCTGGTGGTGGGACCGCATCGGTGACAGCGTCCGACAGCGGTGCGTCGGTGCTCGATGAGCGCACGTTGGACGGCGCTGGGTTGGGTGGCGAGCAGTTGGGCGGCGGCGGTGAAGGCTTCCTGCGCGTGGCGCGCTCGTTCTGCGGCGTCGGACTCGTGTCCGGCAGCGTTGTGTGTGCTGTTCACCGGTGGTGCCCGGCGCGCCAGTAGGCGAGGTGATCGCGCCAAGTGAGGCACGCCCAGCGGGCGCGTCGACGGATCTCGCGGCGTTTATGAAAGTAACCGCGGAGGCGTTGGGGGCGGCCGTGAGCGCGATGGCGGCTGTGGTCGTGTGGCGGCCAGGTGGAGTGCCGGTCGGCGCGGCGGGTCGGGGT
>JBOHEP010000480.1:0-13385 GCA_050701075.1 Pseudonocardia sp. | reverse complement strand
GGATCGGGGACGGCTCGACGCCCGTACCGGTCATCAGGATCCCGGTCAACGCCAGCGCGCCGCCGAGCGAGGTCGCGCCCAGCAACACCGCCACACCCCCGCGGGAAGGAGGCCGGTCGGCGGCTCTGCGCCGTCCGCCTCGCGCCCTGTCGGCCATCCCCGCTCCCGTCCCGCTGGTCTCGACCATGCAACGAGAGGGGCACGAATGCGCAACGGTGGCACCGCTCACCGGCCCTTCACCTGAGTACCGGGCGGCAGGTCCGGGGGTTCGGCGTCGGGAACCCGGACGACAAGCGCGCCCTGCTGCACCCGGATGCGCAGCTCCCTCGTGTCGCCGATCGGGTCGCCGTCGAGCTGGGAGGGCTGCGGCAACGCGGTGGTGATCACGATCGAGCGGGCCTGCCAGTGCTCCACCCGCTGGTGGCCCCGACGGCGCCTGGTGATGATCCGGATCGCCACCGCCACCCAGCCGACGATCCCGGTGGGGGCGATGGAGACGACGTCGAGCAGCCCGTCGTCGACCGTCGCCCTCGGCATGAGAACCAACCCGCCGAGCAACGTGCCGGAGTTGCCCACCAGGATGGTGCGGGTGCGGCGGCGCAGCGGGGCGCCGTCGTCGAAGGTCAGCGAGACCCTGATGCGCCGACCGCGCAACGCGCGCAGCCCGGAGATCACGTACGCCAGGGCGCCCATCCGCACCTTGAGTGCCTCCGGGGTGGCCTCCATGATGGTGGCGTCGAAGCCGGTACCGGCCATCACGAGGAAGATCCGTTCGTCCGGCGCCCCGTCCACCCGCACCCAGCCCACGTCGACCGGCCGGTCGTCCCCGGTGAGCGCGACGCGGACCGCGGCCGGCACTTCCATCGGCGTGCCGAGCGTGCGGGCCAGGAGGTTGCCGGTACCCGCCGGGAGCAGCCCCATCACCACCCCGGTGCCGGCCAGTGCCTGCGCGACCGACCGGACGGTGCCGTCGCCGCCGCCCGCCATGACGACGTCAGCGCCCTGCTCCACTGCGGCCCGCGCCTGCCCCGTGCCGGGGTCGTCCACGGTCGTCTCCAGCCACAGGGGCTCACGCCACCCCAGGTCCGTGCACACCGCCGTGATCCGCTCGCGGCCACCCGGGTCCAGACGCAGCGGGTTGGCGATCACGGCCGGCAGCGGCCGGTCCTCAGGAGCGGCTGCGAGGGAGGCCGGGTCCTCGCGGTACCGGCGGCGCACCTGTGCCCCGATGAGCAGCCCGGGAAGCACCAGCAGGAGGACCAGAACGACGATGACCGACCACGTTGTCACGGAGCCGGCCACGCGGGAACGATAGACGCCGGGCCCGGTCGCTCATGCATACCCGTTCGGTGAGCGTCGCCGGCTTTCGGCTGGCGACCTGATGCCCACGCAGGTAGAAATGCCTCCGGGCGATCGGCGTCCGCCACGGTGACGGGAGTTGCGTGCACATCTGGCCGGGATCTCCCTATCCGCTCGGAGCGACCTACGACGGCGGCGGCACCAACTTCGCGATCTTCTCCGAGGTGGCGCACCAGATCGAGCTCTGTCTGCTCGACGACGACGGCAAGGAGACCCGGCTCGCGTTACCCGAGCGCGACGGGCTGGTGTGGCACGGCTACCTGCCCCGCGTCGGCCCCGGCACCCGCTACGGCTTCCGTGTGCACGGGCCCTACGAGCCGGCGACGGGCCTGCGGTGCAACCCGAACAAGCTGCTGCTCGACCCCTACGCCAAGGCCATCGACGGCAACATCGAGTGGAACGAGGCGTTGTTCAGCTACCGCTTCGACGACCCGACATCCTACAACGACGACGACTCCGCCCCTTACGCGATGTACTCGGTGGTGATCAACCCGTTCTTCGACTGGGCCGACGACCGTCCGCCGCGGGTGCCGTACTACGAGTCGGTGATCTACGAGGCGCACGTCAAGGGCATGACGATGCGCCACCCGGCCGTCCCGGCCGATGTCCAGGGCAGCTATGCCGGCCTCGCCCACCCCGCGATGATCAAGCATTTCCGGGACGTCGGCGTCACCGCGGTGGAACTGATGCCGGTGCACCAGTTCGTGCACGACTCCACCCTCGCCGAGAAGGGCCTGAGCAACTACTGGGGCTACAACACGATCGGCTTCTTCGCCCCGCACAACGGCTACGCCAGCTTCGGCACCCGCGGCCAGCAGGTCCAGGAGTTCAAGGCCATGGTCCGGACGCTGCACCGCGCCGGCATCGAGGTGATCCTCGACGTCGTCTACAACCACACCGCCGAGGGCAACCATCTCGGTCCCACGCTGTCCCTGCGCGGCATCGACAACCCCGCCTACTACCGGCTCGTCGATGACGACCGGCAGTACTACTACGACACCACCGGCACCGGGAACAGCTTCAACGTGCGCCACCACGAGTCCCTGCGGCTGATCATGGACTCGCTGCGGTACTGGGTTCTGGACATGCACGTCGACGGGTTCCGGTTCGACCTGGCGGCCAGTCTCGCCCGGGAGTTCCACGAGGTGGACCGGCTGGCGGCGTTCTTCGACCTGGTCAACCAGGACCCGGTGGTGAGCCAGGTCAAGCTGATCGCCGAGCCGTGGGACCTCGGCGACGGCGGCTACCAGGTCGGCGGGTTCCCCCCACTGTGGACGGAGTGGAACGGGAAGTACCGCGACACGGTGCGCGACTTCTGGCGTGGCGAGCCTGCCAGCCTCGCCGAGTTCGCATCCCGCTTCACCGGTTCGTCGGATCTGTACGAGGCGGACTGCCGGCGGCCCATCGCGTCGATCAACTTCGTCACCGCGCACGACGGGTTCACCCTCAACGACCTCGTCTCCTACAACGAGAAGCACAACGACGCCAACGGCGAGGGCAACCGCGACGGGGAGAGCCACAACCGATCGTGGAACCACGGCGCTGAAGGTCCGACCGAGGACAGCGGGATCCGGATCCTGCGTGAACGGCAGAAACGCAACTTCCTGGCGACGCTGCTGCTGTCCCAGGGCGTGCCGATGATCGCCCACGGCGACGAGCTCAGCCGCACCCAGGACGGCAACAACAACGTCTACTGCCAGGACGGCGAGATCAGCTGGGTCGACTGGGAGGACGCGCGCGAGCACGAGGTGCTCATCGAGTTCACCGCCGCGCTCACCCGGCTCCGCGGCAAGCACCCGGTGTTCCGACGCCGGCGGTTCTTCCAGGGCCGCCCCGTCCCCGGCTCCGCCATCCACGACATCGCCTGGCTCCGTCCGGACGGGCAGCAGATGAGCGACGAGGACTGGAACGGCGACCTGGCCCGCAGTGTCGCGATCTTCCTCAACGGTCAGGCCATCCCCGAGCGCGACCCGCTCGGCGAGCCGATCGTCGACGACTCGTTCCTGCTGCTGGTCAACCCCCAGCATCAGCAGATCACGTTCACCCTGCCCGAGGAGGCCTACGGGCGGATATGGCAGATCATGATCGACACCGCCGACCCGCTCCTGGCCCATCCCCGGCGCCGCCCTCCCGTGGCGGGCAGCCGGCTCAGGGTGCCGGACAGGGCCATGCTCGTCCTGCGCCGCCGTTTCTGACCGTCGCCGGCTGAGCAGGATCCTCGCGATCCCACGTCCACGCATGACCGGTCATGGTCGGCGTGGGATCGCGGCGATCAGCAGGACGGCCGGGTGGCGGCCAACCGCGTCCGGGCCCCGTCGAGGGCCGCGGACGGGTCATCCTCGGCGCGGTCGAGCAGGGCGACGTCGACCGCGGACCGCAGCACCCCGACCTCGTCGGCCCGGCGACCGGCGGGCCGCAGACACACCCCCGAGGACGTCATGCTGATCGATGACGTCGCCCGCCGGGCCGCCCTGGCGATCAACAACGCGCAGAGCACCGCGGCGCACGTCACGGTCTCCCGGGCGCTCCAGCAGGCGTTGCTGCCCCGCGCACTAACCGTCGTGCCCGGCATCGACATCGCCGCGGAGTACCTGCCCGCCAGCACCGGCGACGGCAGCGATGCGGGTGGCGACTTCTACGATGTGCTGACCATCGATCCCCAGCGGTCGCTCGCCTCGATCGGACGTCTGCGGAAAGGGGCCTCGCGCAGCGGCCAGGACGGGACAGGTCCGCGACGTCCTGCGGGTGCTGATGCGCGAAGGGAACTCACTGCCCCCGGCGATCGAGGCGCTCAACTCCGTGATGATGGAGGCGGGCGACCCGATGCAGTTCTGCACCCTGGCCGCGGCGATCATCAGCAGGTCCCGGCCGGGTCGACCGCCCGGGCTGACCGTCGACCCGCGCCTGCCCCTGACGGCCGCCAACAGACGCGGAGGGCGAGCATCTCAGACCTCACCGAGCCCGCCGCCGGGCCCATCTCAGACCTCACCGCGCCCGCCGCCGGGCCCATCTCAGACCTCACCGAGCCCGCCGGCGGGCGCGCTCGGCAGCCAGGTCGATCACGTCCGGAACCCTGGCGCAGGCCACCTCGTCGAGCCACACCGGCACCCCCGCCCAGCCCCTGCGGGCATGCCGGGCGAGCTCGCGCAGCACCTCGTACCCCACAGCCCCGCTGGGACTCCGGCTGAGCAGGGCGCGGGCCCGGCGCAGGGTGCGCACGTCGGCGCGTTCGGGATAGGACACCTCGTCCCGGGCGGCGACCAGGCTCACGGCACCGACCTGCGACGCACCGTCCGGGTGACACTCCAGCCAGATCAACAACGCGGTCGCCTCGCCCACCGTGGTGAGGTGGCGGTTGTAGTCGACAGTGCTGATCGACTCGCCCACCGGCGGGACGACGGTCGCGGCGGCCGCGCGCATCTGCGCCTCCGTCGGACCGTCGCGCCACTGGACGATCCAGCCGGCCCAACCGCCACTCGACCGGCCCCACCATTCCACCTGCACCTCGACACCGCAGGCGGCACCGAGCTGCTCGCCGAACTGCCATCCCTGTCGCGACCGCGCACTCACAGCTCCTCCTCGCTGCCGTGCACGATGCTGCGCGAGGTTGGCTCCGGGCGCCACCTGGAAGCACGGATGGCCCGCAGCGCGAGCCGCGGCAACCACGCCGCCTCGTCCACCGCCGTCCGGCTCCCGGCCGCTGAGGACCTATGCGGCACCGCGTGAGTCCTTCGGGGTCTGGATCGCGTCGTCGACTTCATGATCGCCGAACGGGAACACAGAGCCCCATCCCGTGCGGCTCCCCGTACCGACACACTGATCTTGGCAGGTCACCGCGACTCCGATAGTGTCGTGATCATCGGTTGGGAACCCGGAACCGCACTCAGCACGGCTGACAGTTCACAAACATCGATCAAGCGCTCGACACCGTCCGTCCACCAGATCCCCGCACCCGTCTCCACGCGTGCCCTCGCCCAACCGAACCCCCGAAGGACTTCCGCGGCGCCGCACTATGCGGTCGGCTCGGCCCACCAGCCGTCGGACTCCGGCGTGCTGGGCTCCGCGGCCCGGTGCCGCCCCTGCCGCAGGCCACGCTGGTAGGTGTTGAGCCGGTCACGCACCCTGTCCGGCACGCGTCCTTCGGGCTCGACCCGCGCCTGACGGGAGCCGCCGAGGGGCGGTGCGATCAGCTGGTCACCGGGGCGGCGCTGGGGCAGGCCGGCGGCGGTCATCATGCCGGTGTCCGGACGGGCCGCGCGGGCGGCCGCGGCACGCCACTCCTCGTCACCCGGGGACTCCCAGTCGAGGGCTGTCCGGTTGCCGTTGCGGGCTGGACTCCAGCCGTTCACCGTGGCGGGATCGACGGCGGGCACGATCTCCTGAAACCAGGCCGACGCAACGGCCTCGAAGATGGGCGTACCCACGCCGTCGTCGACCGGTCCGCTGGGCACCCGGATGGGGCCGAACAGCGCGTCGCCGCCGATCGGGCCGGCAGGCCGGGCCGACCGGCCGATCGCCTGCATGGCCGGCCCGTCCCCCCGGCCGATCACCGGCATGGCCGGCCCCTCCCCCCGGCCGATCACCGGCATGGCCGACCCCTCCCCCCGGCCGATCACCGGCATGGCCCCGTTCGGCGACCTGGGCTCGGCGGGGACGATGACTGCCGCTGCCGGGCAGTAGACCGTGGCGAGGAGGCCACCCTGACCGGCGAGCGGGCGCTCCACGCCGATCCCGGTGGCCGTGTGCCGCGCGAGCGCGTCGGCCAGCCCCGAGTCCAGCGGCAGCAGATCCCACGGTTCGCCGCCGACGACGATGTCGACGGCGAGGCCGGCAGGTCCCAGCCGGCAGCTCACGATGAGGTCGCGGCCCGGCCCGGAGCTCGTCATCGCGTGGTCGAGCAGTGCGGCGAGCACGTGGCGCAGCTCGGCGGCCGCCCGCCCCTCGACGGTGGTGACCGGTGCCACCCGGACCGTGATCCGGGACGGCTCCTCGGTCGCGGCGGCCGCCTCGCCGAGCACCTCGGACAGTGTCACCGACCGGGTGGCCGACCCGGGGTCCGCCCCGCACAACAACCGCAGGCGCTCCCCATCGCGGCTGATGCGATGTGCCGTCCGCTCCAGGTCGCGCAGACCAGCCGCCACGACGCCGTCCCCCCGCCCGATCCGCTGCTCGTCGTCGCGCATGCGGCGTAGTTGCTGCGCCTGCTGCTCGACCAGGCGGGCAAGGCGCAGCGTCACGGCGAGGAGAGCACTCTCGTCGAGCGGAACGGACCTCAGGTCGTTCACTGCCGGTCCTCCCGAAGCGTCGTGGAGGGCCCGACGATACCGCGCCGGATCGAGCTATTGACACTGCCGGGTCCTTCGCAGTGCTCGACGGCGCTATCCGACCGGGAGAGCGCCGGATCAGCGGTCCCCCTGCCGCCCGCAGGACGGCGTCGCAGCCGCGGGAGATGATCGTTGCGAGAGCTACCTCAGCGTCACACCAACGACGCTGAGGTAGCTCTCGCAACGATCACGGGAGCGGTCGAACCGGCGGCGCCGGTGACCGTCTCCGGTCACACCACTTCCCGGCAGGATGCAGGCATGCCCGAACGCCGATTCGTCTCGTCCGGATCTCCATATGAGCCCGCCATCGGCTTCAGTCGCGCGACCCGCGTCGGCACCCTCGTCGCAGTGTCCGGCACCGCACCGGTCTGGCCGGACGACCACGTCGACCCGGACCCACTCGTCCAGGCCCGACGCTGCTGGGAGATCGCCCTCGACGCCCTCGCGCAGCTCGGGGGCACCCCGTCCGAGGTGATCCGCACCCGTACCTACCTCGTGAGTCGCGGCGCCGAGGCCGCCGCGGCGCAGGCCCACGGCGAGCACTTCGGTGAGCTGCGTCCAGCGTCGACCATGCTCCTGGTGGCCGGGCTCCTGGACATCCGCTGGCTCGTCGAGGTCGAGCTCGACGCAGTGCTGAACCACGGGTAGCCGGGTAAGGAACCCCTCACCTGGACCGACCGCCGGTTCACCCCAGGACGTCGGGCCGCTCGAGCTTGCCACGCAGCCCGCGCAGCGCGTAGAAGACCCGGCTCTTGACGGTGCCCACCGGGACATCGAGCTCGGCAGCGACGTCGGCGTAGGAGCGATCGTGCACGACCGTCCGAAGCACGATTCCGCGGTGCTCGTCACTCACCTCGGCCAGGGCGTCGAGCAGCACCATCCGGAGCAGGGCGCTGTCGATCGCGCCGCCGGGAGCGGCCTGATCCACGACATCGGCAGGGTCGGTGCGAGACAGCGGCGGACGCACCGCCCGTGCCCGCACCATGTCGATCACCACATTGCGGGTGATCGCGTACAGCCAGGTGACCAGGGGTGGCCCGGACGCCGGATCGAAGGACCCGCAGGCCCGCCAGGCCCGGACGAAGGCCTCCTGCACGGCGTCCTCGGCCGACTCGGCGTCGCCGAGCATCGACCGCGCCCGGCCGAGCAGCCGGGTGCGGTGCTCGCGGTGGGCCTCGGAGAAGCCGGCCTCGCCGCACAGCCCGGCGCACCGGCCCGGGCATGCGGTCCGGAGCGGTCGGGGGGCGGCGATCGCGGCTGCAGCGGTCATGGACGCAGACCCTGCTCGGTCCCGGCGAGTTCCCCGATGGCGTCCTACCGGCGCGAACCGGTATTTCTACACACAGGTGCAGCGGCGAGCTCACGGGCTCAACCCGCGCAGCAGGTGAGCGACCACCGGCTCGTTGCGCCCCTTGACCGTGAGCTCTCCCAACGGCTCCACCTGCGCGCCCGGTGGGAGACCGCAGCGGGTGGACTCCCCGATCACGACCTGCCCGGGTTCGGCCACGGACTCCAGCCGGGCGGCGACGTTGACCGCGTCACCCATCGCATTGAAGTTCCGCAGCGCGGTGCTCCCGATGTTGCCCACGAGCGCCGGGCCGGTGTTGATGCCGACCCGGAAGCGGGGCCATCCCGGCGTCGACACCGCCACCTCCTCCACCTTGGCCTGCATCGCCAGCGCGGCCCGAGCCGCGCGTACCGGGTGGTCGGGCTGGCGCGCCGGCGCGTTGAACAGGGCCATCAGGGCGTCGCCGACGAACTGCACGACGGTGCCGCCCTCGGCCAGGATCTGCTCGGTGGCCACCGCGAAGTACCGGTTGAGCATGTCGACGATCTCCTCCGGGCTGGACCGCTCGGAGAAGCTGGTGAAGCCGCGGAGGTCGGCGAAGACAGCCGTCACCTCGACCACCGCGCCACCGAGCCTCGCCTGTTCCGGATCGGCGAGCAGGGCCGTGGCGACGTCGGGTGACATGTACTGGTGGAAGAGCCCATCGAGTTGGTGGTAGAGCCGCGCGTTCTCCATCCCCATGGACAGCTGGCTCGCCAGCGACGCGAACAGTGACCGGTCCCGGTCGGAGAAGCCGCCCGTGCGGCGGGTGAGCAGGACCCCGGCCGGCAGGTCCTTGACGGTCAGCGGGCAGGCCAGCACCTCCTGGTCGAGCTCGACCAGGTCCAGGCCGTCCAGTCCCCGCTCGACACGGCGGGCGACGTCCGCGGACACCTCCCAGCGGGGATCGGTCGCCAGGTCGTCGGGAAACTGCAGGTGGCCACCGCCCAGCAGGCCGACCCGCACACCGTCGCCGTTGAAACCGGTACCCACCCGGCGCACCGCGCGCTGCAACAGGACCTGCTCGGTGAGCCGCACCCGCGACTCATGGCCGATCGCGACGAGGACGTCGAGACGTCCGATCTGCTCCCGCTCGCTGCGTAGCGCGCTGGCCGCCCGCCCGAGCACCGCGGTCTGCCCCTCGGAGAGACCGAAGCGGCTGGCCATCCCGGCGGTGATCAGCCCCATCTCAGCTGCGGAGATCTCCCCTGCCTCCTGCCGCCGGACCGCCTCGACCAGCGCCTCCAGCGCGGCTCCGTACTCGGCCCGAAGGACCTGCACGGTCTCCTCGGTGCGCACGCCGTCGAACAGACCGGTGGTGGCGCCCTCCTTCTGATAGGCGGCGTAGGCGCTGTAGCCGACGTAACCGAAGGCCAGAGCCATCAGCACGTGCCACAGCCACCAGGTGAGGTGCCAGTTCGGGCCCAGCGCGACCGCGATCATGGACTCGGCGAGCAGGGTGGCGGCGGTGAGGATGGACAGCAGCATCACCGACCGCCGGCGCCGGTAGAGCAGGTAGTACCGGATGGCGGCAAGACTGTAGAGCGCCACAGCCGCCGTCGCCACGCCGACCAGCGGGCCGCTGAGCCGCTCGGCGGTGGTCGGGTCGGCCAGCGGCGGGTAGCCGGCCAGCGAGATGAACCCCCAGGCGGCGGCGAACGCGTACAGCAACATGCGCAGCCACGGCCCGACGCGCAGTACCGCCGCCGCCCGGGCGGGCGGGAAGTCCAGCGCCGAGGCGGCCATGAACAGCGACCCGACCGCCAGGCCGACCGGGGTGGCCAGCGCGAAACCACCGTTGCGGCTGCTGACCAGCACCCCGGGGGTGGCCAGCGCGTGCAGCCCGAGGAACAGCGCGGCACCCAGGAAGCCCAACCCGACGAGCAGCAGCCGCGCGTCGTCGTGGCGGCGCGCAGCCTGGCTCACCAGCGCCGCGAGCCCGACGTTGAGCCCGGCCACGGCGAACACCAGCCAGAAATGCGTCGGATGGTGCTCGAGCACGACATCGGCCGACGGCACGGCGATGAGCAGGCCCAACCCGACCATCGGCAACGACAGGTGGAACAGCCACACCGCCAGCCGGACCGGGACGCCCCTCGTTCTCTGCTCCATGCCGATCCCCCCTGAGCTCGACACCGGATGGTAGTTGACAGATCGCCCGGTCTACTCTCCCGCGCGCCGGCGCAACCCGTCGAGGTCGAGCACCGTCATCGTGCGCCGGCCGGTCGTCAACAACCCGCGGGCGCGCAGCACCCGCAACGCCTTCGCCACCGCTTCCCGCGACCCCCCGACCCAACCCGCGAGCTCGTCCTGGGACAGCGCAACGGTGATCCGGACGCCGTGCTCGTCGGGTGTGCCGAACCTCATCGCCAGCTCCACCAACCTACGGGCCACCCGCGCCGCGATGTCGTAGGCCGCGAACTCGACCCGTTTGCGGTCCGCGTCGCGCAGCCGCGAGGTGACCATCTGCAGCAGCACGATCGCCGCCCCGGCATGCGTGCGCAGGAACTCCACGAAGGCCGCGACCGGCACCACGAGCGCCACCACCGGTTCCAGCGCCCCGACCGACGCCCCCCGCGGTGCGCCGTCGATCGCGGACAGCTCGCCCAGCAGTGCGCCCGGTCCACGCACCGCGAGCACGACCTCCTCACCCTCCTCGGTCAGGGAGAAGACCTTGACCCGCCCGGTGACCACGACCACCACCGTGGCGGAACGCTCGCCCTCGAGGAACAGTGACGCGCCCACCGGCCAACGCCGTTGCCGTCCGCGCTCGACCAGCGCAGCCCGGTCGTCCGGATCGAGCCGGGCCATGAACTCCTCGGGCTCGCCGTCGCCACCGGGGCTACTCACGAGCCTGCGCCATGGTGACCTTCCGCCCGCGTCGGATGTGTGTATCTGGAGAGCCGGCCTGTGTCCCTTTTTACACACCGGGACCGGTTTCGACGACCGCGACTCCGCCCGGTACCCGGGACAGGATCGCTCCAGGAGGTGGACGACATGACAAGCCACGACAACACCGAGCTCGCCCCCGGACCGACGGGCGTCCCCGCACCCGCGTTGAGCCACCGCGACCGGGCGATCCTGCGGGCGGTCGCGGGCGGGACAGCCGAGCTGCTCGTCAGCGTCGAACCCGACCTGTTCGTCGACGGGTTGTGCTGTAGCGACCAGGCCGCCGCGCACCGGCTCGCCCACGCGGGACTCATCGTCCCGGCCGCGCCGGCCGCCGCCGGACAGCGCGTGCTGGCCCGGCTCACCCCGGCCGGACAGCAGGAACTCCTCGCGAGCTGAGCGAGTGGCACCACGCTCCGGCCCGCCCGCAACCGTGCCCACACCGGTTGTGGGCGGGCCGGCATCATCCGCCCTTCGTCCTGCAGCAGGAACTCGGGCCGCCGGCGGCCGGATTCCTGCCGCTGCGCGGAGGGCGAGCCGTGCTTCGGTTCACCGCGAGGCGGAACAGCTCCTGGTCCGCGGGCCGGGCCGGGGCGTCGCCCGACCGGCTTGCCGCCGCCCACGGGCCCTACCTGCCCCGCAGCCACCACCCGAGCCGCACTGATCACCGCCTGGGAACCGGCGACCGCGCCCGGCCCGGCTCTGCGTTCCCAGCCGGTGATCAGCCGTCAGCCGACCAACCCCGCAAGAGCGATCGCTGGACAAGTGCGGGAGGCCACGCACAGCCCGATCCCTGATCGCCACCTGCGGTACTTGATCCGCATATATGCAGCTCAAGCACCGTAGGTGAGGATCACTGACGTCGTGACCGCAGATAGCCCGTGATCACGGCCGGACGCCGCGCGAGGTTCATACCGACCACAGGTACGGGGAAAACCCCCTATTACGGCACTCCAGAACCGCTCGATCCCGGTATCGGTCGCGGGGACGTACAGGCCACAACCCGGATGGCAGGGGCCGTCGCGATCTCTAGATTTCGTCTCACGCCAGAGCAACCGATCACCCGGCGACCAGCAACCGGACGAGAACCGGCAACGACCTCAGGAGAACATCATGAGCATCACCCCCAGCTTCGACAGCTACGACATCGGCGCATTCGACATCGACAACCTCGCCGTCGGCGGCAACGGCGGCGACGGCGGCAACGCCATCGCCGTCAACGCCGGCAACATCAACTTCGGAGGCACCCAGACCAACTCCGCCAACGCCAGCGCCGACGGCGGCAACGGCGGCGACGCACTCGCAGGCGGCTTCTTCACCGGCGGCGACAACCTCGCCGCAGGCGGCCCCGGCGGCGACGGCGGCAACGCCATCGCCGTCAACGCCGGCAACATCAACTTCGGAGGCACCCAGACCAACTCCGCCAACGCCAGCGCCGACGGCGGCGACGGCGGCGACGCCACCGCGCTCGACTTCGGCTTCGGTGGCGGCGACAACTTCGCCTTCGGCGGCAGCGGTGGCGACGGCGGCAACGCCACCGCCGTGAACGCGGGCAACGTCAACATCGGTGGCGACCAGACCAACTCCGCCAACGCCGACGCCGACGGCGGCGACGGCGGCGACGCCACGGCGGCCGACTTCGGGTACGACTTCGACGGTGGCGACGACATCGCCGTCGGCGGCAACGGCGGCGACGGCGGCGACGGCGGCGACGCGACCGCGGTCAACGCCGGCAACGTCAACATCGTTGGTGACCAGGGCAACTCCGCCAACGCCGATGCCGACGGCGGCAACGGCGGCGACGCGGAGGCCTTCGGCTTCTGACCCGAAAGTTGCAACGTGCTCACCAATGAGTGAGCAGAGCCGGCCCCGCTTATCGACTGGCGGGGCCGGCTCGTCGCTGCCGGTGGCCCGCAGACCCGAAAGGGCTCCGCAAAGAAGCCGCAGGCACGTAGAGTATCCACGAGCATGAGGCACAAAGATGAGGCGCCCGGCTGTGTAATGGGACATCATCCGGCTGTGTAATGGGACATACTGCGCCGGGCCTGGCCCGACGAGCATGAGCTGAGGCCACCACCAGGGGGAACCATGGAAGTCCTTAGCCGCCGGCTCCACCCGCACCTGCCACAGCCACGCTCCTTGAGTACCGGCGCGGCCGCACCGGGCTGCAGTCGGGTGGGCGGGTCATGACCGCGCTCGTTCCGGTCCCGCCGGGCGACCAACTGCCGGGCGCAAAATCCATGTCATTCGCCGAGCACCAGCCGGCCGCGGACATGAACCCGAACGCTCAGCACGACGGTCTGCTCGCCGAGCGGGCATGGCTGGACGGCGACTGGATGACTGCGATCACCGCATGCGATCGGGTGCTTGTCAGCGGCACCGACATCGGCAGCCGGGCGGCCGGTGTCGCCGCCGCCGCGGCGGCGGCGGACGGTGCGCTGCTCGACGCCGCCGAACGCTGGCGCGGTGTCGCGGCTGCGCTGGAC
>JBOHEP010000479.1:0-12073 GCA_050701075.1 Pseudonocardia sp. | reverse complement strand
AAGGGTCGCAGGACGGGCGCGGGCAGGACCGAACCGCCGGTAGTGCGATTGCGCTGGTTCGGGTCGGTGAGGTCACGTTGCCGGTGTCGGACACACCGGGCGGGCCGATCGGTGGCCTGGGGTCGCGCTTGGTCACCGGCGCGGCCACCAGCGCGGACGGGCGCGTGGTGGCGCTGCGCAGCTACACCGATGCCTGGCTGTACCCGGTGGTCGGTGACGACATCCTGGCGGCCTTGGCCGGGCCGCCGGTGCGCGTACCACTGCCGGACGAGCCGCAGGGCGAGGCGATCGCCTTCGAACCCGACGGCACTCTGCTGTCGGGCTCGGAGGGCCGCGGCGCCGATGCCGGGATGGTTCGAGCGGTGTCGGGCGCGGTCGCCTTGGCCGAGGGTGCGGGTGGCGCGACCCCGCCGGAGGCACCGGGAGCGGGGCCTGCGGGTGCTCCGGCCGGGGACGGTATACCTGTGTGGGTCACTGCGGTGATCGCCGGCGTCGTCCTGGTCCTGCTCGGCATCGCGCTGTCACTGCGCGCGTCGCGACGGCATTGATCGCGGCGAGCGTGCACTCAGTTGCATGTGCCGGGAGGGCTGATCCCCATTCCTGTAAGCGCTCCCAGGAAACCACCGCTGGGAGGTCGGCCGTGTCGCGTCTTCGCTCTACGCAACCGTGGCGGTGCGGCCGGAATCGCTGTGCTTGGGTGTCGTTGAAGGTAGGAGTCTCGAAGCCGGTCATCTCGGTGTCGGTGGTCTGCATCCGTGATCAGGCTGAGATCTCCGGAACTTTGGTGATGTCGCAGTTGAGGTGGTCGGCTGCCTGGCGGTACGACTGAACGGCCGTTTCGAGATCCATCTCTCGGGGTCCCGTGATCCCTCTCACCCCAGAACCGTTCATGATCGCCGAAATCGGGACATGACGTGCACTCAGCGTACGTCATGTTCCGATTCTGGCGATCATGAGAGAGCGGTCGGCGGTCAGGCTCTTCGGTTGCGGCCCACCCATCCAGCGGGGACGTCCGGGGTGAACCTCATCTCTTTCGGGAACCGTGCGACCGCAGAAGGCCACGTCAGCGGGATGCTCCTGAGCTAGTTCCGAGATTCGAGGCTGGGCCCATGATCACCGGTTGGGCGCGAAAACGGTCGGATGTGTCGGATTGTGCGCCGAACCGGCGATCATGGCTCTGGGTAGGGCTTGAGCGGCCCAGGCGCAACGGTCACGATCTCGACGTAGTGCAGCACCGCGTCCTGTCGGGGGTCTGGATCAGGCCCCCGGCTTCGGGACCGAAGCGGACGTCATTTGCCCGAGAGCTCTTATGGGCAGCCGGACCTGCCGACGGAAGAGCGAGCCGCGGGGCGTCCCCGAAGGGCCTTGATCGGGACTTCGGAACGCTGAGCAGCGGATTTCGCGGCTGCGCGTTCCAGCTCGTTGATCATGGAGTGTGACCTGCCTCGTCATCACAGCCTGCGTAGTACGGCTACCACCCGGCCCAGAACGGTGGCGTCGTCGCCGGGGATCGGCTCGTAGGCCGGGTTGGCCGGTTGGAGCCAGATGTGCCCGTCGCGCCGCTTGAACGTCTTCACCGTGGCCTCCCCGTCGATCATTGCGGCGACGATCTCACCGTTCTCCGCGACGGGCTGCTGGCGCACGACGACCCAGTCGCCGTCGGTGATGGCCGCCCCGATCATCGAGTCACCCCGCACGTTGAGCAGGAACAGGGTGCCCTCGCCCACGATCTCCCGAGGCAACGGGAACACGGCCTGCACTGCTTGCTCGGCCAGGATCGGCCCGCCTGCGGCGATGTCGCCGAGCAGCGGCACGAACGCCGGCACCGGATTCTCCTCGCCCGACCCGGTGCCCTCGTCCTCGACGGCGACCCGACCCGGCGCCGGCTCGTCGACGGCGGCCGGCTCGTCGGGCCCCCGGACGTCCACCGCCCGGGTGCGGTTCGGGTCGCGCCGCAGGTAGCCTTTGCGCTCAAGGGTGCGCAGCTGGTGGTGCACCGACGAGGTCGACGTGAGGCCGACCGCGTCGCCGATCTCCCGCACACTGGGCGGGTAGCCGAACCGTTCCACCCAGTCGCGGATGACCTCCAACACTCTGCGCTGGCGCGGAGTCAGCCCGGCCGGCTCGACTGGTCGGTCCGGGAACGTCCTGACCTGCTTGGATGCCTTGCCCTTCGTGGCTGCTCCGCTGCCGGGCCCGGTATCGGGCTCGTCCCCTGCCATCTCCTCGCGCCTCCTCGTTCGTTCGTTTCTCTCCGGCCCACCTCGTGCCCTGGTGCTCGTTCACCCGAGGGTCACTTGCGGGCCCGAGCATCGACACCGAGTACCGGGTGCCACCTTCGCGACTGCGACGGTAGTCCTCATCACCGGTTCAGCCAAACACATGTTCGAACGACACGCCGCCGTTCCTCGATTCTGTCGGTGCTCGGTGGTACACATCCATCAAGCGCTCGTTCGAACGCATGTTTGGGCGCTCGACAGTATCCGTCTCGGATGGCGAGCTACCAGATGCGGAGGCGACGGAGGATGCGCGAGCAGATCGAGGTCGGCGCGGGTTCGGAAGCAGATATGTCAGAGGCCTGGCGGGTCGGGCGGCCGGTGGAACAGCACGGTCGACGCCGGGAGCGCCGTCGCGCGCGGGGTCCGCGGCCGTCGCGGCCGTCGGTGGTGTCGGTGGCGGTGCGCCCCGCGCCGTCCACGCCTCCGCGTTGCCCCTCGGCCCGGGGCCGACGGCGGGTGCTGGTGGGTCGACGGTCAGCGGTGCGGTCTGGTTCCCGACGGGGCGAGCGGGTGCTGCGCGGGATGGCAGGCCTCGGGGTCATCGTGTTGGCAGCGGCTGTCGTGGTGGGGCTCGGGTTGTTGGCCGGCGTCGGTGGGTCGCAGCAAGGGCCGGTCGCCGTGGGTCGGACTGCCGTCCCCCCCGCCTCCTGGCCGGCCTCCGTCCCCGCGCAGGTCGTCCCGGGCGCGAGGACGGTCACGGTCGCCCCCGGGGAGACGTTGTGGGATGTTGCCCGCCGTGTCGCTCCGGTCACCTCCGGGCCTGAGCTCGCCGGGGTCGCCGAGCGCCTCGTCACGGACAACTCCCTCACGTCCGTCCGGCTACGTCCTGGTCAGGTGCTGTGGGTCCCGGATGACTGAGCGGGACCCTACCTTCTGGACGGGCTCGTCAACCGTGGTCTGCTCGGCACTGATAGGGCATCCAGCTTCTCAGAGCACTACATGTTGTGGTTACACTGCTGGCATTCGTTCTACGAGGCTTGGCTCACCAGCGTATGAAGGCGGGGTCGGATCGATGCGCTGCCCGTTCTGTCGGCACTCGGACTGCCGAGTGATCGACTCCCGCGAGGTCGAGGACGGCGCGGCCACCCGGCGCAGGCGATCCTGCGCCGCGTGCGGCCGCAGGTTCACCACGGTCGAGGAGGCGATCCTCGCCGTGGTCAAGCGCAGTGGAGTCACCGAGCCGTTCAGTCGTGAGAAGGTCGTGCGGGGTGTGCGGCGGGCCTGTCAGGGTCGCCCGGTCGACGAGGACGCGTTTCAGCAGCTCGCGCACCGCGTCGAGGAGTCCGTACGGGCCGGTGGCACGGCCGAGATCCCCAGCCACGAGGTGGGGCTCGCCATCCTCGGGCCGCTGCGTGAGCTCGACGAGGTGGCCTACCTGCGTTTCGCGAGCGTCTACCGCTCGTTCTCCTCCGTCGAGGACTTCGAGAAGGAGATCGCGGACCTTCGCGAACGCACCGGTCCCACCGCCTGACCCGCCAGCCAGCCCAGCCAGTCAGTCGCAGCAGCGCCGAGGACCCCAGCCCGTCGGCGCGCAGGAGAGGGAGAGCATGACCGAGACCGTCGGCAACACCGATCGCGGCGCCGATTCCGGCACCGAGCGCAAGCGGCCCGCCGGGCTGACCGTCGAGCGGCTGCACACCACTGCCGGGGTGCATCCCTACGACGAGGTCCGCTGGGAGCGCCGTGACGTCGTGATGACCAACTGGCGCGACGGCACGGTCAACTTCGAGCAGCGCGGCGTCGAGTTCCCCGACTTCTGGTCGGTCAACGCCACCAACATCGTCACCAGCAAGTACTTTCGGGGCGCCGTCGGATCGGCGGGGCGCGAGTCGAGCCTGCGCCAGCTCATCGACCGGGTGGTCGGGGTCTATCACCGCGCAGGGGTCGAGCACGGCTACTTCGCCGGTGCCGAGGACGCCGAGGTGTTCGCCCACGAGCTCACCTGGATGCTGCTGCACCAGGTGTTCAGCTTCAACTCGCCGGTGTGGTTCAATGTTGGAACATCAAGTCCTCAACAAGTTTCAGCGTGTTTCATCCTCGCCGTCGACGACACCATGGAGTCGATCCTCAACTGGTACCGCGAGGAGGGGCTGATCTTCAAGGGTGGTTCCGGCGCCGGCCTCAACCTCTCGCGGATCCGCTCGTCCAAGGAGCTCCTCTCCTCCGGCGGCACCGCCTCGGGTCCGGTGTCGTTCATGCGTGGTGCCGACGCCAGCGCGGGCACGATCAAGTCCGGCGGCGCCACTCGCCGCGCTGCGAAGATGGTCGTCCTCGATGTCGACCACCCCGACATCGAGGAGTTCGTCCAGACCAAGGCCAAGGAGGAGGCCAAGATCAGGGTGCTGCGCGACGCCGGGTTCGACATGGATCTCGGTGGCTCCGACATCGCGTCGGTGCAGTACCAGAACGCCAACAACTCCGTCCGCGTCACGGACGAGTTCATGCGGGCCGTCGATGCCGGCACCGAGTTCGGCTTGCGCGCCCGGATGACCGGCGAGCTCATAGAACGGGTGGACGCGAAAAAACTCCTCCGGGGGATCGCGCAAGCCGCGTGGGAATGCGCGGATCCGGGTATCCAGTACGACGGAACGATCAACGACTGGCACACATGTCCGGAGTCCGGCCGAATCAGCGCATCCAACCCATGCAGTGAGTACCTGCATCTGGACAACTCCAGCTGCAATTTGGCGTCGTTGAATCTGCTGACATTTCTTGGTAGCGATGGGCAGTTCGATGGCGTCCGTTTCGCGAAGGCAGTCGAGTTGGTGATCACGGCGATGGACATCTCCATCTGCTTCGCAGACTTCCCGACCGAACCGATTGCCGAGACCACCCGAAAGTTTCGGCAGCTCGGCATCGGCTACGCCAATCTCGGCGCTCTGCTGATGGCCACCGGCCACGCGTACGACTCCGAGGGTGGCCGATCGCTCGCCGCCGCGATCACCTCGTTGATGACCGGCGCGGCCTACAAGCGCTCGGCCGAACTCGCCGGAATAGCCGGCTCTTACGAGGGTTATGGGCGCAATGCCGAGTCCCACCAGCGGGTCATGCGCAAGCATGCCGCCGCCAACGACGACGTGCGCATATTTCCGGCGAGCACGTCGATCCACAAGCTGGCGACGACCGCTTGGAAGGACTGCCTGGCGATCGGCGAGCGCAACGGGTGGCGCAATGCCCAGGCGTCCGTGCTCGCACCGACCGGGTGTCTGACGGGCGACACCCTTGTGACGACCGACCGGGGCCTGGCCCGGCTCGGCGAGATCGGTGAGGCATACGGCGACCGCTGGCAGCACCTGGATATCGACGTATCCACCGACGAGGGTCCGCGGAGGGCGACTCGGTTCTTCGTCAACGGTGAGGAGCCGACCCGGCGGATCCTCACCCAGGGCGGTTACTCGATCCAGGGCACGCTTGCCCACCGCATCAAGGTCGTCGACTCCGCTACCGGCGAGTGGGTGTGGAAGCGGATGGCCGATGTCGCCGCCGGCGACCTGGTGCCCATGCAGCTCGGCACGCTTGTCGGGCAGCCGCGACAGGTGCCGCTGCCGGTGCTCGATCAGGCCTACTACACCTCGGACACGCGGCTGGCGGTTCCGAACGAGATCGACGCCGACCTGGCCGAGCTGGTCGGATACTTCATGGGCGAGGGCAGCCTGCACGCCGAGGGGCTCCGCTTCCGCGTGGCGAACACGGACGCCGACGTGATGGAGCGGCTGCGGATCCTGGGTAAGCAGTTGTTCGGGCTGGAGGCCGCCGTCGACGCGGCCGAGGGCCACCAGGAGGCCACCTTCCACTCGATCCGGCTCAGCCGCTGGTGGCGGACAGCAGGGTTCGCGCAGCGGCGGCCGAACCCCGAGCGCGAGGGCGAGAGCTGGACGCCACACATTCCGTCCGCAGTGCTGGAGACCAACGACGCCGAGGTCTATGCGGCGTTCCTTCGCGGACTGTTCGAAGCGGATGGGACGGTGCTCGACGGTGTCGCCTCGTTGTCCACCGCGTCCGAGTCGTTCGCTGCCGAAATCCGGACGATGCTCCTGGGTCTCGGCTTGGTGACCACGACGCGGACGACCGCGAGCGGCCGGGGCGGGCCGAAGTTCGAGATCCGGCTTCGCAACCTCGATCACGCCATGGCCTACGACCAGGTGATCGGGTTCATCGGCGACCGAAAGAACAAGCTGCTCCCCGAACCGAAGCCGGACCGAAGTGAAAGCCGGGACCGCATCCATCTCGGCTACCTGTTCGAACCCGTGTCCGACAACACAGACGGAGGAATCCAGCCGACGTTCGACCTGTCGGTACCCGAGAACGTCACCTACGTCGCCGCTGGTTTCATCAGCCACAACACCATCGGCCTGATGATGGACTGCGACACGACCGGTATCGAGCCCGACCTGGCGCTGGTCAAGTTCAAGAAGCTGGTCGGCGGCGGCTCCATGCAGATCGTCAACCAAACCGTGCCCCGAGCCCTCACCCGGCTCGGATATCAGCCCGAGCAGGTCGAGGCGATCGTCGAGTACGTGGCTGAGCACGGTCACGTCGTTGACGCACCTGGCTTGCGTCCGGAGCACTACGAGGTGTTCGACTGCGCGATGGGCGAACGGTCGATCGCCGCCATGGGGCACGTGCGGATGATGGCGGGCGTGCAGCCCTTCCTCAGCGGGGGGATCTCCAAGACCGTCAATGTTCCCGAGGCCGCCACCGTCGAGGATGTCGAGAAGATCTACCTCGAGGGGTGGCGGCTCGGTCTCAAGGCGCTGGCCATCTACCGGGACAACTGCAAGGTCGGCCAGCCGCTGTCGGCGGGCAGGGCGGCGAAGTCGTCGGGCGGTCACGAGCCGGTCGCCGCGCCGGTGGAGCAGCGTCCGGTCCGCCGTCGGCTGCCGAAGAAGCGCCCGAGTGAGACCGTGTCCTTCACCGTCGGCGGTGCCGAGGGTTACCTCACGGCCGGCTCCTATCCCGACGACGGCCTCGGCGAGATCTTCGTCAAGCTCGGCAAGCAGGGGTCGACGTTGTCGGGCGTGATGGATGCGTTCTCGATGTCCATCTCGGTGGGCCTGCAGTACGGCATCCCGCTGGAGTTCTACGTCTCCAAGTTCTCCAACCTGCGCTTCGAGCCGGCGGGCATGACCGACGACCCGGACGTCCGGATCGCCACGAGCGTGCTCGACTACCTGTTCCGGCGGCTCGCGCTGGACCATCTCCCGTACGAGAAGCGCACCCAGCTCGGCATCTTCTCCGCCGACGAACGCACCGCCCAGGTCGCCGACGGCTACCCGGATGTCGATCTGGAGGGCCTGCGCACCGGCGTGGAGTCCGGCCCGGCCGGGATGGTGCGGCACGTCGGTGCGATCCCGGCCCCGGCGGAGGTCGGCAGCTCCACCGAGCTGCTGGAGCTGCGGATGGGCAAGGCCGCCGACGCGCCGCTGTGCATGACGTGCGGCACGAAGATGCGTCCGGCGGGCTCGTGCTACCTGTGTGAGGGATGCGGATCCACCAGCGGCTGTAGCTGATCGCGGTTCACGATCGGAGCCGGCGCCCTCGGGGTGCCGGCTCCGGACGGACCGTCATGGCACCCTCGACGCCATGCTGTCCGACCCCGGGCTGGCGGTCTTCGAGGAGCAGCGGCCGCGGCTGTTCGGCATCGCCTACCGGATGCTCGGTTCCGCGCATGACGCGGAGGACGCCGTACAGGATGCCTGGCTGCGTTGGGCGGGGGCCGACCGAGCCGCCGTCGAGTCCGTCCCGGCGTTCCTCACCGCGGTGATCACCCGGCTCTGCCTCAACCGCCTCGCCTCGGCCCGGGTCCGGCGCGAGACCTACCCCGGGCCGTGGCTGCCCGAACCGGTGCTCACCCCGGACCCGGCGCTCGGCCCGTTGGACACCGCCGAGCTGCGCGAGTCGGTCTCGTTGGCGCTGCTGGTGACCCTGGAACAGCTGACCCCGGCCGAGCGTGCGGTCTACGTGCTCCGCGAGGCGTTCGAGTACAGCCACCGCGAGGTGGCCGTCGCCGTCGAGCTCTCCGAGGGCCACTGCCGGCAGCTGCACAGCAGGGCCCGCCGGCACCTGGCCGCGCACACCCGACCCGTGCCCGCACCCGACCGGGCGCGCTGGACGGAGCTGGTCGAGCGGTTCCTCGCCGCGGCCCGCGGCGGCGATCTCACCGCGCTCGAGGCGATGCTCGCCGCGGACGTGACGGCGTGGTCCGATGGAGGTGGGCAGGTCCCTGCGGCCCGGCGACCGGTGCACGGCCGGGCAGCGGTCGCCCGCTACCTGGCGGGTGTCACCGCGGCCCGGTACACCGACGGCCTTCAGCTCGCCGTGGGCGAGGTCAACGGTGAGCCCGCAGTGCTCGTGTGGTCCGGCGGAGGGTTGGGCGGGGTCCTCACCGTGGAGATCGATGCGGCCGGCGCGGTTCGGACGACTCGCTTCCTGGTCAATCCCGACAAGCTCGTGTTCCTGGCCCGTCGGCATGCGGCGTTGTCCCGGTCAGGGCCGTCCCCGTCGGGGCCGTCCCGGCCTTGGCTGTCACGTTTCGAGGCATTCCCCGGTCATCCCTGATGAGCGGGGCGCGCGAGCGGCCCGTCGTCGAGGGAGGGCGCGGGAATGGACGGACCGATTCTGGTGACCGGGGGGACGGGCACCCTGGGCCGGGTTGTGGTGAACCGGCTGCGTGCGGCGGGCGTGGAGGCCCGCGCGCTCAGCCGCAGGCCCGGCGCGGCCCCGGGCCGGGTGACGGGGGATCTGAGCAGCGGCGCCGGCATCGCCGAGGCGGTGCGCGGGTGCCCGGTGATCGTGCACTGCGCCACCGGTCCACGCCGGGACACCGCGGCCACCCACAACCTGATCGGCGCGGCCCGGCACGCCGACGTCATCCCCCACCTCGTCTACATCTCGATCGTCGGGGTGGACCGTGTGCTCGCGGACGCCGGGGGACGCCCGGGGCGCGGAGTCCCCGGAGTGTTGGGTTACTACCGCGAGAAGCTGGCCACCGAGCAGTTGGTCGCGCAGGCCGGCGTGCCGTGGACGATCCTGCGCGCGACCCAGTTCCACGACCTGCTCGCATGGGTGTTCAGCGGGTTGTCGCGCAGCCCGGTGTTGCCGGTGCTGGCGGCGACGAGCTTCCAACCCGTCGACGTGGGCGACGTGGCCGATCGGCTCGTCGAGCTGGCCACGACCGCCCCCGCAGGCCGGGTCCCCGACATCGGCGGGCCGCAGGTGCGCCCGATGGCCGATCTCGCCCGCGCCTGGCTCGCCGCGACCGGCCGTCGCCGACTCGTACTCCCGATGCGGCTGCCCGGCGCGGCTGCCCGTGGCTTTCGGGAGGGTGGCCATCTGGCTCCGCAGCATCGGGACGGGCGCCGCACCTTCGAGGAGTACCTCGACGCAGCACCCGCGGGGGACCGGTCGTGACGGGTGCATCGGCCGCGTCCATCAGATCTGGGCGCAACGCCGGCAGGGACCGGTCGTGACCGTCCGCGGTGTGCTGCGGATCGGGCTGTGCATCCTCGCCGCGACGTCGGCGCTCGTCGGCGTCTGGGCGCTGCCGGCCCCGCGCGCGTTCTACGACGGGTTCCCCTCCACCGGGCATGCATGGGTCGCGCTCCTGCCCCCGTACAACGAGCATCTGGTCCGCGACGTCGGGGCGTTCAGCCTGGCACTCACGGTGATGCTGGGCGCGGCGGTGGTGTGGCCGGAGCGTCGGCTCGTGCGGATCTCGCTGGTGGCCACCGGGGTCTTCGCGGTGCCGCACGCGGTGTTCCACGCCACCCACCTCGCCGGGTTCCCGCCCGTCGACGCGGTGGGCCAGACCGTGGGAATCCTGGGGCAGCTCCTGCTCATACTCGGCCTCGTCGCGCTGACCTGGTGGTTACCTGGCGGGCGAGCTGACGTACCGGGCGGCGGTGGCGGTGCGCCGCGAGTTCGGGGCGCGGATGACGTCACCTTCTACGAAGAGTAATGACCGGTTTACCCTTGGTGGGACGCGGCTGGAGTTGCTGGTCCGGCCGGCCGTACTCTGTGGACCATGCGGGTGCTGGGGAGTGTGGAGCGCGCCGCCCTCGCCGTCGCTGTCCTCGGCCTGCTCGTCGCCGGGGTGGTCGTGGCCACCGAGGGCAGTACGTTCCCCGGCCGACCTGAGGTCGCTCTCGCACTGGCGCCTGCCGCGGCCGTCGGATGTGTCGTGGCCGGGCCGTATCTGGCTCCGGATCGGGGCAGCGTCGGGTTACCGGCCGGCACTGCCCTCTGCGCGACGGGTCCGCTGGTCATCGACCGGCCGGGTACGGTGATCGACGGCTGGGATGTGCGCGGCGGCATCGTCGTCGACGCTGCCGACGTCCTCGTCCGGCGCAGCCGGATCACCGGTGACGGCGTCTCGCCTTACGGCATCCGCACCACCGAGCGCGGGTCGGTGCGCATCGAGGACACCACCGTCACCGGGGACTTCCCGGAAGCAGGCATCGGTGACAGCCGGTGGACCGCCGAACGCGTCGAGATCGGCGGTGTCACCCACGACGGCGCGCGGCTGGGCCCGGGGGCGACCATGCGCAACAGTTGGTTGCACGACTTCGATCCGGCACCGGGCTCCGAATCGACCGCGCTGGCACTGCTCGTCCCGGACGGCGACGTGCTCGTCGAGGACAACCGGGTCGAGATGGGCACCGGCCCCGGGTACGGCAGTGCCCTGCTCATCGCGCCAGGACGGGCCGGTGACCGCACCGGTGGCGGATCTGTGCTGATCCGCGGCAACATCCTGGGCGGCGGGGAGTACACGGTGGATCAGGCCACAGGCGCGAGCGAGCTGACCGATGTGCGCCTCACCGGCAACCGGTTCCACCGCGGTGCGGGTGTGCAGCCGCTGCGGGTGCCCACGACGGCTGTCCTCGTGGACAACACGTTCGTCGACGGTGGGCGGATCACGCCGAGGTAGTCGAGCGGGCCACGGGACTCGGCGAGATGATCGCCGGCGTACCGGCCGACAGAATGCACACGCTCCGGTGTGTGCCGAACATTTCCGACACGCCGACAAAGGCCCCCGAGTTGTCCATCGGCGGTCGGACCCGGCAGACTGATCCACACATCAACCGAACCGGGTGGAGGCCCGGGCGTTCGGTGCAGTCGACGTGACGCGAGGACGTAGGGGAAGACGTTCCTCGTCGACAGCGGAGGCCTGCAGTGAACACACGCGGAGTGGTATTCGTCCACTCGTCGCCGACTGCGGTCTGCCCGCACGTCGAGTGGGCGATCTCGGGGGTCCTGGCGACGAAAGTCTCGTTGCAATGGACTGCCCAAGCAGCGACACTCGGGCAGTTGCGGGCAGAATGCTCTTGGATCGGGCCGGCCGGGAGCGGTGGCGCGCTGGCCGGTGCCCTACGGGCGTGGCCGATGCTGCGGTTCGAGGTCACCGAGGAGCCGAGCCCGGGCATGGATGGCGAGCGTTTCTGCCATGCCCCCCAGCTCGGGCTGTGGCGCGGCCGGACCAGCGCCAACGGCGACATCGTCGTGGGTGAGGACCGGCTGCGCTCGTTACTCGTCGGCGTGCCCGCGGTGCAGGTGCCCGGCCGGGTGCGCGAGCTGCTCGGGTCGGACTGGGACGAGGCGCTGGAGCCGTTCCGGCTGGCCGGTGACGGGGCTCCGGTCACATGGCTGCACCAGGTGGGCTGACTCGAGAGCCCGATCGCCTCGGGGCCCGATGTGAAAGCGATGGCCGTTCGTGCGTTCGATCTGATGGTCAAGCGCCTGGAGAAGGATGGCTACCGGGCCGACACCGTCAAGTTCCCCGGTTCGGCGTCGACACC
>JBOHEP010000478.1:0-19693 GCA_050701075.1 Pseudonocardia sp. | reverse complement strand
TCCGCTGGAGGCGCTTGTGCACGGTCTGGAAGTTGGTGAGCATGCCGCCCAGCCAACGCTGGTTGACATACGGCATGTTGACCCGGCCCGCCTCGTCGGCGATGGCCTCCTGCGCCTGCTTCTTGGTACCGATGAACATGATCGTGCCGCCGTGGGCGACGGTCTCGCGGACGAACTCGTACGCGCGATCGATGTAGGACAGCGTCTGCTGCAGGTCGATGATGTAGATACCGTTGCGCTCGGTGAGGATGTAGCGCTTCATCTTCGGGTTCCAACGCCGGGTCTGGTGCCCGAAGTGCACACCGGAGTCCAGCAACTGCTTCATGGTGACGACGGCCACGGCCGGTGCTCACCTTCCACTCGGCGCGGCGTCTGGCCCGCGCATGCGGTTTCGCGGACCGCCGGTCGGCGGCCCACCCTGGCGTCGCGTCGGCGTCGGGACCCGCTCGTCCCCACGGTCATGTAACGGGGACCGTGGTTCCGCGGGACCGCCCGGGCGCCGTTCCGCTGACCGGCCAGCCTGACGACCGGACCGCGGGAACGCGAGCGCGCGAAGTCGCCCCGTCGAACGAGTCGGGGCGCAGGCCTGAGTGTACGCCCGGGGCACGGTCGCTCTCGGTCGGAGTCCTCAGCTGTCCACAGGTGGATCGAACCGTCCACAGGGTTCGGGCCGGCCCTGCTCCGGACCGTGGCCAGGCCAGGCTGATGCCGTGGGCTCACCGATCGAACGACGTTACGACACCCATCGGGTGTGCGGCTGGCTGCTGGTCGTCGCACTGGCCGCGGCGGTGCTCGGTGGGGCCACCCGGGCGGTGGGCGCCGCGCCGGGGTGGGTCCGGGCGACCGCCGGGATCGAACGGATCGAGCCGGGATCGAGCACCTCCGTCGCGCTCTCGGGCTGGACCGATCCGGGTGGCACGGCCGATCCGGGTGGCCCGGCCGATCCGGGTGACCCGGCCGATCCGGGTGACCCGGCCGATCCGGGTGGCACGGCCGATCCGGGTGACCCGGGTGGCCCGGGTGATCCGGCCGACCCGGGTGACACGGCCGACCCGGGTGGCACGGCCGACCCGGGTGGCACGGCCGATCCGGGTGGCCCGGGTGGCCCGGTGGCGCCACCCGGCGCCGGGGTCGTGGCACCCGGCGCGGAGTACGCCTGGCCGCTCGTGCCGGTGCCGACCGTGCTCACACCGTTCGACGAGCCGGCCCATCCCTACGGCCGTGGCCACCGCGGTGTGGATCTCGAAGGCCGGCCCGGCCAACCGGTGCTCGCCGCACGAGACGGTGTTGTGGTGTTCGCCGGATCGGTGGCCGGGCGCGGCGTCGTCTCCGTTCAGCACCGGGACGGACTGCGCACCACCTATGAGCCGGTGAAACCCGCCGTCGTCGCCGAAGCGGTGGTCCGTCGCGGCGAGGTAATCGGGCTCCTGGAGCCTGGGCACCCCGGATGCGCGGTGACCTGTCTGCACTGGGGCATGCGACGGGAGCGACTGGTGTACCTCGACCCGCTGGTGGCGCTGCGGCCACCACAGGTGCGTCTGCTGCCGGTGCCCGATCCGTGGCCGGACGGCTTCGACTGACCACGTCCGCAGCTCGCACACACTGGCGAGCGTCCGCCGTCAGCCGGTCGCGAGCTCCTCGAGCCACCCCCGCAGCCGCACCACCAGCCGGGAGTGGAGCTGGCAGACCCGGGACTCGGTGACGCCGAGCAGCCTGCCGATCTCGGCCAACGTACGATCCTCCAGGTAGTAGAGCTGGATCACCAGCCGGTCCCGCTCACCGAGCTGGTCAACCGCCGCCGAGAGCTGCCGTGAGGTCTCCTGGCGCTGCACGACGGCCATCGGGTCGGGGATCGCGTCGGTGGCGAGCAGCTCCGAGTCGCCGCCGACGCCGTCGCCCAGTGCCTCGACGCTGACCAGCCGCACGTGCTGTGCCGTGGAGTGCAGTTCCCGTACCGGAATCCCCATCTCATCGGCCAGCTCGCGGTCCGTCGCGATCCGACCCATGCGCCCCTCCAACCGTTCCTGGACCCGCTCGAACTCACGGACACGGCTGCGAACGCTGCGTGGCACCCAGTCCTGGGCGCGGAGCTCGTCGAGTATCGCACCGCGGATCCGCGGGACAGCGTAGCTCTCGAACCGTGGGCCGAGCCGCGGGTCGAACCGCTCAGCGGCATCGATCAGCCCGAACATGCCCGACTGCACCAGGTCTGCGAGATCCACCGAGGACGGCAACCCACCGGCCATCCGGTTGGCCACGTCGCGCACGAGCGGTGCGTAGTGCACGAGAAGCCGATCGCGCTGGGGCCGGGTGCGGTCGGCCGAGTAGGCCCACCACAGCTCGTCGATGTCGAGGTGCGCTGCGGTCACGTCGGATGAGGCGCCGGCCTCGGGGTGCGCGCTCTGTATCTCGGGTGCTGTCGGTATCTCGGGTGCTGTCGGCGGATCAGGTGCTGTCGCCGACTCGGCCAGATGCGGCGTGGTCGACGGCTCCGGTGCGGTCAACGCCTTCGGGCGGGGGACGACTGCGACCGGTGCGGTCGGCGGCGACGCAGCCTTCCGAGCCAGCGCCAGCGCCACCGAGCACGCGAATGCTCTGACCTGCGCAGACTCGGCCAGAACCGGATCACGCCCTGGGATGAGCCTGCGCATGAACCACCTTCAGCCGCTCGACGGTTACGTGTGTGTAGAGCTGAGTGGTCGCTAGCTTAGCGTGACCGAGCAGCTCCTGTACGTAACGAAGGTCCGCGCCGCCCTCCAACATGTGGGTGGCCGCTGCATGTCGCAGCCCGTGCGGACCGATGTCCGGCGCGACCGGTACGGCGGCGGCCGCACGGTGCACGATGTCCCTCGCCACCCGCGGGTCGAGCCGACCGCCGCGGGCGCCGAGCAGCAGTGCCCGCGGCGACGTGGGTACCGCCAGCGCGCCACGCCCGGAGATGAGCCAACGCTGCAGCACCCGCGACGCAGGCACTCCGTAGACGGCGTTGCGCTCCCGCGCACCCTTGCCGACCACCCGCAGCGTCCGGCGGTCATGATCGACATCGTCGAGGTCGATCGAACAGAGCTCGGCGACCCGCACCCCGGTGGCGTAGAGCAGCTCGAGCACCAGCAGGTCCCGTAGCGCCACCGGCTCTCCTTCGGCCGCACCCGAGCCCGCAGCGTCCAGCAGCGCGATGACCTGGGCTGCATCCGGGACGGCGGGGAGCGCCGGCCGCGGACGCGGGGAGAGCAGCCGCGCCCCGGGATCGGCGGGGAGTCGGCCGGTGCGCCGGGCCCAGGCGGTGAACGTGCGCGCAGCCGCTGCCCGCCGGGCCAGCGTCGACCGCCCCGCCCCGGCACCGTGCCCTGCGGCGAGCCAGCGCCGAAGCGCCCCGAGGTCGAGCGCCGCCAGATCTGGGACCGGCCGATCCGAGGTGGCCAGGCCACCGAGCAACTCGGTGAGGTCCCCGCGGTAGGCCCGCACGGTGTGCGGAGAACGTCCGCGCTCCAGTGCCAGGTGCTGCAGGAAGTCCGCCAGCGCCGCCGCCAGGTCGGGTGCGAGCTCAGGGGACGGAGACACGGATGACCACAGTGGCGGGCGGACGGTCGCGGGTCAAGCACCGCCACGCGTCACCGACCGCGCGGGGTGCAGCGAGCGCAACAGGCCGGCGAGTCCGCCTTCGGCCCGACCGTGTACCCGCGCGCTGGTACGTACCCGCAGATCGGTGGGCTGCTCGAGGTGGTAGCCGGCCATATGCAACCGCCGCCAGAGGCCGTGGTCCTCCCCCGAGCCGGCTCCGGGAAACCCTCCGACAGCCAGGTACGCGTCCGCCCGTACACCGAGGTTCGCCGCGTACACGTGATCGTGGTGTTCGCCGTGCAGCCCGCTCGCCACGATCGCGCGATACCGGTCGAGCGCCTCGACGGGCAGGTGCCGGACACCGGCCAGTTCGGCGAGCCCGGCCACCGCATGCGCGCCGGACGTGGCGTGGCGCAGATGCATGACCGCCCACTCGGGCGGGACCGTGGAGTCGGCGTCGGTGCTGAGCAGCCAGGTCCGCTCCGGTGGATATTCACCGAGCCGGCTGAGGAGCCTGCGAATACCCAGGTCACGCAGCGCGCCGACTCCCGGCTCGCTGGCCTCGGGCGGCGTTTCGGCTGCGGAGGTGGCGTGGGCGGCATGCACGACCTCGGCCTGCGACCATCCCACGATCAGCGCTGCGACCCGTTCCGGAGTGCGGTCGGCGCAGCGGTCCAGCACAACGGCGACCGCGCTGGCGGTGCCGGCGGGCAACCGTTCCAGGGCTCGGCGCACGCTGCGCAGGCAGGCGACGATGCATTCCTGCTCGTCCCGGGCCGGCACGACGACCCCAACGGCGATCACCGCCGCCTCAGCACCAGAAGCATGAAGCACTCGTCGACGTGCTCCACCAACGGTTCGAGCTCAGGGCGGTCGCGCAGCATCCGGTGGGTGGCCGCCGCGTCGCGCGGAGCCTCGGCAGGCCAGCCGCGCCAGTGCACCACCAGGACGTCGCCACCCGGTTCCAGCGCGGCCACCGTGCGGCGCAGCGTCTCGTGGACGGCGTCGTCGTCGAGGTAGTAGAGCACCTCGCTGAACACCGCCAGATCGATCGGGCCGGCCGGCACCGCACCAGGAAGCCCGGCACGTTCCACCCGCGCACCGGCGACCCCGGCGCTCATCGCCCGCGCCCGGTACACGGCGTCGGCAACCGGGTCCGAGGCCAGCACGACCTCGCAGCGGGTGGAAAGCTCGACGGTCAGCTCACCGGTGCCGCAGCCCGGTTCGAAGGCGCTGCGGTAGTGCTCCCGCGGGAGGCTGGCGAGGACCACCGCGCGTTTGCGCCGCTCGTACCATGATGTCGTGCGCCAGGGATCGCCACCGCCCGCGTACAGCTCGACGAAGCGGCCCACCGGCGCGGCCGCGGTGCGAGGTTCCCGGAAGAGCAGCTCCACGTTCCGGACCGCGTGGGCGAGCACCTCCGCCGACAGCACCGGCGGCGAGCCGTCGGGCGCCCGGTCGACCTGTGAGCTGAAGCAGCCGATCGCGGTGCGCTTGGTCGCGCGCGTGGTCTCGTCGAGCTGCACGATCCACGCCCGGTCCCATCGAACGGCCGGGTCGTCAGGGCGGCACCAGGCCCACATCCAGATCGGATAGGACCAGCCGTGCGTGGAGACCGGTGCGGCGGCCGCGGCCGCCTGGCCCACGGCGCGGTGGTCCGGATGCGGGTCGGCGGGCCAGGGTGCCAGATAGGCGTCGGCGTCGGCGAGAAACGGTTCAAGGGCGAGGCGCAGCGCATCGGCATGGTCGGCCAGCGCCGAGTCCGGCAGACCCAGGTGATGCACCGCGACGTCGGCGAGCCCCAGCATCGCCATCGCCGCACCGAGCTCGTGACGCCGGGCCCGAGCCAGGTCTGTCCTGCCGATGGTGTCGAGGGTGGGGTAGGCCGCCTCACCATCGGTGGCCACGACGAGCGTGAGGACAGCCCCGGCGCGGTGCAGGGACCGCATGACGCCACCCGCGCCCAGCGTCTCGTCGTCGGGATGAGCCGCGACGACGACCACCCGACGACAGGCTGCGGTATCGAAGCGCGGCGGGCGGTGCCGGCGAAGCGCTGCGGTCCATTCCGCGACCGGGGTGATCAACCGTCCCGCGCCGTTCCCGGCCGCTCGCGCCGGCACCGGAGGCGAATCGGCCGTCATCGGGCCCGCCGGGCGGCGATGAGTTGCTCGCCGAGCACGGCGTGGTCCCGCTCGCCGTGGTGCTGCCGCACGTAGAGTTGGAGGTCGGCGAGTGCCTGGCCCAATCCGGCGTCGCGGCTCAACGCGGCCGGTCCGACCATCCGCGGTACGCGGTCCACAACCTCGCGACACACCCGCTCGACCGCTGATCGCAGGGCGGCGAGCGCAAGTGTGTGGTCGGCTCCAGGTGCGGCATCCACGGCTGCGGCGGTGCGTCCGAGGAGGGCGTCGGCTGCCTCGAGCAGCGCGTGCAGCTCGCCGAGATGCGCCAGCTGGTGGGCGTCGGGCGCTGCGGGCAGGTGGCTGAGGGACCGGTCGAGCAGGCCTGCGGCACCACCCCACCAGACGGCGGCGACTCCGCCGCCCCCGAGGGCGAAGCCGGCACGCCCGGTGTACCAACCGGGCTCCCCGAGTACGGAGTCGCGCGCGACCAGGACACCGTCGAACTCGACGTCCTGGGTGTCGGCCGCGTCCATCGCGGGCGTTTGCCAGGTGTGGGGCTGATGGCGAATGCGCGAGCCGGCGACGGCCACCTCGACCAACAGCAACCCAGCCGGCGCAGGAGTGGACGAGGCGAGCGGTGGAGTGGACGAGGCGAGCGGTGGATCGACGACGACAAGAGCCCGGTCGAGCGCACGGGCACCGGAGCAGAAGCGCACCGTCCCGCTGAGCTCGAAACCGCCTCCGCTGGGCTGCAGCGCCGCGCCGACACCGCCCGAGCGAGCCGCCCAGACCCCGTACAGCGCACCGGGCGCGGGCATCCGGCCGGCCTGGGCAAGGATGGCCACGGCGTCGGTATGCCCCTCGGCGAGCCGTGCGACCGCGAGATCGCGCCGACCCCAGGCGGCGAGGGCAGCCCACCGCGGGGCGGTGCGTCCGCTGCCGGGTTGGGGCAGGTCGAGCGAACCAGCGGCCAGGAGCGCCCGGAGCTCGGCCTCGACGGTCGCCACACTGCGGACCGGGTCGAGGCGCAGGTCCGAGCACAGGATCGACCGCACGCCCTGATCCTCCCCCGCCCGGGCCGCCACCGCTGATCGAGGATCCAGATCAACGCCAGATGCCGGAGGAAGGCCACGCATCAGCTCGCCCGGACCCGGTGCGGGCGTCACCAACGGCCGTCGCGATGCTCGACGAGCCCCGGCGCTCCAGCCCGACCGGCGCGGCCCGCACGGCGTCGATGGGCACCCCTGCCTCCATCGCCAACCAGCGGGTCTCCCGGGCGCCACGCGCAGGCAGCGCGTCGTGCACCGAGGCGACGACTCCCGCAAGCCCGTCGGTGGGCCGTGCGGGCGTGGACGGCTCCTCCGCCAGGTCGAGGCCGATCCGCCCCACCGCCTCCAGCACCTCCTCGGTGCGCGTGACGAGCAACGCGCCATCGCGCACCAGGCGGTGGCAGCCGTCCGACAGCCCGGACGTGACCGGCGCGGGTCCGCCATCACGATGCGCCCGAGCGCACCGGCGTCGCCGGCGGTGCGGGCCGCACCGCTGCGCAGCCCGGCTTCGACCACGGGCGTGCCGGCGGCCATCCCGGCGATCAACCGGTGCCGGACCAGGAAGCGATGCCGGCCCGGCACACACCCCGGCGGATACTCGCTCACCACCAGGCCGCGCCCAGCGATCCGCACGAGCAAGGCGTCATGTGCCGCTGGGTAGGCCCGGTCGATCCCGCAGGCCAGCACCGCTGGCGGTAGGACCGTCGACCGTCAGGGCGCCCCGGTGTGCCGCGCCGTCGATCCCGATCGCCGCGCCCGACACGACAGTGAAGCCGCAGTCGGCCAGACCCGCTGACACCTCGCCCGCGACATGCGCGCCGTAGGAGGTGGCAGCGCGAGCTCCGGCGACGGCGACGGCCAGCTCACACATCTGCGCCAGCCGTGCCGGACCGCGCACCCACAGCGCCAGCCGTGCCGGACCGCGCACCCACAGCGCCAGCGGTGGAGCGAGCTCGGGGACCCGACGGCAATGAACGCCGCGGAGGGCCAGTGTGGCCAGTCGCCGTGCTCGGGTGTCAGCAGGCGGCGCCGATCGCGGCGGGTGCCGCAAGGTCGGCCTCAGCACGGTCGACCGCTCGGCGGGCGGAGGTCTCGCGGGCCACCGGCTCGGGCACCTCGCCACGGCGTACCCGGCCCGCTGCGACGACCGGACCGACCTGGTCGACGAACCGGCCCAACGCCTGGGTCGGAGGCTTGGCGACCCGGGACAGGTACGCCCGCGCGCGCAGCACCTCCTCGGGGGGTGCACCCATGTGCGCACTGCTGCTCGCGTCCCGCTCATGGTGCCGCTGGGACTCAACTCGCTCATGTGCCCACCTCACTGAGATCCGTCGGCCACCGTTCCAACGAGAACCCGCCCGCGAGCACCGCCGAGCCCTCACCAGCAGCGGGTGGGCGCCCAGCCCCGGGCAGCGGGTGCCGGGCGCGGGTCAGCACGATCCCGGCCTGCGCGCCCGCGCGAGCCGCGCCGCCGTGATCGCGCGCAGCGGGTCGACATCAGGCCACGTCGGCATCAGGACAGTTGCAGCCACGCTCCATGGGACGGGACGCCCTCGGTGTCGACGGCGAAGACGAGGTACCAGCCGGGTGGGGCGAGCTCGCGTTCGGTGGGCAGTGTCAGGGTGATATGTCCGGCCGCGTCGGTGGTGAACGGCAGGTCCACGAGGCGCTGCTCGTTGTCGAAGGAGTGTGTGGTGGCACCCGGCCGGACAAGACTGACGGTCGACAGTGCGGATGCGTCGGTGGTCGCCGTCACGGTGGCGCCATAGCTGCCCTGGTTACCGGCGAGCGTGACAGTGGGCCGCGGGCCCTGGAACAGGTAGGGCGGCCAGTAGACTTCGATGCGGAGCTCTTCGGTCTTGCGCACCGGATTCGAGCCCGCGGTCATGACCCTTCCGTCGGGCATGAGCAGGGCCACGGAGTGGTAGAGCCGGGGCACCCGCGCCGGCGCGCCGACGGTCCAGGTCCGGGTGGTCGGGTCGAAGATCTCGGCCTCGAGTGCGGCCACCGCGGCGTTCTCCTCCTGTGCCGCGCCGCCGGTGACGAGCACCGTGCGGTCGGGCAGCAGTGTCGCGCAGAGGTGCATGCGCGCATGATTCATGTCCGTGACGGGCTGGTAGGCGGGTGTCGCTGCGGTGAAGTCGACGACGCAGGCCTTCTTGGTCCCGGCCACCACTGCGTGGTGGCCGGGTTCGAAGCCCCCACCGCCCGTGATCAGGACGCGCTGGTCCTGCGCAGGCGGGAGCAGTACACTGGCGGCCTGGTTGCGCATCTCCGGTGCGGTCAACCCGTGCACGATGGTGACAGCGCCGGAGCTCAGGTCCCACACCGAGGGTTGGACACCGTAGTTGCCGCCCCACTGGCCGCCGGCGTAGAAGACCCTGCCGTCGCGGAGCAGGAACAGGTGGGCGTACAGCGGCCACTTGCCCGGCGAATGCACCGTGGACCAACCAGGTGGGGTGTCGGTGTAGATTTCGGGCACTTCGTTGGGGATGTCGCCTGCGTCGAACCCGGAAACAGCGAGCACCCGCCCGTCCGTGAGCGTGAGCAGGGTGGGATACCAGCGCCCACCTGCCATGTTCGGCTTGCGCGTCCAGGCCAGCGTTGCGGGGTCGAAGACCAGCGCGTCACGCAGCCCGACGAACGGGTCGTACTCGCCCGTGCCGCCGGCGGCCAGCATCCGCCCGTCGGGCAGGAATGTCTGGCCGGCGCAGAACAAGTCGATCGGCGTACTCAGGGCGTCGAGCTGAGCTGCTGGGTAACGCCAGACCCGGGTGCGGTAGTCGTGGGCGACGAAGCGGTCCACGTCGTTGCCCGACCCGGAGAACAGCAGCACGTCGCCGGTGCGCATCAGCGCCGCGTGGACCGGGTTGATCTGGGTGTCGAAGTCCAACAGCCGCCACACCCCCTTGGTCGCCGCCGTGTCCAGATCGGTGAGGAGGTCCAGGACGCGGTAATAGCCGGTGTTGCGCTGCCCGGGGTTGTCGATGGTGAAGACCACCAGCTCGGGCCGACCGGTGCCATCCAGGTCGGCGACCGCCGCCGAGCCGCCCTGGTTATCCCAGCCGCACCAGTCCGGCACGGCGCTCCACGGGCCCCACCCGTCGCTGACCCTCCCGGTCGCGTCCAGGCCCCAGCCGACCGTGTAGTAACCGCCGTTCTGGCCCTCCGGAGCGTCCACCACGAACACCAGCAGCTCCGGCCTGCCGTCGCCGTCGAGGTCGGCCACCGCGATGCCGGCCCCCTGGTTCTCCCAGCCGTACCAGTCCGGCACCGGCACCCACGGCCCCCACCCCCCGGTGACGGTGCCGTCCGCGGCCAGGTCGCGACCCACTCGGTAGTAACCCCCGTTCCGTCCTTCCGGAGCGTCCACCACGAACACCACCAGATCCGGACGCCCCGAACCGTCGAGGTCGGCCACCGCGATGTCGGCTCCCTGGCTCTCCCAGCCGTACCAGTCCGGCACCGACAGCCACGGCCCCCACCCGCCGGTGACCGTGCCGTCCGCCGCCAGCCGACGTCCGATGCGGTAGAGGCCACTGTTCTGCCCCTGCGGAGCGTCCACCACGAACACCACGAGATCGAGCTGCCCGTCGCCGTCGATATCGGCCACCGCGACGCCGGTCCCCTGGTTCTCCCAGCCGTACCAGTCCGGCACCTGCAACCACGGCCCCCATCCATCGACCGTGCCGTCCGCGGCCAACCGGTGACCCACCCGGTAGTACCCGGAGTTCTGCCCTGCCGGGGCATCCACCATCAGCACGACGATGTCGAGCCGCCCGTCGCAGTCGACGTCAGCCACCGCTACCCCGGCACCGGCGTTCTCCCAGGAGAACCACTCGGGAACCGCCACGAAGTCGCCGGCCATTCAGACTCATCCCCATCAAGACACCTACACTGGTGAACCAGTCTGACAGGACTTACCTCAGATGAACTTCCACCCTCGAATCACCCGTAGGTAGTCCAGAACCAACCGGCGCGTCGCGCATGCAATCGCTGAGCCGCGCGGGGGTACACCGGGCAACGGTGTGGCCTACCCGCACCACGGTGTTGATCGCTCACCGATCGGCCGACATCCGCCGGGCACCCACACGCTCAATGTCATCGATCAACGACGTGCACTCGTCCAGCTGGACGCTCCCGGGGCGACCTCGTCAGATGCGGGACGTACCTTCCCGACCAGCGTTGCCACGCCGGCCTGCTTGAGATCCTTCACTCCGCCCACCGGGAAGGTGTGCGGCGAGCGCCCTTGTTCCAGCGCCAGGTACCGCAGCAAGCCCCTCCTGTCGCTTCTCGGTCATCCTGCGAAGTTCTCGCCGACGTGAGCAACGTGCTGAGCACTTCTCACCGAGGATGAGCAGCCGAATGGCGGGCTGACGGCGAGGGCCTCGCAGTGCTGCACTGAGCCGGTGGTGGCCGCGACGGGCTCGGCGTGCACGGTCGAACCGACCGTGCAGTTCGTCGACGTGGATGCTGCGGAGCGCTACGCGTTGCTCGTCGAGTGCGGTTCGGTGCGGTTCGAGGCGTTGGCGCCGGTCGCCCCGTTCGTCTCTTTTCGGGGCCAGCGCAGCTGGTCGGGTCGGTGGTGGTCGTCCACGGTGGGCCGTCATGTCGCCTACCGTTCGTGGCTGGCGCGTGATCATGCGATGGAGCTGGACTACGACCCGCACGTTCTCGCCTATGCCGCGCGGCCGTTCTGGCTGTACTTCCGCGACGGGCTGAAGGTCCGGCGGCACGGCCCGGACTTCTTCGCCCGCCGGGTCGACGGGACCGGCGTGGTCATCGACTGCCGGTCGACCGCACCGGTCGGACGCCCAGACGCCCGTGTGCGCGGCGATGGCGCAGGCGTGTCAGCTGATGGAGTGGGAGTACCGACTGGTCGGTGAGCTCGCAGAGCCACGAGGCGGCACGTTGCGGTGGTTGGCCGGCTACCGGCATCCGCGGTTCGCCGATGACCGGCGGGCGGCCCTGCTGAGGTCGTGGTGCGCCGACGGCGGCGGGTCGGTGCCGCTGGGCGCGCTGCTCGCCCGCGCCGAGGGTTACCTGGTCATGCCCACGGTGCTGTTTCACATGCTGTGGCATCAGCAGTTGCGGGTGGAGCCGGCGGAGCTGTTGTCGGAGGCGTCGCCGGTGATGCTGCCTCGGGCGGACCCGCCCGGATGAGCGCGCGGAGACCGCCGCGACCGGCGATCCGCCCCGGTGACCGGGTCGTGGTCGATGACGGCGAGCACACGGTGCTGGGGTGGTCGGGCACGACTGTGCGGCTGCTCGACGATGCCGGCGAGCAGACGATGACGCTGTTGGCGCATCTGCTGGGCGCGCCGGGTTTCCGGGTGCTCGCCGCGACGGCGCCGGTCGGGCTGGCCGGGTTGAGCGCGTTGACCGACGTCGGTGAGGAGGCGGCGACGCGGGCCCGGTGGTGGGAGCGCCACATCGTGGAGGTGCAGACCGGGCACCCGCCGGGTGCGGCGGCCGACGCGGTCGGCCGTCCGGCGTATGACCCAGCCCAGCATCGGTTGGCCGAGCGGGAGCGGGCCAAGGCCGCCGAGCTGACCGCGGCGGGCTTCGCGTGCAGCGCGGCCACGGTGCGCCGCCGCCGCTACGCCTACGCCGCCTCCGGGCTGCTCGGCCTGGTCGATCGACGAGTGCTGCGGACGACCTCGCTGACCGGGCGGGGGACGAGCGCGTGGTCGCGGCAGTGCGCCACGCCCTGATCGAGCAGACCGAGGCCTCGACCGGCACCCGCGGGCGGTTGCGGCGCCGCACCGTGGCGCTGCTCGCCGAGGAACACGGCACGCAGGTGGCGGCGGCGGTGATGCCGTCCTCGGCGACGTTCTACCGGCTGGTGGACCGCCTGGCCGGCGGGGCGCACGCCTTCGGGGCGGCGACCACGCGGCGGTCGTTGGCCCGGCCCCCGACCCGGCCGTTCGGGAGGTTGCGGGCGCTGCGCCCCGGGGAGTGGGTGCAGATCGACACCAGCCCGCTCGACGTGATGGTCGTGTTGGACAACGGGCTGACCGAGCGGGTCGAGCTGACCATCATGGTCGACGTCGCGACCCGGACGATCTGTACCGGGATCCTGCGCCCGAAGGGGACCAAGGCGGTCGACGCGGCGTTGCTGCTGGCCCGTACGGTGGTGCCGGAGCCGATGCGGCCGGGCTGGCCCGACGCGCTGCGGATGCGTGCCTCGCGGCTGCCGCACGAACAGCTGATCGCGGCCGACGAGCGCCTGGAGCGTGCCGCAGCGTTGCCGGTGATCGTGCCGGAGACGATCGTGTCGGACCGGGGCGCGGTGTTCGTGTCCCAGACGTTCCTGGATGCGTGCACCCGGTTGGGTATCTCCCTGCACCCGGCCCGCCCGGACGTGCCGACCGACAAGCCGACGGTGGAACGCACGTTCTCCTCGATCGGGACGCTGTTCGCCCAGTACGTGGCCGGCTACACCGGTCGCGACGTGACCCGCCGCGGTGCCCACGTTGCCGAGGACGCGGTGTGGACGCTGCCGCAGCTCCAGGAGTTGTTCGACCAGTGGGTGATCGCGGGCTGGCAGCCCCGTCCGCACGACGGGCTGCGGGTGCCCGAGCTCCCCCGGGCGGCGCTGTCGCCCAACGAGATGTACGGCGCGCTCGTCGCCGCGGCCGGGTACCTCCCGGTCGCGCTCACCGGCAGCGACTACCTCGAGCTGCTGCCGGTGGCGTGGCGGCGGATCACCGACACCGGCATCGAGCTGGACGTGTTGACCTACGACGATGCGGCGCTCAACGCGCTGCGTGGCCGACCGTCGGGGGTCACCGCGCGCGGCGGGCGCAGGCCGATCCATCACGATCCGTATGACCGGGGGCAGGTGTGGGTGCGCGGTCCCGACACCGGGGACTGGCTGGAGGTGCCGTGGGTGTACCGGGGTCTGGTGCAGGTCCCGTTCGCCGAGTTCACCGTGCGGCACGTCCGCGCCCAGGTCGCGGCCCGCGGTGAGCGCTCCGATGACCAGCTGGCGCTGGCCACGGCGCTGCACGCGCTGCTCGACCGCGCGACCGGACCCGCTCCGGCCGGCCAGCAGGATCGTCGGTCTCGACGCGTCCGCGGCCGCACCCACGCCGCGGGCCCCTCGCTCCCCGGGGGGCAGGGCGAGCACCACGACGCATCCGACACCGCCGCCTCCGACCCCGACGGGCCCGACGGGCCCGACGTCGGTGACGGCGGTGACGAGGTCCCCGGCACAGCGGACATCGCGGGCGGCGACGTGGCCGCGCCGGCCGCGGGCGAGGACCACGCCTCGACCAGCGTTGCGCCGTTCGAGCTGTTCAACGCCCAGGTCGAGGCGGAGAGAGATTGGTGACGGCGATGAGCAGCTCGTCCGGCGCCCACACCCGCGCCGCCGCGACCAGCTCCGCGGCCGAGGATGCGGGGACGGGCGCGGCGGAGAAGTTCACGACCAAGGAGGGCTGGCGCCGGTTCGTCGACGAGCCGCTGGCGCCACCCGCGGTGTCGCTGCCCGCCGAGCCCGACGGTGGGCAGGACGGCGCCGAGGCGGCGCGCCGGCGGGCGCGGATGGACTTCCACAGCCAGACGGTGGTGGTGGCGACCCCGGTGATGCACCGGGTGAGCACGGCCGGGCGACGGTTGTTGGTGCTCAACCGCTACCAGCGCTCGGCGCGGCGCGGGTTGATGGTCACCGGGCCCGGCGGGACCGGCAAGACCACCGCGGTCACCCAGCTGGGCAAGACCCACGAGCTGGCGTTGCGCCGCGACCCGGACTTCGACCGGGGACGGCCGCGGATCCCGGTGATGTACGTGTCGGCGCCCTTCGCCTGCACCCCGCGGATGTTGGCGGTGGAGTTCGCCCGCTTCCTCGGGCTGCCACTACCGCGCCGGGCGAACCTGACCGACGTCGTCGAGGCCGTGTGCGGGGTGCTGTCCGACGTCGGCTGCGACCTGGTCATCGTCGACGAGCTGAACAACATCAACCTCACCACCCGCAGCGGCAGCGAGGTCTCCGATCAGCTCAAGTACTTCTCCGGTTGGCGGTCACCTTCGTCTACGCCGGCATCGACCTGGAGGCAACGCTGTTCGCCGGTTCCCGCGGCCAGCAGATCGCGTCGCGCTTCACCAGCATCCACACCAGCCCCTTCGGCTACGCGACCCGCACCGAGCGCGGGCAGTGGCAGGCGCTGGTGGCCGGGTTGGAACAGACCCTGCGGCTGCACCGCCACCGCGCCGGGACCCTCCCCCGCCTGGCCGGCTACCTGCACGACCGCACCGCCGGGTAGATCGGCAGCCTGTCGCACCTGGTCCGGGAGGCCGCGATCGAGGCGATCTCCAGCGGGCAGGAGCGCATCGCCCGCGCCGACCTCGACCTGGTCGCGCTCGACCACGCCGCGGAAAACCACCACCGCGCCACGCGTACCGCGCGCCCGCGGACCCGCACACCGGAGCGAGACGGCGCACGGTGACTCCCGCCGCGAGCCGCTCACCTCGACCACCGCCACCGGCCCCACCGTCGCCGGCCCCACCGCCACCGGTGCTACCCCGCCCGGCGGTGCGGGCGTTGCCGGTGCGGGTCGGGTTGGTCGCCGGGGAGACCCGACGGTCGCTGCTGGCCCGGCTGGCTCACGCCAACCACCTCACCGCCGACGATCTCCAGGCGGTGCTGAGCGGCGAGCAGCGCCAGCGGGGCGGGGCGGATCCGTGCGGGCTGGCCGCGCTGAGCGGCCACGGCGTCGAGCGGCTGCGCCGGGTGCTGGGGGCCGACCACACGGGAACGGGTGAGACCCGGCTGGCCTGCCGGCGCTGCGTGGCGCGCCACGGCGTCGTCGTACCGGTCGAGCTGCGCCGGGCGGCGCACCAGCCGCTGTGCCGCCGCCACCGGCGCTGGCTGTGCATGTTCGACGAGCGCGGCTGGCATCGCCACGACGCGGTGAGCTGCCAGCCGGACCTACGCGAGCTGCCCGAGGTCCTCTCCGCGCAACGCCGCCACGCCCGGCTCACCGAGCGCCACCGGGACTCCCCGGCCGGCTTCCTGATGCTGCAGCGGGGGTGGCAGGACGCGCAGTACATCCTGAGGCGCTGGACGGCGCGCGGTGACTGGCCGCAGCACCGGACGCGGCGGCTGCGGCGGCTGCTCGACCCCGACCACGGGCACATCAGCGAGCACCACCCGCTCGCCGCGATCGCCAACTACCCCGAGACCGTCACGCTCACCGAGCTGCTCCTCGACCCGAGCTGGACCGAGCAGGTGGCCGGACACGGCGCACCCGGCTGGCGCCGCTTCGTCACCGAGGTCAGTCGGCGCCTGCGCATCGACTACGCGAACTACCACGGGTGGGAGCCGCTGCGGCGGGTCATCGAACGCCGCACCGCAGGCCGGTGAGGTGCCGTCACTCGGACTCGGCCGCACTGAGTGCGCCAGGATCTGCGCGTCCTCTCTCGTGCATGAATCGCAGGCCGAGCGGTTGGCGCGGTCGCTGGTGCTCCACCAGCTTCACGATCAGTGGTCGGCCAGAGATGGGCAGCAGCGTGGGCAGGGACGCCTGGACGACATCACTGTCATTTCGCACGGCTGTTCGACCGCTGACGGATCCGCAGCCACCAGTCGTCTCCGGATCCCGTGGGTGTCCCGGAACTGTCCGACCCGGTGGTTACCGTACTTCCGTCGGAAACAGGACGCCCCGGGCACGTCGCGGGGCGACGGGCTCCGGGGCGGCTTCCCTGATTGGCGTCTGGGACCTTACCTCGGCTACTACTCCGGATGCACTACTGCGTCTGGATGTAGTGCTTGTCGCGCTCGTGTACTGCCTTGGGCCGCACACGAGGAGGTTCAGCCCATGAGGCTGATCGACGCCCATGTCATGAACTACCGTTCCACCGAGGACTCGGAGAGGTTCGACGTCGACCCCGACGTCACCTGCCTGGTCGGCAAGAACGAGGCCGGCAAGACCGGTCTGCTGCAGGCGCTCTACCGCCTCAACCCGGTCGAGAGGATCGCCCCGTTCGACGAGGACCTGGACTTCCCCACGAAGCGCGGGAAGCAGAGGCGGCAGTACAAGCACGACCAGATGATCCCCGCCGTCACGGCGACCTTCGAACTCACCGACGACGAGATCGCTGAGGTCGAGGACGCGCTGGGCCAGGGTGTCCTGATGAGCCCGAGGTTCACCCTCACGAAGGGCTACCGGACCGCCGGCGGCCAGTGGAACTTTCAGTTCTCCGAGGCCACGATCGTCGCGCACTTCATCGAGCAGCTCGACGCGACGGCCCGGGAAGCGGTCGGTGACATCGAGACGGTCTCCGTGCTCGCGACCGCCATCGAGGAGCTCACCGAACGGCACACCACGACGGAAGCCGTCCTGGCGAGGATCAAGGAATGGGGCGGGACCGGCTGGGGGTGCGTCCACGCACTGGTCTCGCCGATGTTGCCCCGGTTCGTCTACTTCGAGGACTACGACCGGATGCCGGGCAAGATCGCCATCCCGGACCTCGCCAAGCGCAAGGCGTCGGGTCAGCTGACTCGCGGCGAGACCGCGCTGTTCAACCTGCTGGCGATCGCCGGCGCCACCCCGGAGGACTTCGACGACCACCGCAGCCACGAGCGGCTCACCAGGCTGATCGAGAACGCGGGCAACGGGATCTCCGAGGAGGTGTTCGAGTTTTGGACCCAGAACACGGAGCTGTCGGTGAAGCTGGAGGTCCGGCAGCCGGAGACCGGTTCCTCCGGCGCGTTGAGCGAGGGCACGAACCTGCAGGTCCGAGTGCGGAACGAGCGTCACGGGGTGTCAGTTCCGTTCGACGAGCGCTCCCGCGGGTTCGTCTGGTTCTTCTCGTTCCTGGCCTACTTCACCGAGCTGGAGGCCGCCGATGACACCGACCTGATCCTGCTGCTCGACGAGCCGGGCCTGTCCCTGCACGGCCGGGCACAGGAGGACCTGCTGCGGCTGGTCGACGAACGCCTCGCGCCCAAGCACCAGGTCATCTACACCACGCACTCACCGTTCATGGTCTCACCAACCCACTTCGGCCGCGTCCGCACCGTGATCGACCACGACCCCGGCGGAACCAAGGTATCGGCCGAGGTCTTCAAGGCCGACGAGGACACCGCGGCGCCCCTGCTCGCGGCGATGGGCATCGAGATGAGCCAGACGCTGTTCATCGGGGAGAACACCCTGCTCCTCGAGGGCCCCAGCGACCTGATCTACCTCGACGTCCTCAACGACGAGCTCGCCCGGGCCGACAGGACCACCCTTGACCCGCGGTGGGTGAAGGTACCCGTCGGGGGCGCCGGGAAGCTGTCCACCTTCGTCACGCTCCTGGGCGCGAACAAGCTCAACGTCGCGGTGCTCATCGACTCCAGCACCAAGGACCAGGGCGCGGTGAAACGGCTCCAGGACAACAAGCAGATGCGTCCGAAGGCCCTGATCCAGCTCAGCGAGATCGTCGGACGGGCCAACGCCGACGTCGAGGACCTCTTCGACCTCGACTACTACCTGGCGCTCGTCAATATCGCCTACGGCGATCAGCTCCCGCGCCCGATCACGCCCGCCGACCTGAACAACGACATCCCGCGGGTCGTCCAGCGCATCGAGCAGCACTTCCGCGACAACAACATCAACAACGGTCGGTTCGATCACTACCGGCCCGCCGCAGTTCTGCTGCGCCCCTCCACGGCTCCTGCCTCGCCCAGCTCGACCACCCTCGACCTGGCCGAGCAGCTCTTCGAAAAGATCAACCGCGTGATCAAGAAGTGACGGCTTGTCGCCGCCGGCGTCGATGAGCCGGCGGCGTCGAGGCGCCCGCCGAGGCGGCCGATGCCCGCGCCACCTTCCCGTACGTCGCCGACGCGCTCGGTTGCGTGCCACGCCACCACGACCAGGATCGCCACCCAGGCCGGGCCATCTGGATCCGGTACGGCCCCCGGCGATCTCTCACCGCCACGATCACGAGCAATGCGTGACAGTTGGGTAGGCGACCTCACCAGTCCGGGAGGCCACGGAGGGCGGTATCGACGGCGGCGTGGGCATCGTGAAAGGCGGACAGGGCGCGCTCGACCTCCGCCGGTGCGGCGTCGTCACTGGTCAGCGCGACGATCAGCGCGGTGCCGGCGTGCGCCTCACCCACCAGCTGCGCGGCGAGCTGCTCGGCGCCGGCGCGGCGGAGGGCGTCGAGGATGACCTGGCTGCGCCGGTCCGCGACACCCAACGCGCGGACCGACTCGGCGGCCAGGGCGCTGCGGTGTTCGGCCTGGGCGTGGCGGTGCGCGCCGACCAGCGCCCGGACCCGACCCGGGTCGGTGCCGGTGCGGGCGTGGGACAGCGTGCTCACCGCGGGGGCTCCTGTCGGGGCCGACCGCGGCCGGGTCCGCCGTCGCGGCGCCGCGGTGGGGGTGGCGCCGCAGTCGCGGCGGATGACTGCCCGGCCTGCTCACGCGCGGGCTCGGGGTCGTCCGCGTCCCCGGCGCCGGTCGGGCGGCGTTCGGTGCGCAGGGCGAGCAGCTGGGCCTCGTAGGCGTCGCGTTGATCGGCGAGGCGTTGCGCGCTGTGGGTCTTCTCCTGCGTGATCGCCGCCCGGGCGCCCTCGAGCTGTCCGCGGGTCTGGGCGAGCTGCTCGCGCGCCCCGGCCAGCTCGACGCCGAGCTGGTCGGCGCGGGTACCGGTGGCGTGGAGCTGGGAGCGGGTGTCGGTGAGCTGCTCGCGCAGGGCCTGCACGGCGGCGGTGGCGCGGTCGAGATCGCGTTCGGCGGTCTCGGCGCGGCGGCGTTGTTCGCCCAGGCCGGTGCGCGCGGTGCTGAGCTCGGTACGCGTGGTGGTGAGCTCGGCGCCGGCCTGGGCGAGCTGGGCGGTGAGCCGATCGCGCTCGGTGGTGCGCGCGCCCAGCTCGTGCCCGAGCGCCGCAACCTGATCGGCGGCTCGTTGCCGTCGCTGCTCGGCGGCCGCGGCGCGCTCGGCGGCGTCGTCGGCGTCGGCGAGGGCC
>JBOHEP010000477.1:0-3531 GCA_050701075.1 Pseudonocardia sp. | reverse complement strand
CCTCGCCCGGCAGCAGCTCGGGCACCTCAGGGCGGGCGGCCCACCGGTCGAGCCCGGCCGTCGGCGGGCGGGGGTCGTACCAGCGGCGGGCCGTCTGGTCCCAGCGGGCACCGAGGGCCTTCGCGGCATCCTTCTCGGCGTAGGGCACGTCCAGGTACGCCCGGCCGGCGTTGCCGGTGCGCGGGTGCGGGACGAAGGGTTCGTGCACCATCGGTGATCCCCCGATCGCTCGACGTGGGCACTGCTGTTCAGGGTCGCATCCGCTGCGGCTACTTCGCCAGACGCCCCGGGCGTTGACCGGCTCGCGGGGGGCGCTGTCTCCGGCCTACCGGAGGTGGCCGAACAGGTCATCCTGCTCCGCCCCGGTCGCGGTGACGGCAACGTTCTTGCTGGTCTGGCTGCGGATCTGGCTCTGCCTGGGCGAGGTTGCGATCGCGGCGCGCTGGCGGAGGAGTTCGAGTGCAGGCGGGACGTGGGAGCGCTTGAAGATCGTGTGGTCGTTGGCGTAGGCGCGGAGCTGTTCCAGGGTGGCGGTATGGCCGGGCTGGCTGTTGAGGTAGGCGAGGAGCTGCTCGCGAAGCGGGACCAGGTTGGGCTCGTAGCCGATGTCGAGCAGCATCTGGCCGGGGTCGTTGGGGTCGCGGAACTGCGCGCCGCCGAGGGGGTCGGCGTCCCACAGGGCGGCCTTGAACTTCTCGATGCCCAGCGGGTGGCGAGTGCCGAACTGGAGGGCGAGGTCGCCACCTCGGACGCTATGCAGCTCGAAGCTGGTCACGTAGGGGAACCCGGCGCCGCGGATGGCGTCAACGAGCAGCGCCGCGACCCGGGAGCGTTTCTGATCGGGCGGGAGGTCATGGATCTCGCGCCATGCGGGCGTGCCGAACACGGCGTCGGCCCGCTCGGTGTCGAAGCGGACGAAGTGCTGCGGGTCGACGGTCAGCAGCACCTCGTGACCGGTGGCCTTGTCGAACCGGCGCAGAAGGCGCTGGGTGCTGCCGCCCCCGAAGCTGTCGAGCACCCCGAGGACAGGGTCGTTCCACGCTCGAGTGTCGTCCATCAGCTCGGGCAAGGTCGTCTCGCACTCCCCCTGCCGCACGATCACGTGCAGGCAGGCGTCGCGGTACTCGCCCGTCGGCATCGGGTCGTTCAGCTCGCCTCGGAACTGCTCGACGAGCTTCTCCACACGGTCGCGGCGCTTCTCCACCAGCAGCATCCGCAGCGTCTTGCCGTGCAGGTGGGCATGCTCGCGCTGGGCGTTGCGGAAGCGACGCAGCGCATGAATCGGTGAGCCGGGTTCGCCGGCCTCGTAGATGCCCGGCCCCGCGTAGCCCTCGGCGTAGGTGGCCGTCGACCAACTGCTGAGGATGATCGGCAACCACGCGTCGAGGTAGAGGTTGTAGATCGCGTGCTTGATCGCCGTGTGCGGTTCGAGCTGCCAGATCGTTGGATCAGCCATCCGCGTGTCCCCCAGCGTCGTATCACCGGACCGGTTGAGCACGCACAGTGTGCGTGAGGTCACGCGCCGGTGTCATCCCGTGGACCTGACGGCGTGTCACGCCGCGACTACCCCTCGACGGCGGTGGGGAGGCGAGCCCCTCGCTCCGGCATTTCGTCCCACGTTCGCCCGTCGAGCAGCCGCCCGCCGGCCTTTGGGGTGGTTCCGCCCCACTGCTTGAAGAAGTACGGCACGCCGGCCGACTGGCAGGCGTCGCGGAGCTGGGCTGGCCACACGGGGTTCATCGGACGGGCGCCGGGCCCGGATTCGCCGCCGGCGATGACCCAGCCGATCCCGGCGAGGTCGATCTCATGCAGCGGGCCGAGTAGCGGCTCGCACGACAGGAACCGCACCGCCGCGGGCACGTCGCGCAGTTCGTCAACCCGGTCGGCGACGTCGATGGTCTCGACCGATACGCCCATCCACACGTTGGCCGGCCAGGGTAGGCCGGGGGCGAGGCGGCGCAGTCTTGTCGCGCGCTTGGTGAGTACCTGGTAGGTGTGCTGGGGGGTGGCGGCCATGACGGCGAACACCCGAGCGACGAACTCGGCCGGCACGCGGGCGTGGAACAGGTCGCTCATGCTGTTAACGAACACGACGCGGGGCTCGCGCCAGCGCAGAGGCGCGGTGAGGGTGTTCTCGTGGACGGTGACGCCGAACCCGGGCCCGCTGGTGCGAGGGTCGCCGTCGTTCTGGTACTTCGCCGATCCCATGCCCTTGAGCCGTTTGGCCAGCGTGAGGGCGTAGCAGTGATCACATCCGGCCGACACGCGGTCGCACCCGGTGGTCGGGTTCCATGTCACCTCGGTCCACTCGATCCGTGACCGTCCGCTCATCGTTGTCACTCTCCGTCCTTCTGGGGCACCGTAGCCGTGACCCCTGACTGTTTCGGCGCGTCGCCCCGCGCGCCGTCGGGCTCGTTTGCGTGTTCGTGCTCTCACCACGCCGCCGGCATCGGCGCCGTGACCTTGTCGATTTCCAGCGCTGTTGACGTGTCCGTGTCAATGGCTCTGGCCTGTTCACGTCCAGCAGGCGCCGTTGTCGCAGGTGGCGTCGTCCTCCGGGCCCTCGACGTCGCCGACGGTGGTCGACTGGTCGGAGTAGTCGAGTCCGGGCAGCGGGTCCTGCTCCACGGGAACGGCGTCGGGCAAGGGCCGGTTGAACCGGGTCAGGAACACCGAGTCGCGGCCCAGCTCGGCGCGTCGCCGGTTGAGCAGTGCCTCCAGGTCGGCGGCCCGCTGGAACAGCGCGGGCCGATCGCGGCGCATCTGCGCCCACGTGGCGGGACGGTGGAACGGGCAGAACCAGCACGACGACTTCGGCGGCACCGGCAGGCCGGCCGCGGTGATGATCCGCATGCAGTCCGCGCGGGAGAGCCGCAGGTCCAGCAGCGGGTAGACCACGTGCTGTCCGGGCTCGGTGCGGCGGTTGTGCGCGCGGTGCCACTCGTCCCGGGAGATCCCCACCGCCACCGTCGCCGGCGCGGCCGGGGTGGCGCCGTGCTCGCGCAGCCAGCGCCCGACGACCCGGATCTTGAAGTCCGCCGTGCAGGAGCGGGTGCCGGGGGCGCCGTTGGACATCCGGACCGGGATCGGCAACGACCGCGACCCTTCCCGGGTGAGCCGGCCGAACAGGGTTTCGGTGCTGCCGTCGCGTCGTAGCCGGTGCAGCTCGTGCAGCTCGATCCTGTGGTGGGCGGCGAACGGGGCGGCGTGCTCGCGCAGGTAGGTGAGGGTGGCGGGGTCCTCGGAGTCCTCCCCGACGTTGGCGAACAGGAACACTGGGAAGTCGATCCGCCGCTCGGCCGCCAGCACGAGCAACGCGGTGGACTGCACCCCGCCGCCGTAGCTCACCGACCGCAACCCACCCGACCCGGCGGGTCCGGCCCGCCCGGCCGGGGCCGCGCCGCTCACCGTGCACCGCCGTCGAGATCGACCCCGGCGCCGATCTGGTGGCCGGGCTCGCCGTCGAGCGCGGTCGTGCCAGGGGTGGCCCGGAGCGCGGCCAGCTCGGCGTAGGGCATCCACCGCTCCGCC
>JBOHEP010000476.1:0-39451 GCA_050701075.1 Pseudonocardia sp. | reverse complement strand
GCCGAGACCGGGCGCTCCACCCCGACCAGCCGTTTCCCGCTCGCCACCGCCGAGGCCACGCTCCCCCACAGCAGCCGTTCCGAGATCGGGACCTGAGCGCGCACCGCCGCGACCAGCAGGGCGAGGTGGCCGTCGAACAGCAGTCCGGCGAGCGTGTCGGCGGCGGCGGACACGTCCGGAACGGCAGCGGCGGGCGGTGCGGCGCACCACAGCGGCCACGGCCCGGTGACCGAGACCCGAAAGTGCAGCACGTCCGCGGTCAACCGTGGCACCACCCCGTGCAGCACCGCGGCGGCGAACGGCGCGGAGAGCACCCGCGCGGCCAGGCCCTGGAACGCGATGGACGCGGCGATCCGCTCATCGCTGCCGAGCAGCCGGCGCACGTGCGCGATTCGCTCACGCAGCGGCGCGGGATCGGTGTAGAGGTGGGTCAGCGGCCGCCAGGTGGGATCCACCTGCTCAGTTGGGTCGGTGCTGACGGCGAAGAACGGCCCGAAGCTGCCGACGTCGGCCAGCACCGCGCGCACATCCACAGCGGGAGTGTCCCCGATGCACGCCGGATCCGATCGCACTGGCCAGCAGGAGCACCCACGGAGCCGCTTCCCACCATCCGGGACCGGTCGCCGTGCCGGAATGCGCGACTCGCCGTGCCGGCATGCGCAACTCGCGGTGCCGGAATGCGCGACTCGCCGTGCCGGAATGCGCAACTCGCCGTGCCGACATGCGCACTCGCCGTGCCGGAATGCGCAACTCGCGGAGTGGGGGTGGCTTCCGCCCCAGGTCACGGGGCTCACACCGCTACCTCTGGCGGAGTCCGGGGGCGGCGTGCGACATTGTGCACTCACGAGACCGCACCCGGCGTTGCGTGCGGACAACACCCGAGCGGAAGCCGGCCGACACCCCACGACGGCGTCCGGTCGTCGAGCCCCGGTGCCCGAGGTGCTCCGTCGATGAACCGAGGGCCCACCGGAGCCGGCACCCGCTCACCCAACACCCCGGACGAGCGTCGGCCGTTCACCGGGTACGTCACGTATCCTTGTTCCGTCAACCATACGTCGTCCCGATGTGTTCGTCGGGGTGCACCGAGACGACAGGAGGACCTGGTGGCTGCGATCCGCAACCAGACGGCCCCCGACCGGGGCCTCTACTCCCCCGACCATGAGCACGACGCCTGCGGCGTCGCCATGGTCGCCGACCTCGCCGGCCGTCGTGACCACGGCATCGTCCGCAAGGCGATCACCGCACTGCTCCGGATGGAGCACCGTGGCGCCCGGGGCAGCGAGGAGAACACCGGTGACGGCGCCGGGATCCTCATCCAGGTCCCGGACGAGTTCTTCCGCGCCGTCGTCGACTTCGAGTTGCCCCCGGCCGGGGCGTATGCGGCGGGGATCGCGTTCCTCCCCTCCGACGCAACCGAGGCCGACGCCGCCGTCGCCGAGATCGACCGGTTGGCCGCCGAGGAGAACCTGCGGGTACTGGGCTGGCGCGAGCTGCCCGTCGACCCGGACGGCGCCGACGTCGGCCCCACCGCCCGCGCCGTGATGCCGAGCTTCCGCCAGCTCTTCGTGGCCGCCGTGGAGTACGGCAGCGCGGATCAGGACGTCCCGACTGGCATCGAGCTCGAGCGCCGCACCTTCTGCCTGCGCAAGCGCGCCGAGCACGCCACCGGCACCTACTTCTCGAGCCTGAGCCCGCGCACCATCGTCTACAAGGGCATGCTCGCCGAGCCGCAGATCGAGACGTTCTACCCGGACCTGGCCGACGAGCGCGTCACCAGCGCACTGGCGGTGGTGCACTCACGGTTCTCCACCAACACCTTCCCGTCCTGGCCGTTGGCCCACCCCTACCGCTACGTGGCCCACAACGGCGAGATCAACACCCTGCGGGGCAACCGCAACTGGATGGTCGCCCGCGAGGCGCTGCTGTCCTCCGCCCTCATTCCGGGTGATCTCGAGCGTCTCTCCCCGGTCGTCACCCCCGACGCCAGCGACTCGGCCACCTTCGACGAGGTCCTCGAGCTGCTGCATCTGGGTGGGCGGAACCTGCCGCACGCGGTGCTGATGATGATCCCGGAGGCGTGGGAGAACCACGCGGAGATGGACCCGGCGCGCCGCGCCTTCTACGAGTTCCACTCCACGCTCATGGAGCCGTGGGACGGCCCGGCGCTCGTCGCGTTCACCGACGGCACGCTGATCGGCGCGGTGCTCGACCGCAACGGGCTGCGCCCCGCCCGCTACTGGGTCACCGATGACGGCACGGTGGTGCTGGCCAGCGAGGTCGGCGTGCTGGACGTCGAACCGTCGGCGGTGATCAGGAAGGGTCGCCTCGAACCCGGCCGGATGTTCCTGGTGGACACCGCGGCCGGGCGACTCGTCGACGACGCCGAGATCAAGGATGCGCTGGCCGCCGAGCATCCGTATGCGGACTGGTTGCACGCCGGGATCATCGCCCTGGCCGACCTCCCCGCCCGCGAGCGCGAGATGCCCACGCACGCCGCGCTCACCCACCGTCAGCAGTCCTTCGGCTATACCGAGGAGGAGTTGAACGTCCTGCTCAAGCCGATGGCCAAGGCGGGTGCGGAGCCGCTCGGATCGATGGGCAACGATGCGCCACTGGCCCCGCTGTCAGCCCGTCCCCGGCAGCTGTTCGACTACTTCACCCAGCTGTTCGCGCAGGTCACCAACCCGCCGCTGGACGCCATCCGCGAGGAGCTCGTCACCTCGCTGCTGTCCCAGCTCGGCCCGGAGCGCAACCTGCTCGAGGCCACCGCGGCGAGCTGTCGCACGATCGTGCTGCCGTTCCCGGTGCTGAGCAACGAGGACCTGGCCCGGATCGTGGGGATCAACGACGACGGGGAGCTCCCCGGCTTCGTCTCGCACGTCGTCCACGGGCTCTTCCCCCCGGCAGACGGAGGCGCCGGGCTGGTCCGCAGGCTCGACGAGATCCGCGCCGAGGTGTCCCAGGCCATCGCCGACGGGGCGCGGCTGATCGTGCTGTCCAACCGCGGGGTGGATCGCGAGCACGCGCCGATCCCGTCGCTGCTGCTCACCGGCGCGGTGCACCACCACCTGGTCCGGGAGAAGACCCGCACCAGGGTCGGCATGATCGTCGAGTCCGGCGACGCCCGCGAGGTGCACCACATCGCGTTGCTCATCGGCTACGGCGCGGCAGCGGTCAACCCCTACCTCGCGATGGCCACCGTCGAGGACCTCGCCGAGCGTGGCGACATCCCCGGCGTCGACCCGGCCACCGCGGCGCGCAACCTGGTCATCGCGCTGGGCAAGGGCGTCCGCAAGACCATGTCGAAGATGGGCGTGTCCACGGTGGCGTCCTACACCGGCGCGCAGATCTTCGAGGCGATCGGCCTGGGTACCGAGATCATCGACTCGTGCTTCACCGGCACCACGTCGCGGCTGGGCGGGGTCGGCTTCGAGGTGCTGGCCGAGGAGGTGCTGCGCTGGCACCGGCACGCTTTCCCGCGCGATGAGGTCCGCGCCCACCATCGCTCGCTCGAGATAGGTGGGGAGTACCAGTGGCGCCGCGAGGGCGAGCTGCACGTGTTCAACCCGGCCACGGTGTTCAAACTGCAGCACTCCACCCGGCAGGGACGCTACGAGATCTTCAAGGACTACACCCGCCAGGTCGACGAGCAGTCGGCGCGGCTGATGACGCTGCGCGGGCTGTTCGCATTCAAGAAGGGCCTGCGCCCGCCGGTGCCGCTCGCTGAAGTGGAGACGGTGGACTCCATCGTCACGCGCTTCGCCACCGGCGCGATCTCCTACGGCTCGATCTCCAAGGAGATGCACGAGACGCTCGCGATCGCGATGAACCGCCTCGGCGGCAAGTCGAACACGGGCGAGGGAGGCGAGGACGCCGACCGATACATTCCCGACGAGAACGGCGACTTGCGCCGGTCGGCGATCCACCAGGTCGCGTCGGGCCGTTTCGGGGTCACCAGCGAGTACCTGGTGAACGCCGACGACCTACAGATCAAGATCGCGCAGGGAGCCAAGCCCGGCGAGGGTGGGCAGCTGCCGGGAACGAAGGTCTACCCCTGGATCGCCAAGACCCGCTACTCCACGCCGGGCGTCGGGCTCATCTCGCCGCCGCCGCATCACGACATCTACTCGATCGAGGACATCAAACAGCTCATCCACGACCTGAAGAACGCCAACCCGCGGGCCCGCATCCACGTGAAGCTGGTCTCGCAGGTCGGTGTCGGCACGGTCGCGGCGGGGGTGGCGAAGGCGTACTCCGACGTCGTGCTCATCTCCGGGCATGACGGCGGCACCGGCGCCTCGCCGTTGAGCTCGATCAAGCACGCCGGCGGGCCATGGGAGCTGGGGCTGGCCGAGACCCAGCAGACGCTGCTCAAGAACGGTTTGCGGGACCGGATCGTCGTGCAGACCGACGGACAGCTCAAGACCGGCCGCGACGTCATGATCGCGGCGTTGCTCGGGGCCGAGGAGTTCGGTTTCGCGACCGCGCCCCTGGTGGTGTCGGGCTGCATCATGATGCGCGTCTGCCACCTGGACACCTGCCCGGTCGGTGTCGCCACCCAGAACCCCGAGCTGCGCAAGCGGTTCGACGGGCGGCCCGAGTACGTCGTCAACTTCATGCGGTTCATCGCCGAGGAGGTGCGCGAACACCTGGCGGCGCTGGGCTTCCGCACCCTCGTGGAGGCGGTCGGGCACGCGGAGATGCTCGACACCGCCGAGGCGGTGCACCACTGGAAGACCCAGGGGCTCGACCTGACTCCGATCTTCCACACCCCCGAGCTGCCCCCGGGAACCCCGCGCCACCGCACCCGGGCCCAGGACCACGGGCTGGAGAAGGCGCTGGACAACACGCTGATCCAGCTGTGCGAGGGCGCGCTGTCCTCGGGCGACAAGGTGCACCTGGACCTGCCTGTGCGCAACGTCAACCGCACCGTCGGCACGATGCTCGGCTACGAGCTCACCCGCCGGTGGGGCGGCGAGGGCCTGCCCGACGGCACCATCGACGTCACGCTCACCGGCTCGGCCGGGCAGTCGTTCGGGGCGTTCCTTCCCCGCGGTATCACCCTGCGGCTGGTCGGGGACACCAACGACTACTTCGGCAAGGGCCTCTCGGGAGGGCGGCTCACCCTGCGGCCCGACCCGTCGGCGCCGTTCGTCGCCGAGCACAACATCATCGCCGGCAATGTGATCCTCTACGGGGCCACCTCCGGGGAGATCTTCGTCCGGGGCATCGTCGGTGAACGGTTCTGCGTGCGCAACTCCGGTGCGCTGGCCGTCGTCGAGGGTGTGGGCGACCACGGCTGCGAGTACATGACCGGTGGGCGGGTGATCGTGCTCGGTGACATGGGGCGCAACTTCGCGGCCGGGATGTCGGGCGGCGTCGCCTACGTGCTCGATCTGGCGCGGCACCGGCACCGCGTCAACACCGAGATGGTCGACATCGACCCGCTCGACGACGACGACCGCGCGGTGGTGCGCGACGCCGTCGAACGCCACCACGACGAGACCGACTCAGCGGTGGCGTATGCCCTGCTCACCGACTGGGACTCCGCCGTCGAGCGGTTCGGCAAGGTCATGCCGAAGGACTACAAGCGAGTCCTGACAGCCCGCGCCGAGGCCGAACGCGACGGCCGCGACGTCGACGAAGCAATCATGGAGGCCGCTCATGGGTGATCCGAAGGGCTTCCTGACCACCGCGCGGCAGGTTCCGGCGCGGCGTCCGGTCGACCTGCGCCTGATGGACTGGCACGAGGTGTACGAGGATTTCCCGCGCCAGGAGCTGGAACGCCAGGCCGGGCGCTGCATGAACTGCGGCATCCCGTTCTGCCACCAGGGCTGCCCGCTGGCCAACCTCATCCCCGAGTGGAACGACCTGGTCTGGCGGGGGGACTGGCGCGAGGGCATCGAGCGGTTGCACGCCACGAACAACTTCCCGGAGTTCACCGGGACGCTGTGCCCGGCACCGTGCGAGACCGCGTGCGTGCTGGCGATCAACGATGACGCCGTCACGATCAAGCAGGTCGAGATCGAGCTCATCGACCGCGCGTGGGAGGAGGGCTGGGTGCCGCCCCAACCGGCGCAGGTGAGGACCGGCAAGAAGGTGGCGGTCGTCGGTTCCGGGCCGTCGGGGTTGGCTGCCGCCCAGCAGCTCACCCGGGTCGGGCACGACGTCGTGGTGTTTGAGCGGGCCGACCGGATCGGCGGGTTGCTCCGCTACGGCATCCCCGAGTTCAAGATGGAGAAGTCCCGACTCGACCGCCGCCTTGCGCAGATGCAGGACGAGGGCACGCTGTTCCGGGCGAGCGTGGACGTGGGCGTGGACGTCACCGCCGCTCAGCTCCGGACCGGCTTCGACGCGGTCGTGCTGGCCGGCGGGGCCACCGCGTGGCGCGACATCCCGGTGCCCGGGCGCGAGGTCGAGGGCGTCTACCAGGCGATGGAGTTCCTGCCGTGGGCCAACCACGTGCAGCAGGGCGATATCGACGCACCCGAGATCACCGCCGAGGGCAAGCACGTGGTGATCATCGGTGGCGGCGACACCGGTGCCGACTGCCTGGGCACCTCACACCGGCAGGGCGCCGCGTCGGTCACCCAGCTGGAGATCATGCCGACGCCGCCCGAGCACCGCACCGACGGTATGCCGTGGCCGACCTACCCGATGGTCTACCGGGTGTCATCCGCGCACGAGGAGGGCGGTGATCGGCTGTTCTCGGTGAACACCACCGAGTTCGTCGCGGACGCCGACGGCAAGCTGCGCGCGTTGCGCCTGGTCGAGGTCACCCGCGACGAGAACGGTCGTTTCGTGCCGGTCGAGGGCACCGAGCAGGAGCTGGAGTGCCAGCTCGTGCTGCTCGCGATGGGCTTCGTCGGGCCGGAGAAGGGCAAGCTGCTCGCCGAGCTGGGCGTCGAGCTCGACGGGCGCGGCAACGTCGCCCGCGACGAGGACTTCATGACCACGGTCGAGGGGGTGTTCGCGGCCGGCGACATGGGCCGTGGCCAGTCGCTCGTCGTGTGGGCCATCGCGGAGGGCCGGGCCGCGGCGGCCGGCGTCGACGCGTATCTCACCGGCCGCGACGTGCTACCCCGCCCGATCGCGCCGACGGACCGACCGATCACGTAGCTTGCTCGGGCCGCGGAAGTTCTTCGGGGTTCGGTCGGGTGAAGGAACGCGTGGAGGTGGTGCGGGGATCCGGTGGGCGGAAGGTACCGAGCGCTTGATCAACGTTGGGGAACCGTCAGCCGTGCTGAGTGCGGTTCCGGGTTCCCTACCGGTGATCACGGCATCATCGGAGTCGGGGTGAGTGCCAAGATCAGCGTCTTGGCACGGGGAGCCGCACGGGATGCGGCTCTGTGTTCCCGTTCGGTGATCATGCAGGCGTAGCGAGGACCATGACGGACCAGCACGACGGGCGGATCGGGTTCGGCAACCGGCTGCGCCGACTCCGACATGACGCCGACCTGTCCGGCAAGCAGCTCGCCGAGCGACTGGACTGGCCGGCGTCGAAGGTGTCCCGGCTGGAGAACGGCCGGCAGACCGCCTCGGCCGCCGACGTCGACGCCTGGACCGGTGCCCTGGGCGCACCCGCGCCTGTCCGAGACGAGCTCGTTGAGGACCTGCGCAGCCTGCGGGTCGAGTACGCCACCTGGCGACGCCAGCTGCGCAGCGGGTTCGCTCCCCTGCAACGGGCCGGCCGGCTCCTCGAGGAGGGAACGACCACGGTGCGGGGGTTCCAGACCTCGCTCATGCCCGGCCTGCTGCAGACCGCTGACTACGCGCGGGCGATCTACCAAGGCAACGCCGCGATCCGAGATGGGCCGCGGGATGTCGAGGCCGCGGTCCATGAACGCCTGCGCCGCCAGGAGCTGCTCTACCAGCCTGGACACCAGTTCCGCTTCCTGCTCACCGAGGCCGCGTTGCGGGCCCGGCTCTGCCCGGCGCCGGCGCACCGCGCCCAGCTGGACCGGCTGCTCGTGCTCGCCGGGCTGGACACCGTCGAGCTGGCCGTGCTGCCGCTGTCGGCCGAGCTTTCGAAGGCGACCTCGCACGGCTTCGTTATCTTCGACGACCGGCTGGTGCTGGTGGAGACGTTCAACTCCGAGCTGGGCATGCGTGACGCCGAGGACGTCGCGCTCTACACGAGGATCTTCGAGATGTTCTGGGCCCTCGCCGAGCACGGGGAGCGGGCCACCGCGCTGATCGCACGGTTCGCCCTGGAGCTGCCCGCGTCCGAGCGGACCGACCGCTGAGAACGGTGAGGCGAGCTGTATCTGCCCAGCTGCACCCACCACGCTGCCCACTCCGCCGGCGGCGGCGTGCACCGGCAGCGTCTCCCCCGGCCTGGAGCCGACCGCGGTGGGCACGGCGCGCAGCAGCCGGTCCAGCGGTATCGCCCACCGACCTTGCAGTCGGTGATCACCTTACGTGTATGCTCTTCGTGTGAACAAACGTCGCGTAACACTCAACCTTGACCTCGACGTCGTCGAGGCGCTGGAGTCGGTGGCCGGCTCCAGCATGTCCGCCGTGGCCAACGAGGCGCTTCGCGAGGCGCTGGAGTCGAGGGCGCATCGGGCCGCCCTGCTGCGATGGCTCGACGAGCTGGACGCGAAATACGGCGCTCCCACTCAGGAGCAGCTCGATGAGGCTGACGCTTTCCTCGACGCTGTCGAGCGCGGCGAGCTCGACGTCTACGGCAATGTCATCGACAACGCGCACGGCGCCGCGTGACCGCACGCATCGTGCTGGATGCCTCAGCGTTCGACGTGCTCGACACCTTCGCGGGCGCCGAACTGCGAGGGCTGATCAGGCGTGCGTCGGCACGCGGCACGGACACCTGCTGCGCCGCCGTGACCCTTGCCGAGGTGTGTCGCGGAACGGCGCGCACCCGCCGCATCGAGGTAGGCCTGACCCGTGACCGAGGCGGGCGGCGGATCCGTGTCGTACCCACCGACGAACGACTAGCGAAACTCGTCGGCGCGATCCTCAACGACACGAAACGCGGTAGCGAGCACATCGCCGACGCCCATGTCGTGGCCGTCTGCGCCGGCGCTGAGCACGCGGTCGTGGTCACCGTTGATCCCGCCGACATCACAGCCCTCGCCGTGGCAGTGCCCGGAGTCCGGATCGTGACCCGAAAACCCTGACCGGCCGCCACTCGCGAGAGCGATCTTTGGTACCCGTCGTGAGCTATCCTCACCCACACGACCGACGGCCGACGTCGACAGTCGCCGCAGGGTGGCGGCGAGGCAACCGGTTCGGCCACCATCGGTTGAGAGTGGGGGCTGAAGGCCGGGATGACCGACGAGGTGAGCAGTGCGGAGCTGGACGCCGAACTGGCGCACCGCGTCGACGCGGAGGGGCGGATGTCGGCCTCCCTGGCTGATCTAGAGCTCCATCCCGGCCTTCTCATGATGTCGACGGTCCCCCCGACCACCAGGACGGGCGAGCGCTGGGCGCAGGCCCAGGGCACGCTCGCCGGGCTGTGGCGCGACTTCGAGACCTACCGCCGGGTGGTCGCCGCCGCGCGAGCGGTACGGGCCCGGCGACCCAGGCCGGGCGGGCCGGATCTGACAGAGCTGCGCCATCTCCTCCTCGATCCCTCGGTCGAGGTGAGCAGGACGGCGCTCACGTTGGCCGAGCGTGGCCTGTTCGGGCCCGTCCACGACGTCGAGACGATCACACTCGGGGAGCTCGCCGCGCGGATGGATGTGGCGTTCATCGGGGTCAGCGAGTTCGCCGAGACCTGTCACGCCATCCATCAGGGGTATCTCATCGGGCTGGCGTCGCTGGCCGACCGGGTGCGCGCCATGCGAGGGCTCGTCGGTGATCTCGCCGCGGGCGGGACCGGACCTCCCGACCCGGACGTGGCGATGGTCGCCGCGCTCACATCGCGGGTCGCCGAGCTCGAGCGCGCGTGCTCCGACGACCCACTGTCGCTGGCCGGCGAGTCACCCGCGAGTGTCCTGGCCGCGCTCGACGTCGACATCACGACGGCGGCCGGGCAGCTGGCGCGGCTCGCGACGCTACGGGCCGGTTGGGACGGTCTGCTCGCCGAGCTGAGCGCCGCCGTCATCGAGATCGGCCGGCTCCGCGATGACGTCGAGCAGACCCGGCGGCGGGCAGTGGAGCTGATCGACGGCCCGGTACCGGCCATGCCGCCGGACCGGCTCCCGGAACTCCTGACCGGTCTGACCGGCCTGCGCGAACCGGCCGGTTGGTCGACGCGGGTCGAGGCGTTGGCCGATCTGCGCTCGGCCGCCGACGATGCGGCCGCCGAACTTCATACCGTCGGCGCGCTCGCCGCCGGTATGATCGACCGCCGGGACGAGCTACGCGGGCGGTTCGCGTCCTTTCGGGCCAAGGCCACCCGGCTCGGGCAGGCCGAGCGCCCTGAGCTCCTCGCACTCGACCAGCGCATCGAGCGGCTGTTGTGGACCAAACCCTGCGATCTCGCCGCCGCCACGAGGGCTCTCGCCGGCTTCCAGCGATTGGTGAGCGGGTCCGGCGCCGCAGACACTCCAGGGAGACTCAGATGACCACCGAAGCCGCATCCCGATGCGCGCGGCCGGACTGCTCCGGTGTGCTGGAGGACGGATACTGCAACAGCTGCGGCTTGGCCGCACCGCCGGCGGTCGCACCGCCGGCGGTCGCACCGCCGGCGGTCGCTTCCGACGCGTCGGTAGCGTCCGACGCGTCGGGCCTGGGGATCACGGGCCCGACGTCGGGCGGCAGCGGGTCCGGCAACGCCCGCAGCACCGCGGCCACCGGCACCGGGTGGTCGGGCAGCACCGGGTGGCCCAGCAGCGGGTGGCCCAGCAGCAGCGGGTGGCCCAGCAGCGGCGGGTGGCCCAGCGGCGCCACAGGCACCGGGCCCGACAACAGTGGGTCCGACGGCGGCGGATCCGGCGGCAGCGGATCCGGTAGCCGCCCCTCCCGTCGCGGATCGACCCGCAACCCGACAACCGGCCCGACCCGTAGCCGGTTGGGCGCCGGTCTCGTCGACGTGCCGCCGGTGCCGCGGGTCGATCCCGCGACCGCCCTGCTCACCGACCCGCAGGTGGCCGAGGAGAAGCGCTACTGCAGCCGCTGTGGCAACCCGGTCGGCCGCAGCCGCGACGGCCGACCGGCCCGGGTCGAAGGCTTCTGCCCACGCGACGGCAGCCGGTACTCCTTCGTGCCCAAGCTGACCCGCGGCGACGTGGTCGCCGGCCAGTACGACGTGCAGGGCTGCCTCGCTCACGGCGGGCTCGGCTGGATCTATCTTGCGATCGACCGCAACGTGAACGACCGTTGGGTGGTGCTCAAAGGCCTGCTCGATGCCGGGGACGCCGACGCGATGGCTGCCGCGGTGGCGGAGCGACGCTTCCTCGCACAGGTGAACCACCCGAACATCGTGACGATCCACAACTTCGTCGAGCACCCCGACAAGGACGGCGACCCGATCGGCTACATCGTCATGGAGTACGTCGGGGGCTCATCGCTCAAGGAACTGCTGGAGGCGCGCCGGCGCGACGACGGGTCCATCGACCCCCTCCCGGTCGGGCAGGTGATCGCCTACGCGCTGGAGATGCTGCCGGCTTTGGGCTACCTGCATGCCCAGGGGCTCGCGTACTGCGACTTCAAACCGGAGAACGTGATCCAGTACGACCGGCAGGTCAAGCTGATCGACCTGGGCGCGGTGATCCGGCTGGACGACAAGGTCAGCGCCGTCTACGGCACCATCGGCTACCAGGCGCCCGAGATCGCCATGGACGGGCCGTCACCGACCTCGGACCTGCACACCGTCGGTCGCTCGCTCGCGGTGCTCTCGCTCGGGGTCCGGCCGGCGCGGGGTGGCAAGCCGGTGGAGCTGCTCGAGCCCAGCGAGCATTCGGTGCTGGCCGTCCACGAGTCCTTCCACCGGCTGTTGCGCAGGGCCACCGACCCCGATCCGCTTCGCCGCTTCGAGTCCGCCGACGAGATGGCCGACCAGCTCGTCGGCGTGTTGCGTGAGGTGCTCGCGGCGCAGGACGGCAAGCCGCGTCCCGGTTTCTCCTCGTTCTTCGGTCCACCGCGCGGCACCTACGCCAGCGGCCTGCTCGGCACCGCGGCGGAGCCGGGGCGGCCGGTCCCCGCGCAGGTGGCGGCGCTGTTGCCGGTTCCCCTGGTCGACCCCGCCGACCCCGCCGCGGGCGTACTGGCCACGGCGTCGGCCGGCGACCCGGGTGAGGTGCTGCGGCTCGTCGCGAGAACGCCCGATCCGAGCCCGGAGCTCCAGCTACGGGCGATCCGGGCCCACCTGGAGGACGGCCAAACGGGCGCGGCGATCACCCGGATCAACCAGTTGGCCGCCGTGTCCGGCGACTGGCGGCTGGACTGGTTCCGCGGGATCACGGCGCTGGTCACCGGCGATGCGGGGGCCGCCTACGCGGCTTTCGACGCCGTCTACTCCACGCTGCCCGGCGAGGCCGCACCGAAGTTGGCGCTGGCCGCTGCGGCCGAATGCGCCCGGCGGGACGAGTTCGCGCGGCGGTACTACGCCCTCGTGGCCCGTCCCGACCCGAGTGTCGCCGATGCCGCGTTCGGCCTGGCCAGGGTGTCGCTGCGGGCAGGTCGTCGGGCCGAGGCGATCGCGGCCCTGGACGCGGTACCGGAGAACTCGAGCCAGTTCGTCGCGGCGCAGCTCGCCGCTGTGCAGACCGTGCTGAGCGGCTCCGATGTTGACGAAAGCGAGCTGCGTGCCGCGGGGGCGCGGGTGGAGCGGCTGGAACAGTCCAAGCTCGATGCGGCCACCGGTCACAGCATCCGCGCCACCGTGCTCGCCGCGGCCGTCGAGCTGATATCCCGGCCGGGTGTCCCCGCCCCCACGATGAACGGGGCGCAACTGCTCGGCTGCCGCTGGGAGGAACGCGAGCTGCGCCTGGCGCTGGAGAGCCGGCTTCGTGCGTCCGCCCGGCTCGTCACCGATGAGCACGAGCGGGTGGCGCTCATCGACCGGGCCAACGCGGTGCATCCGTGGACGTGGGTGTAGCCGATGACCGCGACGTGTCCGCACTGTGCCGAGTCGACCGAGGTCGGCGACCGGTTCTGTGAGGCATGCGGGACTGATCTCCACCTGTACCGGGCGGGCACGGTCACCGCGGCGGATGGCGCCATCTCCGAGCTCGGCCGGCCGTGCCGGGGCTGCGGCCACTCGGCCGGAACGGACACCGACGGGTACTGCCCGAGCTGCGGGCTGCACCCACGTGACGGCACCGACCGCGTGGAGCTCGACCTGGGTGCACTCGCCGGGGTGAGCGACCGCGGACACGTGCACGCCCGCAACGAGGACGCGATGGCGCTGGGCCGGCTCGGGGACACGGGCGGGCTCGCGGCGGTCGTCTGTGACGGTGTGTCCTCGACGCGGGACTCGGAGAAGGCGTCGCGGGCCGCCGCCGAGGCTGCCCTCGACGTCCTGCTGGGCGTACCGCTCGATGCCGGGGCCACCGCGGCGGCGCTCACCCGTGATGCCGTGGCCGCGGCGGCGAAGACGGTGTCCGCACTTGCCCCGGTGGGCCGCCTCGACCCGCCGTCCTGCACGCTCGTCTCGGCGCTCGTCGACCGCTCCGGGGAGCAGATCACGATCGGCTGGGTCGGCGACAGCCGGGCCTACTGGCTGGCCGGGCCCGGTGCCGCGGAGCCGGCGCGGCTGCTGACCACCGACCACTCGTCGGCGGCGCAGGGCCGTCCGCACGAGATCACCCGCTGGCTGGGCCTGGACGGCGAGCCCGAACCCGACATCGTCACCATGCGCCCGCGCGGCGACGGGTTCCTGTTGCTGTGCAGCGACGGGCTGTGGAACTACTGTCCGGACGCCAGGGACCTGGCCGAGATCACCGCGGCGGCATCGGTTGACGGGCCGCTCGGCGCGGCGGCCACGCTCACCACCGTCGCCCTGGATGCGGGCGGCCGGGACAACATCACCGTTGTGATCATCCCAGTGATCCCCATCCTGAGGAGCCCCTCATGACCGGCGCGCCACGGTTCACCGTCGAGGTCGACCACAACGCCTACCTGCACGACGGTGCGTCGCAGGTCGATGCGATCGTCACGGTCACCGGGTCCCAAGCCGCCGCGCCCGCTTCGGGCGGACTCGAAATGATCATTATCGACTGCTCGTCGTCCATGAGCGGTGAGAAGATCAGGTCCGCCCGCCGGGCCACGGTGGCGGCTATCGCGGCGCTGCGGGACGGGGTGTCCTTCACCGTGATCGCGGGCACGGAGACCGCCGAGCAGATCTATCCCAAGACAGGGACCACCGCCATCGCCGACACCGATACCCGGGCCGAGGCCACCAAGGTGATCGATCGGTTGCAGGCCTACGGCGGCACCGGGATCGGCACCTGGCTCACCCTCGCCCGCCGCACCGCTGAACGCCACCACGGCGGGATCAAGCACTCGGTGCTGCTCACCGACGGCCAGAACGGCGAGAAAGCCGAGGTGCTGACGGCCGCGATCCAGGCGTGTCTGGGACAGTTCACCTGCGACTGCCGCGGCGTCGGCACCGACTGGCGGGTCGACGAGCTGCGGACCATCTCCTCAGCGTTGTTGGGCACGGTGGACATCGTCGCGGACGTCACCGATCTGGCCGGCGCCTTCCGCGCGATCATGGATGCCGCAATGGACAAGCGCGTGGCCGACGTCGTGCTGCGGCTGTGGACGCCGCGGGGCGCCCAGGTGCGTTTCGTCAAGCAGGTGTCCCCGACGGTCGAGGACCTCACCGCACGTCGCACCGAGACCGGCGCCCTGGTCGGCGACTACCCGCTCGGCTCGTGGGGTGCGGAGATCCGCGAGTACCACGTCAGCGTGGAGGTACCGCGGCGCGCGGTCGGCGAGCGGATGCTCGCCGGGCGGGTCAGTCTGGTCCGGGCAGGGTCCGACGAGGTCCTCGGGAAGGGTTTGGTCGAGGTGGAATGGACCGGGGACTCGGCCCTGTCCACCCAGATCAACCTCCGGGTGGCCCACTACACGGGTCAGGCCGAGCTCGCCGACGTGATCCGGGACGGGTTGAGCGCGCTGGAGGCGGGCGACGAGCCACTGGCGACGGCCAGGCTCGGGCGGGCCGTCACGCTGGCCGACGAGTCCGGCAACGATGCCACCGCCCGGCTGCTGAACCGCGTGGTGGAGGTGATCGATACCGCGACCGGCACCGTTCGGCTGCGCCGCAACGTGTCGAAGGAGGACGTCATGACCATCGACAGCCGATCGACGAAGACCGTCCCGATCCGCCGCGGACCCTGACCGATGACCATCTGCTCGGCCGGACACGACTCGGCCACCGCGGACTACTGCGACACGTGCGGCACGCCGTTGGACCAAGCTCCGCCGGCACCGACATCGAACTCGCGGCCGCCGGCGTCGGACGCGCAGACCTGCGGCTACTGCGGCGCCGTGCGCGACGGCCGGTTCTGCGAGGAGTGCGGGAGCGACTCGGCGATCTCGCCGGACGGCTCGCAGATGACTCCGCCCGGCATCCCGCAGCCGATCCCCGGGGACCCCCCGCCGATCCCGCCCGCCACTCCGCAGCGGGTCCCGACCGGTCCACCCCCGCCATCGCTCTCTGCGGTGAGCCGCACCTGGACCGCGATCGTCGCGGCCGACCGGGCCTGGTTCGAGGAGGTCGGCCGCCGCGACGGCCCCGACGCGCCCGGCCTGGAGTTCCCGCGGTACTGCCCGGAGAGACGGTTCGTCCTGGCCGGCCCGCAGATCTCGATCGGGCGCCGCAGCCGGTCCCGGGGAACCCAACCGGAGATCGACCTGGCCGGCCCACCGCTTGACCCAGGCGTGTCCGCGCACCACGCACTGCTGCTGGCTCAACCCGACGGCTACTGGCAGCTGGTCGATGTGGGCTCCACGAACGGCACCTCGCTGGGTGATGCGCCCGACCCGATCGCACCGCATGTCCCGGTGGCGCTCGCCGACGGCGACCGCATCAAGATCGGCGCCTGGACGACGATCACGATCACCTGCTCGACATCGCGTTGAGCTCAGTCGCGGTAGGTGGCGGGCGGCGACTGCGGCACCGGGTTGAGGACGTTCAGCCAGCGCTGGTTGCCCGCCGCGAGACTGCCGTCCGCCCGGCCACGTTCGAGCACCGCATTGACGAAACGTACGAGGTCAGGCGCGTCGGGGCTGGCACCGATCGCGTAGAGCCCAGGGTCGAGCCCTCGGCCGACGACCTGGACCTGTGGGTCCTGGGCGGCCAGACCGGCGAGGATGACGTCGTCGATCGACACCCCGGCCACCCGCCCGCGCTGCAGATCGACCATGCAGTCCGGGATGGCCTGCAGCGTCACGACCTCGAGCCCGATCGGCAGCTCTCGCAGTTTCGCCTCGGTCACCGAGCCGCGTGACGTGCAGACCCGCTGGCCGGCGAGATCCTCGATCTCCCGCACCCCGGAGTTGACCGGAACCAGCAGCCGCTGGGAGGTGGCGAGGTACGGGGTGGAGAACTCGACGGTCTTCTGCCGCTCGCAGGTGACCGTGAAGGTGTTGACCACCAGGTCGACCCGCTTCTGCTCGATCGCCTTCGCCCGGTCGGCGATGTTGAGCACGAGCAGCTGAACGCGGTTGGGGTCACCAAAGATCGCCGTCGTGATCCGGCGCACCAGGTCGATGTCGGAACCTTCGATCACCCCGGTCTGCGGGTTGCGGTAGCCGGTGAGGTACTTGCCCTGGTCGATGCCGACGATCAGCCGGCCACGCTCGGCGATGGCGGCCATCGTCGAACCGGGCGGCATGACCCCAGGCGGAGGCAACGGACCGAGGGGCCGGAGGCTGGCCTTGATCTCCGTGCACGGCGGCGGCGCGGATGCGGGCGGGGCACTGACCGGGGGAACGGCGGTGACCGCTCCGGCTTCCGTGGGTGACGCGGGACCGGTCAGCAGCAGGCTGGCAAGGGCAAGTACGCCGGCCACGCACAGGTAGAAAGCCGGCCGGCGGATGTTGACCCCGATCATCGGTACTCCCCCACTCGACGGCCGATACCCACGGTCACCGCGGCGGCGGCGAACAGCACCAGCAGCGTGGGGATGACGGTCAGCCCGGTCTGGGCGGCCCTCGCATACCCGACCTCGTCGGCGAATGCGGCGCGCTCGGCGTCCACGGCCCCGGCCAGCGCGGTGTCGAGGCGCTGGAAGGTGGCCCCGGAGCCGCCCGGTTCGGCACCGACGACCGAGGCGACGGCGTCTGGATAGTTGCCGCCGTCGTCGAGCTCCCGGACCCGGCGGTGGGCCTCCTGCCAGTCCACGGCGGCGACCCGGATCGCGTCGACCCTCACGGTGGACGCGGGGTCGGTGGCCTGCGCGGTCGCGTCGGCGAGCAACCCACCGTTGCCCTCGACCCCGCGCACCCGATCGAGCTGCGTGCTGAAGCCCTGGTCCGACGACGAGCTACCGCCGCTGCGCGCGACCAGCACCAGGCTCTCGTTGCTCCGGGCCTGCGCGACGGCGACGCGCGCATCGTCAAGGGCGGTGGCACCGACACTGTGGCTGCGCGCATCGCCGAGTGCGTCGCCGACGATCAGCGCTACCACTATCCACCACAGCGCCAGCAACGCCAGGGCCGTGCCGGCCGCGACCAGGCCGGCGTTGAGGATCCGGTTCGTCCGTCTCCGCTCCGCCACCGCGACGTCGACCACCCCGGCGAGCACCGCCACGCCGATCAGCAGGACGACGATCGGGATCGCACCACCTCGCTGGTAGGCGGACTCGAGCTCCGCGGTCTTGATCCGGCGCAGCTCCTCGGCGGCCGGCAGGATCGAGGTCCGCATGGTTCGCGACGCGCTGTCCAGGTAGGACTGGCCGAGCGGGAGGCCCTGCCGGTTGTAGGTGCGGGCGGTCTCGATCAATGCGGTGTAGACGGGCAGCTGCGCGGCGATGGTCGCGAGCGGACCGACCGCCGGGTCGCCCTCGGGGAGCTGCCCCGCGGCGTGTACCAGGCGATCGGAGGCTCGGGCGATGTCCTGGTCGTAGCGAGCCCGCACCGCGGCGGGTTCGAGACCGCCGGAGACGTATCCGCTGGTCGCCATCGCGTCGGCGTCGGCGAGCGACTGGTACAGGGCGGCGGCGTCAGATGTCAGTGCCGCGATCCGGGTGTCGCTGTCGCGCACCGCTCCGGCGCGCGAGACCGCGCCCAGCAGACTGACCAACGCCGTCAGCAAGCAGCCGATCACCAACACGGCGCCGACGCGCCGCAAGCGGTCGGGAGTGGCGGACCCCCGACGCCAGACCCTTTCCAGCACCCGACCGGCACTCGTGCCGGCCGCGGTGCGCCACGCGGTTGCCACTCCTGAGCTCACCTCGCCGCACCCCCGTACCGCCGATATCACGATCGCCGATGCACAGTGTAGGGGTTCACCCGTTCGCCCGGGTCAACCAAACCACAGCCTTCGGACCGCGGCACGAGACCGTGAATCGCCTCGGTCAGCACCGCGCCGATCGGCGAGCGGCGTCCACCATTCGTCGGCATTTGCGAACGGACCGAAACTCCAGACGCCGACGACCGTTGTGGACTATGACCGGTGCCGGCAGAACGGGGAGCCTCTGCTGGCACCGGTTGATCCAAGTGAGGGGGACACGGGGGGCGGATCCCCCCGTGGGTCCTCCTCAGACCCGGGAGAGCGCGAGTTCTGGGTCGGGTCGGGCCCGCTGGCAGGCACGACCCCCGGCGGGTACGCACCACTCCGATCAGCGCGAACGCCCCGGCCGTGAGGATGGCCATCACCACACCGGCGAGCAGCGCCAGCAGCGGGCTTCCCCCGGACAGTGGGCCGAGCAGCAGACCGACGAGCAGCATGTAGATGCTCCATGCCGCCGAACTCGCCACGGACCACGGCAGGAAGCGCAACAGCCCGAGTCCGTAGCGGCCGGCGGCCGCGGTGCTGACGAGCCGGCCGCCGGGCACGAATCGGGCACCGACCAGCGTGAAACCGGGATTGCCCAACAGGTGGCGTCGCACCCACGTGGACAGCCCGTAGTCGACTCTGCCCATCGAGAAGCTATCGGCCAGCATCCGGTTCGAGGAACGGCCCAGACCGAAGACAGCCAGATCCCCGATCACCGAGCCCACCAGCGCCGCGAGAAAGAACCCCAGCACGGCAACGCCGTCCTGCTCGACGAAGGCGACGGCGAACGCCGACATCAGCAGCGTCTCGCTTGGCAGAACCGGGAGCGGGCCGTCGATCGCGATCAGCACCGCGAGCACTGGCAGGAGCCAGATGCTGTGCAGGACGGCGCCGAACACGATCTCGACATCGACCACCGCGGCGCTCCTCCGATCCGGCATCCCTGAACGGGAGCCAACAACAGCCTGCCAGATACATCTGGTGCACCGAGGCCGGGAGCCCGCACCCAGCCACCGTCGCGCAACGAACGGCACTCTCGACCGATAGGTACGGACGAAAGTGCCGTTCGTTGCGAGCGGGAGCGGCAGCGCGCGGCGACGGGGGGAGCGGCAGCGGCACCGTCAGGCTCCTTGCTGTTCCTCGGGGGGATCGAGGAACATCTCCCCGAGCTCGCGGGCCAGAGCCATCGCCCGCCGCGCCCAGTCCGGCGACGCCCCGGCCAGCCCGCAGGTCGGCGTCGGCAGCGCGAGGGCCGAGAGGCGGACCCGGTCGAAACCGAGCCGGTCGGCCAGATCGAACGCGGGAGCCGCCAGGTCTCGTGCCCGCATCTGTCCCGTCGGCTCGATGGCGGGCACCAGCCCGAGCAGCAGCGGGATGCCGGCATCCCACACCTCACCCAACGCGTCCAGCTCGGCCGCAACGGCGGTGCGGCCCGACACCGACGGCAGGGTCGCATCGATCCCGATCCCGGCCGCGCCGGTGGCGCCCAGCAGCCCCACCGGCGGATGCGGCGCGCAGCAGTGCAGCAGGACCGGCACGCCGACCGCATCGATGAGATCGCGCAGCGCGTCCCGCGCGTCGGCAGCAGCCACCGACCGGACGGTGCCGTATCCCGATGCCGTCAGCAGCGTGCCGGCCAGTACGGCCGGCAGGCCCGGCTCGTCGAGCTGCACCAGGACCTGCGCGCCGGTCCGCGCCGCGACCTCGGCGACGTGCAGGCGGAGTCCTTCGGTGAGGCTCGCGGTGAACTCCCGCACCGCACCGCGGTCGGTGAGCACCCGGTGCCCGGTCCGCAGCTCGACGGCGGCGGCGAGGGTCCACGGCCCCGCCGCCTGCACCTTGGCCCAACCGGGGCGGACCTGCGCACATGCCTGGTCGAAGGCGTCCAGATCGGTGCGTAGGAGATCGACGGCAAGCCGGTGTTCGCGGCCCGGTCGGGACGCCACCCGGTACGCCGAGGGGCGAACCTCCACGGCGATGTCGACCAGCAGCGCCGCCGTGCGGCCGATCATGTCCGCGCCCACACCGCGCCCGGGCAGTTCGGGCAGGTTCGGCAGGAGCGGCAGCTCACCCACGACGGTGGCCGACGCGTCGAGTGGATCGTCACCGGGCATCGAGCCGACCGCAGTGGCAGCACCGTCGGGCCAGCGTGCGGACTGCGGTGCGGTGGCCATGGGCGCTGTCTACCAGGCAGGTCCGGGTGATCGATCCGAGGGACACCTCACGGTCGCGGCGACGGCAGCCGGGTGTCCCTCGGATCGATCACCGGCCAGGCCAAGCGGTCGCGGGCGTCGAACAGGCGGTACGCGCCGTAGAGTCCCGCTGGATCATCGGCATGATCGCCGCTCGGGCGTTCAGCGCGCGTCGGTGATGGTGGCGCTGCCGAGCACGACATCGCCGTCGGGATCCGGGCGGTACAGCGCAACCGCCTGGCCCGGTGCCACCCCCCGCAGCGGCTCGGTGAGGTCGACTCGCACACCGGAGCCGCCGACGTGTACGACCGCGCGCGCCAGACCGCCGTGTGCGCGAACCTGCGCCACGCATTCCACCGGACCGTTCGGCGCACGCCCGCGACTCCACACCGGGGCACTCGCGTCGATCGAGGAGACGTCCAGCGCCGCCGCAGGCCCGACCCTGACGGTGCCGGTGACCGGTTCGATACCCAGCACGTACCGGGCCCGTCCATCGGCGGCGGGGGCCGCGACCCCGAGCCCCTTGCGCTGGCCGACGGTGAAGCCGTGTACGCCGTCGTGACGCGCCAACTCCGCCCCCGTCACGTCGTCGACCACCGCGCCGGGTCGGCTCCCCAACCGCGACGCGAGGAAGCCGCGGGTGTCCCCGGAGGGGATGAAACAGATGTCATGGCTGTCGGGCTTGTCCGCCACCCGCAGGCCGCGCCGGGCCGCCTCCGCCCGCACCCCCGCCTTGGGTGTGTCACCGATCGGGAACATGGCGTGCGCGAGCTGGTGGGTGGTGAGCACGGCGAGGACGTAGGACTGGTCTTTCCCGTCATCGACCGCACGGCGCAGGGCGCCGTCGGACAGGCGCGCGTAGTGCCCGGTGCACACGGCGTCGAATCCGAGTCCCAACGCCCGGTCCAGCAGCGCCGCGAACTTGATCTTCTCGTTGCACCGCAGGCACGGGTTCGGCGTCTGCCCCGCGGCGTAGGCGGCGACGAAGTCGTCGACGACATCGGCGGTGAACCGGGCGGCGAAATCCCACACATAGAACGGAATGCCGAGCACGTCGGCGACGCGCCGGGCGTCGGCGGCGTCCTCACGTGAGCAGCACCCCCGGGAACCGCCGCGCAGCGCTGCCCGGGTCTGCGACAGCGCCAGGTGCACCCCGACGACGTCATGCCCGGCCTCGACCGCCCGGGCGGCCGCGACAGCGGAGTCCACCCCACCGCTCATCGCGGCCAGGATCTTCATCGACACCGGACCCGCATCGTCATCTCCCCGCGGACGACGACGCCTGCTGCCCTGCCCGACGGGCCCGGTCGACGACCTGACCGATCACCGAGGCCAACGCGTCGACGTCGGCACTGGTGGAGGTGTGTCCGAGGGAGAACCGCAGCGAGCCACGCGCGGTGGCCTCGTCCGCGCCCATCGCCAACAGCACGTGGCTGGGCTGCGCCACACCGGCCGTGCACGCCGACCCGGTGGAGCATTCGATGCCGTGCGCGTCGAGCAGCATCAGCAAGCTGTCGCCCTCGCATCCGGGGAACGACAGGTGCGCGTTGCCCGGCAGCCGCGACGGTCCGCCGTCCACCACGCCGGTGCCGGGGTCGCCGTTGAGCTGCGCGTCCGGGACGGTGGCCAGTACCTTGCCGACGAGGTCGTCGCGCAACCCGGCCAGCGCGGCGACGCGGCGTGGCGCGTCGGCGACCGACAGCTCCACCGCGGTGGCCAACCCGATCACCGACGGGGTGTCCAGCGTGCCCGACCGCACATCGCGTTCCTGCCCACCACCGTGCAGCAACGGCGTGAGCGCGACCTCCCGGCCCAGCAGCAGCGCTCCGGCACCGTAGGGCCCGCCGAGCTTGTGACCGGTCAGGGTGAGCGCGTCGACGCCGGACGCCGCGAAGTCGACCGGAAGAATGCCAACGGCCTGCACAGCGTCGGTGTGCAGCGGTACGCCGAACTCATGGGCGACGGCGGCGAGCTCGCGGATCGCGTTGACCGTGCCCACCTCGTTGTTGGCCCACATCACCGAGACCAGTGCCACCCGCTCCGGCTCTCGGGCCAGCGCGGCCCGCAAGGTCTCCGGGCGCACCCGACCCGACCCGTCGACCTCCAGGAGCTCGAGGTCGGCGTCCTCATGCTCGGCGAGCCACTGCGCCGAATCGAGGATGGCGTGGTGCTCGATCGTGGAGACGAGCACCTTGTTGCGCGCGGAATCACCCTGCCTGCGTGCCCAGTACAGGCCCTTCACCGCGAGGTTGTCGCTCTCGGTGCCGCCGGTGGTCAGCACCACCTCCGACGGGCGAGCGCCAACCGCCGCCGCGATCCGTTCGCGGGACTCCTCCACGGCGCGCCGGGAACGGCGCCCGGCGGAGTGCAGCGAAGAGGCGTTGCCCGTGCGGGACAGCGCATCCGTCATCGCCACCACGGCCTGCGGCAGCATGGGAGTGGTGGCCGCATGGTCCAGGTACGTACCCAGCGGAGTCGTCTCCCGCGGATTCGTTGCAGAGTTCACGTGAGGCTGCCCGTCCCGGTCGGTCGTCCGGCGCTCCAGCGTAGTCGCCGGTCGAGAGCGCGGTCGGCCGACCTGGTCACCTCCGCGCCCGGACGAACGCGTTTGCGATCCGGTGGGACCCCGTTGGCCAACTGGCCAATGGGATTCAGTGGATCAGGCGGCCCGTGTGGCGTCAACCGGGGTGACCGGCCGAGCCGAAGCCGCGTGCACCGGGATGACCGGCCGGGCCGAAGCCGCGTCAACCGCGGTGACCGGCCGGGCTGCGTGCACGACCGTCGTGACATCCCCGATCGCGTCCGCGGACCGCCGGGCCAGTTCCCGGCGGTCCACCCCCGGAGCGAGCTCGGGCAGGATCGTGAGTTCGCAGACCAGACCGGGCGAGCGGAGCACGCGGCAGACCGAGTCGACCAGCTCCTGGTCCCCCACGAACGCCGCGGCGGGCGCGGCCCTGCCGTCGGGCCGACGCAGCGTGAGCGCCACCGGCCGCACCGGCACACCCGCGTCGATCGCGGCTTGGAACGCCGCTCGACGGAACGGGCCACCCGCGGCGCCGCACCAGGTGGTGCCCTCGGGGAACACCGCGACCGCGGCCCCCGAACGCAGGGCGTCCGCCGTGGTGGCCACGGTCGCCGGTAGCGAGCGCAACTCGGTCCGATCGAGGAAGAGTGCGCCGGTCAATGCGGCCAGGGGACCGATCACCGGCCACGTCCGTACCTCCCGCTTGGCCAGGATCCGCACCGGCTGCACCGCGGTCAGGGCGAGCACGTCGATCCACGACAGGTGGTTGGCCACCACCAGGACGCCGCCATCGCGGAATCGCTCGGCCCCCGCGACCACCAGCCGCACCCCGGCCACCCGCAGCGCCCCCCCGCAGCAGGCCCGGAGCCACCGGCCGCGGGGCCCGCCGGGCAGCAGCGACATCCCGAGCAACGCCAGCAACACCAACCCGGCCAGGGCCGCGAGCCGCAGGACCGGCGGCGCCCCCGTCGGGGACGGCGGGAGGCAGTGCAGACCGCACGGCGACGACGGCACCCATCCGTCCTGCGGCGGACACACCGGATGCTCCGGTACCTGTGATGGTGCCGGTGCTCGTGACGGTGCCGACGCTCGTGACGGTGACGGTGACGGTGACGGTGCCGATACCGGCATTGGTGCTGTAGCTGGCATTGGTGCTAGTGCTAGTGCTGGCAGCGTCACCGGCGCGGTCACCGCCCGCCATCCTCGCGCCGCAGCGCGCTGTCGGCGGGCCCGTCCGGGGATTGGAGGCCGAAGAACCGCGCATACCGGTCGTCCAGGTCGTCCAGGTCGAGCAGCACGAGGAAGTCCGCGCAGTGGAAATCAGGATCGTGGGCGGGCGGCCCGCACACTTCCGCACCCAGCCTCAGGTAGCCGCGCAACAGCGGTGGCAGCGGCGCGCGGTCCGGCCGGACCACCCCGACCGGGTCCCAGGGCATGTGCGGCCGTACCCGACACGTCTCCGGTGACAGGTGCCCGACCTGCACCCGGTCCCACACCGACGCGGCCAACCCGCCGCCGTCGACCAGCGCGACACTGGCGCACCCCGCCAACCAGCGGTTGCCGGTGAGCAGCATGTAGCGGGCGAGCCCCGCCCAGACCAGGCTGACGACGGCGCCGTTGCGGTGCTCGGGAGCCACGCACGAGCGCCCGGTCTCCACGAGCGCGGGCCGCAGCGGTGCCAGCGCGGTGAGGTCGAACTCACCCTCGGCGTACAGCGCGCCCGCCGCGCGGGCCCGCGCCGGGGGCAGCATCCGATAGGTCCCGACGATCTCGCCGGTGGCGTCCTCGCGCACCAGGAGGTGGTCGCAGAACGCGTCGAAGCGGTCCTCGTCGAGACCCGGTTCGGGACTGTGCAGGGTGGCGCCGAGTTCGCCGGCGAACACGCGATGGCGCAGCCGCTGGGCGGACCGCACCTCGTCGGGGTCGGTGGTGAGGAGCAGCGAGTACCGGGAGACGGCGGTGTGTGGCGTCTGGAGGAGAACCTGCGAAGAGGTCACGGTGCGTTGGTACCGCCCGCGAGCGACAGGCATCCCCGCCTGCGACGACGTCAGGATGGCAGCTCGGTGAACGGCGCTGTCTTGCGTCGGTCACCGGATGCGGGATGTCACGACGGTCAGGACTTGCGCTTGGTGATCTCGTCCGTGAGTCGGGGGGTTACCGTGAACAGGTCGCCCACCACTCCGAAATCGGCGATCTCGAAGATCGGCGCCTCGGCGTCCCTGTTGACCGCGATGATCGTCTTCGACGTCTGCATCCCGGCCCGATGCTGGATGGCCCCTGAGATGCCGAGGGCGATGTAGAGCTGCGGCGACACCGTCTTGCCGGTCTGCCCCACCTGGAACTGGTGCGGGTAGTAACCCGAGTCGACCGCCGCGCGTGAGGCTCCCACGGCCGCGCCGAGCGAGTCGGCCAGCGCCTCGACGACCGCGAAATCCTCCGCCGAGCCCACCCCGCGTCCGCCGGAGACGACCACACTCGCCTCGGCCAGCTCCGGGCGGTCACCACCGGTGATCGGCTCGCGGCCGGCCACCGTGGCACTGCGCCCGGTCGCCGCCGGGACTTCGACGATCTGCTCGGCGCCGGCGCCGGCGCTCGCGTCGATCTCGACCGAGCCCGGCCGCATCGTGATCACCGGGTGCTCGGTGTTGGCCTTCGCCTCGGCGATGTAGGCCCCGCCGAACACCGAGTGGGTGACGCCCTCGGCCGACACCGCGACGACGTCACCGAGCAGCGCACTGTTCGTGCGCACCGCCAGCCGCCCGGCGATCTCCTTGCCGTCGGCGGACACCACGATCAGCACCGCGGCGGGCGCCACCTGATCGACCAGTGACGCCAGCACGGCGACCTCCGGGGACAGGAAGTCGGTGGAGTCCGTCTCCGCCACATAGATCTTCTCCGCGCCGTGCGCCTTCAGCCCGTCGGCGAGCTTGCTCGCGGTGCCCGCCGTGCCGACCACCACCGCCGACGGCTCCCCCAGCGCGCGGGCGGCTGTCAACAGCTCGTAGGTGGCCTTCTTGATCTCACCCTCGAGGTGGTCGACGAAGACCAGGACCTCTGCCATGTCTGTTCTCTCCTCGGTCGATCCGGCTCAGATGAGCTTCTGGGACACCAGGTACGCGGCGATCTTGGCCCCGCCGTCCCCCTCGTCGACGACCTTCTCCCCGGCGCTCTTGGGCGGCTTGGGCTGCGCCGCGATGACCGCGGTCAGCGCGTTCGCGAGCCCGACCTCGGACGGGTCGATGCCCGCCTCGGCCAACGAGAGCGTGGAGGTCGGCTTCTTCTTGGCCGCCATGATCCCCTTGAACGACGGGTAACGCGGCTCGTTGATCTTCTCACCCACGCTGACCACGGCGGGTAGTTCCGCGGTCAGACGGGTGATGCCGTCGTCGGTCTCCCGCTTCACCGTGACCGTCGAGCCGTCCACCGAGATCTCGCGGGCGTGGGTCAGGGCCGGTACACCGAGCACGTCGGCCACCATCGCCGGGACCGCGGCGCTGCGACCGTCGGACGCCTCGTTGCCGGCGATCACCAGGTCGAACTCGCCGGCCCCGATCGCTGTCTTGATCACCGCGGCCAAGGCCTTCGCGGTCTGCACCGCGCACGATCCGTGCAGCGCCTCATCGGACAGGTGCACCGCCTTGTCGGCACCCATCGACAGCGCCTTGCGGATTGCGTCGGTGGCGCGCGCCGGACCCATCGTCAGGACGGTGACCTGCCCGTCGTGGGCCTCCTTGAGCTGTAGCGCGGCCTCCACCGCACGCTCGTTGATCTCATCGAGCACAGCGTCGGTGGCATCCCGATCCAGGGTGTGGTCGGAACCGGACAGCTTGCGCTCCGAGTACGTGTCGGGCACCTGCTTGACAAGCACGATGATGTTCATCGGACCTCCTCGACCTCCTGTCGATGCTGCCTGCCGCACGCCCCGCTCGGGCGCTGCCGTTCGGCCTTCACCCTGCCACCCGCGGCTGCACGTCGACGCGGCAGGCAGGTGGCATGTCGTGATTGTTACCGGCTGGTAGCTCTCGGGGCAAACCTCTCGCTCGGTGAGCCTGCTCACGGGCATCGACGATCATGGATGGGATGGTTGGACGCACCGTCCAGCGGGCATCCACTCGTATTCACCCACTACATCAGGAGGGCACCATGCCTCTGCTCGCCAAGATCAGAAACTTCCTTCGCAGCCCGCAGGGCCGGCGGCTCACCGATAGTGGCAGGCGGATGGCTGCCGACCCGCGCAACCGAACCCGCGCCCGCGGCTTCCTCACCCGGCTACGTCGCCGCTGAGCGAGCTTGCGAGCGAACCATCCGGGGCCCTTGAGTGCCTTTACTCCCCCACTGTTCCGGTCCGGACAGAGCAGCGCCGCCCAGGTTTTCGGTGCCGAGCGCTTGATCGCCGTTTGGGTGTCGTCAGTGGTGCTGTATGCGGTTCCAGGTTCCCAACCGAAGATCACGGCAACACCGGAACCGTGGCGAGCTGCCAAGATCCACGTTTCGGTACGGAGAACCGCACGGAATGCGGCTCCGTGTTCCAGTTCAACGATCATGAAGCTGGCGGCGTGATCGGGGCCCGATGAACGTACGCGGCGCTGCAGTAGGCTCGCCGCGGCGCGATCGGCGTCATCAGCGAGCGATGCGGGGGACGCGACCGTGGTGGTGACCGGATACGATGACCGGTACGGCTGCGGTTACGTGCTCCGCACCGGCCGCGATGCCGTCGCCGGAGCTGGGGTCCACGTCGTGAGTCACGCAGGGGTGAGCGTGGCGGTCACCGCGGAGCTCGCGACGGTGCTCCGTGACGCACTCGCCAGCAATCCGGTGGCGCTGTTGAGTTGGGCGGGACCCGAGGTTCCGCTGACCCTCGACGATCAGACCGTGCTCGCCTGGCTGCGCCACACCGTCGGCGGCGTGCTGACCATCACCGACGACTCCGACCCGACCCGCGAGTGACCCGCTGATCGCTGGGCGTCCCAGCCTGATCGCGGTCCAACCCGGCCCCCGGTTGACGTAGTCCAGACCTGCCCTGAGCGGCAGACACGACGGTGAGTAGCGCACGTCACCCGAACAAGGGACGGTTCCGGCATATACGGGAAACCCCGCGACGATCCAGCCGGCAACTGACCTCGGTCCACGACGCCGCCCGACTGCTCGGGGAGTTCACCGCGCCGGCCGGAGGGCGGATCCCGCGAGCACGCTGCACAAACCCGTCCGGCGCTGACCATGAGGGACAGTCGTCGGAAGGGCGGATGTGTCGAGGAGTCACGGGTCCGGTAGCGTGGTTGACGACGCACGCACTGTGGCCCGTACATTCGGCCCAATGGTGGTTCCCACATTCGATCTATGCCGATTTTCGTTCATGAACAACCCGCAGCGATGCATCAGCATTCTCACTCGCTGCATCTCCCGCACTCATCCAGGTTGATTCCAGACCCAGTCGGGTGCACCAGCTTGCTTTTCGTAAAGGCTCCCTTAAGGTTCCCCCCATGTCAGCTCCCGCCCCAGACAGGCCACTCAACCTGATCGGTGGGTTTCGCCGTCCGCAACCTGCGCCCAGGTCGGATGGTTCTTTCCAGCCGGAGTCGGTCGCGGACCTGCGAGGTAGATCAATGGGTGTGTCAGATGTCTTCGCGTTGGTCGACACACCGTCGGAGGCCACCGCGCTCCCTGCGTTCGACCTGGTCCGCCGGGGCTTCGACAGACACCAGGTCATCGAGCAGTTCACCGAATTCGCCGACAGGGTCACCGGGTTGACCACCAAGGTCGCGGCGATGACCACCCAAGTCACCAACGAGCGGCAGCGGGCCGAATACGCCGAGCAGGAGCTGCGCCAAGCATTCTCCCGGATCAGCTCGATCGAGCGGGCCAACAATCACGGCTTCGGCGATCGCATGGAAAAGCTGATGCTGATCGCGGAACAGCAGGCCGCCGACGTCATCGAACGGGCCGAGCAGCAGGCCCGCGAGATCGTTGAGGGTGCCCGCAATGATTCCGAGGTACATCGTCGCGACGCGGAGGCACACCGCCGCGAGGTCGAACAAGCCCTGGTGGCCCGGGCGGCGACTCTGGACCAGGAGGCCGCCCGACGCAGCGCAGCACTGCAGCGCCGCGAAAGCGACATCGCGGCCAGCCAGGTCGTAGCGCGCCAGCAGGCCGAGGAGATGCGCGGCATTGCCGATCGTGACGCCGCAATCGTCCGGGACCGCGCTCAGGCCGAGGCGGTAGAGCTACGCAACCAGATCCAGGCCCACGCCGCTGATCTGCGGGTCAAGGCCCAGGCCGAAGCCCTGGCCGATCGGGATCGGGGAGCCCGGGAGCTGGCCCGGCTCGTCGACGTGCAGGATGGCGTCCGTGCCGAACTGGGCCGGATCAACGAGGTGCTGGTTGAACTGGGCGGAGTACTGGCCAGGGAGATCCAGACCGGTGGACATGAAACCATGCGGCTGAAGGCCGTGCCGCTCACCGGTACGTCGGGCAGGGGCGGAGCCACCAGCCTCCCGCGAAACGCAATGGGGCCTGTCCGCAACGGCAACGGCGCAGCGCGAGACTCAGGCGCAGCGCGAGATTCGGGCACAGCTCGGGACTCGGACGCTTGAGCCAGGCCGACTAGTCTATCCTCGCGCCATGTCGGCTCCCTCGCAAGGTAGCTCATCAACCTCGGCCAATGGGTCTTGGCACCCTCAGCCATCCCCCCGGTCTGGAGACGCAGCCTTGAGCCAGTCGCCCATCCCGGGCTCGCAGAATGAGTCGGTCATCTCCGCCCCGAGTGATCATCCGCTGGAGGCCTTGACGGCACCGGTGTTCAACCTGGTTCGTCGAGGCTTTGATCGACGACAGGTCACCGAGCAGTTCGCTGAATTCGTCGACAGAATCACGGCGTTGAATACCAAGGTCGCGGGGTTGACCGCTCAGGCCACCAACGAGCGGCAGCGGGCCGAACACGTCGAGCAGGAGCTGCGCCAAGCATTGTCCCGGGTCAGTTCGATCGAGCGGGCCAACAATCACGGCTTCGGCGAGCGCATGGAAAGACTGATGTTGGTCGCGGAACAGCAGGCCGTCGATGTCATCGAGCGGGCCGAGCAGCAAGCACGGGAGATCGTCGAGGCTGCCCGCGACGAGTGTGAGGAGCAGCGCCGCGACGCGGAGGCGCACCGCCGTGACGTCGAACAAACCTTGGTCGCCCGGGCATCGACCCTGGACCAGGAGGCCGCCCGACGCAGCGCCGTACTGCAACGGCGCGAAAGCGACATCGCGGCCAGCCAGGTTGCAGCGCGCCAGCAGGTAGAGGAGATTCGAGCCGCTGCCGATCGCGACACCGCCACCAGCCGGGAACGCGCCCTGATCGAGGCCGCCGACGTCCGTGCCGACGCCCAGAACTATGCCGTCGCCCTGCGGGACAAGGCCCAGACCGAAGCCAACGCCGAACTCGACCGGGGCGCCCGGGAGCTGGCCAGGCTGATCGACATCAAGGATGGGGCCCGCGCCGACCTGGCCCGGTTCAGCAAGATGCTGGTGGAGATGGGTGAAACGCTGGCCAACGAGCTCCCTTCGAACAGTTGCGACGACACCCAGGTCCTGAGCATCGTGTCCAAGTCCAACACCACAAGTGTTGCGGCCGACACAAGCCGACCGCGTGGTCCGGTGGCTCCGACCCTGACCAACAACGGCCTGACCAACAATGGGCGAACCAACAACGGGCGAACCGCGGCTCCGGAGGCCTGATCAGGCCCGGGAAAGAGCAGCTCCGGTCCGTCGACCAGTCCCATCACCGGCCCGACTCGGAACCCGCGTCCAACTCGGGCAGCATGGGTGCCGGCAGGTGCGGGCGCGCACCGGCCTCCCGGGTCGTCGACCACGCGACCCGCCTGCTCGTACGCCCCGTTTGGCACGTCGTGGCCGAACGACCGCGATGAGTCACTGCGCGCTCATCGCCGGCGCGCAGACCCAACACCAGTCCGGCGGCCACCACGGCCACTCCCAGCCATACGACCGGACCGGGTGGGCTCGCGCCGAGCAACACCCCACCTCCCGCGGCCACCACCGGGACGACCCCGGTGGCAAGCCCCGCCCGCCCCGGGCCGATCTGCCCGACCGCGCTGTACCAGAGCACGAAAGCCAGAGCCGTGACGACCACGGCCAGGTGAGCTCCCGCCGCGATGTCGTCGGCCCGGAGCGCGAACACGGCGGTCGATCCCTCGACGGTGACCCCCAGGACGCCGAGCCCGACGGCGGCGATCCAGGTGGTGTGCAGCGACACCGACCACGGTCCGAGCCGGGCGAGCACCGGCATCGCGAGCAGGGTGAACGCCACCTCGGTCAGCAACACGACCGCCGCCCAGCCGAGCCCGGCTGCGTCCGTGCGACCGCCGCCGTGCACCAGGACCGCTCCCACGGTCACGACGGCAGCCGCAAGCACCACGGTCGGCGCGGGGCGCATGCGATTCAGCAGCGGACCCACCACCGCGAGCAGCAGCGGCACCGAGGCCACCGCGATACCGATGACAGCCGGCTCGGCATGCGCCACACCGCGTACGACTGCCACGTTGAACAGCACCAGACCGGTACCGGCCACTGCGACCAGCCACACCCATTCGATCCCGTGCGGCCGAGGGATACCGCGGCGGGTCACGCGGACGACGGTGAGGAGCAGCCCCGCGGCGAGCGTGTAGCGCAGGGCCTGCACGGTGAAAAGCGGTGCGTCGACGAGGGCCTGCGACACGGCCACGCTGCTGCCGACACAGATCATCGCCGCGAGCGCGAGCAGGCTCCCGGAGGAGCGCGAGGATGGCATGCTCCAACGTTGCGCCGGACTTGGTCCTGGATCCAGGACCAAGCTGAACGTGACAAGGAGGGCCAAGATGGCGGGTGCCGACTTTCTCCAGCTGGACCCGGCAGCCGCTCCACCACGAGGACTCGCGACCTGGCTGACGGGGGCCCTGCGCGCGGCCGTCGCGGACGGCCGACTGCCGATCGGTAACCGTCTGCCGGCCACCCGGGCGCTCGCCGCGGAGCTGGAGGTGAGCCGTGGCATCGTCGTGCAGGCCTACCAGCGGTTGGTCGACGAGGGTGTCCTCGCCGGACGTCAAGGGGGTGGGACCGTCGTGCTTGCATCAGTGCCGCCAGGCGTCCGATCGGGAGTGGCGGCTCCGTCCGCGCCGGTGCCATTGCTCGACCCTGCAAGCAGGTCTTCGGTGCCGATGCTCGACCCTGCAAGCAGGTCTTCGGTCGACCTGGACCTGTCTCCGGGCCTTCCCGACCTGTCGGCCTTCCCGCGGGCGGCGTGGTTGCGTGCCGAACGAGCCGTGCTCGCCGATCTCACCGATGCGGAGCTCGGCTACGGCGACCCGCGGGGCACACCCGCACTTCGCGAAGCACTCGTCGGCCAACTCGCCCGTACCCGGGGGGTCCGGACCGACCCGGACGACGTGCTCGTCGTGAACGGCGTCGCCCAAGGGATGGCTCTGCTTGCCCAGGTCCTGCGGGCCCGAGGGACGAGGTCGGTGGCATTCGAAGATCCCGGCCCACGGGGCACGCGCGACCAGCTCGAACGGTGGGGCCTGCCGACCGTCCGGATTCCGGTGGACGCTCTCGGCCTCGATGTCGCGGCGCTCGCGGCCACCGACCTCGACACGGTGGTCGTCACGCCTGCGCACCAGTTCCCCACCGGCGTGGTCCTTGCCGCACCGCGCCGCCGGGAGCTGCTCGATTGGGCCCGGGCGGGGGGCCTGGTCATCGAGGACGACTACGACGCCGAGCACCGCTACGACCGTGCCCCGGTCGCCGCCATGCACACCCTCGCCCCCGAGCACATCGTCTACACCGGGAGCGTGTCCAAGACGCTCGCCCCCGCGCTGCGACTCGGCTGGCTGCTCGCACCACCCCACCTGCGCGACGACCTCGTCGAAGCCAAACGCTGGACGGACATCACCAGCCCGGCTCTGGGCCAGCTCGTGCTCGCCCACCTCATCACCAGCGGTGCCTTCGACCGGCACCTGCGACTGAGCCGGGCCCGCAACCGACGGCGTCGCGATGCCGTTCTCGCCGCACTCGCGAAGCACCTACCCCGCGCCCGCCTCCACGGGATCGCGGCCGGCCTGCACCTGCTCGTGTCGCTGCCCGACCTGGACGACGACGCGGCGCTCGCCGAGCGGGCGCTGGCAACCGGCGTGGTCGTGCATCCGCTGTCATGGCACCGGCAACGGCCGGGACCGGCGGGACTCGTCATCGGCTACTCGGCGCACCCACCCGACCGGCTTCACGAAGCCATCCGCCGTCTCGGAACCCTGGTTCCCCGCTCGTAGCCCCGATCCGGATCGCCGGTCGCAGGTCCTGGGAGTGGACCGATCTTGATCAGTCTCTGGTTCAGGAGCATCCGGACGCGGCCGCAGGGGCATCGCTGGTAGAGGACCCACCCGAGCGAGGTCCGGTGTTCAGACACTGGCTGGAACACGCACTCGACCATGATGGCCAGCGTGCTGTAATGGCCTTGTGCACTTCAACGCTTACGGCGGCAATGCCGCGCTCCTGGCTGCCGACCTGGCCAACCTCGACGACGACGGTGATGCCAGGCAGATCGAGCAGGTGCTGTCCGCGCACCTCGTCTCCCGCTTCCAGCTCCCCGGCAACACCGGGCTCGTCCAGCTCAGGACGTGGCGCCGGCGGCTCTGGGCAGTCTTCGCCGCACCGACCACCGCCGAGAAGATCGACACCGTCAACTGGCTGCTGGCCGAAGCGACCGCACGGCCCTTCATCTCAACCCACGACGGCCAGCCACCCCACCTGCATTTCGCCGACGAGCACACCGACGTCGTCACCCGCGTCAAAGCCACCACCGCCGCCGGCCTGGCGATGGTGCTGGCCGAGGCCGGCCCACAACGGCTGGGCCGGTGCGCCGCGCCGGGCTGCCACACGGTGTTCGTCGACGTGTCGCGCAACGGCCGCCGTACCTACTGCTCGCCCACCTGCGCCACCCGGGTCAACGTCGCCGCGCACCGCGCCCGGTCGAGGTAGGTCACCTCAGAACGGGGGCGGCCACGCCGACGCACACCAGGCCCGTTCCGCACGGTTCCCAGGCCGGCCCGAAAGGCATCAGCACCCGCCGGTCGTCGTGGCATCTGCCAGTGAGCTCAGCACGGCCGGGTCCAGCACACCAACTCGGCCAAGCCTACGTCGATGACGAAGGGCTCGGTCAGCCGCAGCCGCTCGCCAGACCCGGCTCGGGCGAACTCGATGTATCGGCCACCTCGAAGCCGGTAGGTGATCGCGGTCGGGCCTTCGTCGCCGAGCTCGATGCGTACGTAGTGCGGGATCCCGGCGGCAGCGCAGAGCTGTGGCTTGACCGCGCGGTCGGCCACAGCTCGCGGTGCGCGAGGTGGGCCGGCCAGTGCAGGTCGGCGATTTCGGTGGGCGAGGGCACCGCCCAGTCCGGCTCGACGGGCGTCCAGGTCATCGCCCGAGCATGCGACGCCGCACCGACATTCAGGAAGGACAGCGGGGCTCCGCCCCCACGCCCCGGCCCTCACTCCGGCGGGGGCCACCGGCGATCTTGACTCGGTGTGGGTGGGGGGCTCATGGTCGCGCAGCACCCCGGCCGACCGGCGGGCGCCGCGCCGATCAGGTCCCCGCCGCGCACCCGTCGGCCGGGTAGAGCTGACCGACCTGGCGGCGACGGTCGTGCTCGGCGCCGTCGACGAACCACGCCACCGGCGTGCGGGTGCCGAGTTGCCCGACGGCGAACCGGGTCACCGACGCGGACAGCACCCGGTGGTCGCGGGAGCGGTCCAGCGCGTAGGCGCGCGCCTCCCGCTCCGCCAGGAAGACGATCTCCACCGCGCCGATGTCGTCGGGGCGCGACGTGTGCACCGTGAACACCACATCGGTCACCGCGCACCCCGCCCCACCGGACGTGCCCGGACCGGCCCGTGCGACCGGATCAGCGGGTGCGGGGCCGCGCCCCGCGGTCGACGATGGCGCCCCCGGCGCAGCACAGCCCGTAGCTTCGTGATCACGAGCGGCGACGCTATGTGCGGGCGGACGTGGCGCCGGGTACAGCGAGTACCCCGGCCACGAGAGGTACAGGTTGTACCCCCTGCGCCGGTCAGCCTGGCAGCCCGATCGCGGCGGCCAGCGCGGCGGCCTCCGCCCGGATCGTGGTCCCGCCCGACTCGCGCAACTCCCCCAGCGTGGACCGGGCGAACAGGGAGAACCGGGCGGTGTCCGGGCTCTCGTCGTGCGCGCGGCGCAGCAGGTGCACCGTGGCGACCGGCTCCCGGCGCAGCGAGTACGCGCGTGCGGTCTCGGCGAGGTGGAAGCTGCGCCGGGTGGCTGACGGGATCGCGGCCACGTCGAGCCGGTCGGCGGCGGCCACCGCCTCACCGGGGCGCATCAGGTCGGCCAGCATCGTCACCGCGTAGGCGTCGACCATGCCGACACCGAAGATCAACCACGGGTGGCTGTAGCCGGGCGGCAACGCGCGCGCGGCGCGGGCGGCCTCGTCGTGGTGGCGCCAGGCGTCCCCGTCGCGGCCGATCTTCGCGTACGACAGGGCCATCGCCAGGTGCAGCAGCCCCCACCGGGCCAGATCCTCCCCGCCCTCATCGGGGCGCAGCATCGTCGCCGTCTGCTCGGCGAGCGCGATCCGGGCCTCGTGCTGCTGCCCGGCATCGCGGTACACGTGGTTGAGGTACCAGGCCCCGGCCGCCATCGCGTGCGGGTCGTCGGCGTCCTGCGCGGCAGTCATCGCCCGGTCCCCGGCGAGCAGCACCAGCGAGGGCACCGGCTGGAACGACAGGTAGAGCTGCGCGAGGTGGTAGACCTGCGCGAGCGCAGCGGCGGCCCGGCGCCGGTCGGCCCCGTCGAGACGCCGCACCGCGGTCCGGGCGGTCGTGATCAGGTCGGGCAGCACCACCGCGACCGCGGTCCGCTGGCGCCGCGAGCCGTGCCACAGCGTCCACGCCTGCCGCACCTGCGCGTCCAGCTCCGCAGCCGACGGCGGCGGCTCGTCACCCCCGACCACCGCGTAGTCGGCCAGCGCGGCGGACACCGCGGGCAACGCCTCGTGCCCGGCCTTCGTCCAGCTCGACGCGGACAGCCGCGCCTCACCGGTGAGATCGGCCAGGTCGGCCACCTCCAACACCTCCGCGAGCCGGATCAGCAGCGGCAGCCGCGGGGCCAGCAGCCGCCCCGACTCGACGGCCTTGACCCACTCCGCGGACCGGCCGACCAGACCGCCCAGCACCGGCCGCGACAGGCCCGCGCGTTCCCGGAAGTGCCGGATGCGCTGGCCCACCGTCGCGCCGCCGATATCGTCGTCCACGTCCGACCTTCCCGTCGGGCCGCCCCCCGGACCGTCGTCAGCGGTGCCGGGGGCATTCGTGTTCCTGGCCCCACGGTACGGCGGCCGCAGCGACCCGGCACGGTTCACGGGCGGGCAAGGACCGGCTATTCCCCGGGCGACGACCACTCGACGACTTCGGGGTATGTCCACATACGAGCCGGGTCCGATGCATCGGTGCAGCGCAACGTCAGCTTGATCGAACCGTAGTCGGGATCAATGACCTCCCCTGCTCGGGATCGTCTGCGTATTCCGCCTTCGGCACAGCGGCAAAGATGCCGAACCGCTCCTTCTGCACGACGGCGTAGACGCCTCGCCCTGTCCCAGCCGTCATACGGCCCTCACGGTGCTCTGGTGTGATCCACCAGGACTCGGCGACCCAGTCGACCGTCACCTTGATCTCCGACGGCCCGCCGATCATTCGTACCTGCACATGACACCCGCCATCGGCGGGAGGCTCCGTGGTGATCTCGAAGGTGGGTCGCTCATCCCGGTCGTACCCCGCCTGTGCGATCTTGGGCGTGCGGGTTGATCGGCGGGAGCCCGGCCGCCTTGCGCCGGCGCACCAGCATCTCCGCGATCCCGGCGCCGCTGATCCGCCAGTTCCCGGCGTCGTCGCTGCGGATCGACAGGAACAGCGCCGTCGAGTTGGCGGCGGTGTGCTTGCCGCGCGCGCTGGTACTTGCGCAGCGCCACCGCGGTCCGGGAGCCGAACACGACCGAGCGTGCCCGGCCGCCCTTGGTGCGCCGCAGCGTGATCTCGTGGGCGCGCTCGTCGATGTCGGCTAGGTCGATCCCGGCCAGCTCCGCGCGGCGGCACCCCGTGTCGAGCAACAGTCGGACCATCACGACGTCGCGGCGGTCGACGAACGACGTGCCGTCCATCGAGCGCAGCAGCGCCGCGAGGTCGGCGTCATGGATGACCGGCACCGGCTGCACGGTGACCGTGGGCAGGGCGATGCGCGCGGCCGGGTTGGTGGTGAGCCCGCTGTCGGCGTCCTCGATGATGTAGCCCAGCCACAGCCGGACCGCAATCAACCTGACGCGGTGGGTGCCGGGGCTGCGCCCGGCGGCGAGCAGGGCGCCCAGCCACCCGTGTACGTGCTGCTTGGTGGTCTGCGCGGGCGCGGTGACGTCGGGATGGGTCTCGGCGAGCCACGCGAGGAACTGGTCGACCGACCGGCGGTAGACGATGCGCGTCTGCTCGCTGGTCTCGTGCAGGGTCTCGGTCCACTCGTCACGCCATCCGGCGAGGTCGTCCGTATGCAGGTTCTCGTCTCAGTTACCGCTGTGCGAAACTCGGAGCCAACGAGGGGCAGGCCGGATGCCGGACATAGATGCTGGTCAGGCGCCTTGCTTGCCACTCACAGGTGAGCGCACCGTACCCGGTATCAGCCACGAGAACTACTGGTTCCGACGTCACGAGGTGGTGTACCGGGCGCTGGCGCCACGCTGCGCGGGAGCGCAGGTACTGGAGGCGGGGTGCGGGGAGGGGTACGGGGCCGAGCTGCTGGCCCGGGTGGCACGGACGGTGCTGGCGCTGGACTTCGACCCGCCGACCGTCGCCCACGTAGCCCGGCGCTACCCACGGGTCGTGGCGGCGCGGGCGAACCTCGTGGCGCTGCCGGTGCGCGACGGCTCCTGCGACGCGGTGGTCTCGTTGCAGGTGATCGAGCACCTGTGGGAGCAGGAGCGGTTCCTCCGGGAGTGCCGGCGCGTGCTGGGGCCGGGCGGGGCGCTGCTGGTGAGCACGCCCAACCGGATCACGTTCTCCCCCGGCCGGGACACCCCGCTCAACCCGTTCCACTCCCGCGAGCTCTCCGCGCCGGAGCTCGCGGCGCTGATCAGCGATGCCGGCTTCGTCGACGTCGAGGTGCTGGGGTTGCACCACGGTCCACGGCTGCGCGAGCTGGACGGCGCGCACGGCGGGTCGCTGGTGGATGCGCAGGTCACGATGGCGCTCGGGGGTGGGCAGTGGCCGGCGACGCTGCTGGGCGACGTCGCGTCGGTGACGTGTGCCGACTTCGAGCTGCGCGCGGCCGACGTCGACGCAAGCCTCGACCTGGTTGCGCTCGCCGTCCGGCCGTGAGGTCTACGGCCCGGCCAGGCCCAGGAAGACCACGATGGCCCGGCCCAGCGCCGGGGTGTGCAACAGGTGATCTGCCATGCTGTCGGTCATGGAGCTGCGCCCCGGCCTGACGGTGGACGAGTCGGTGCTGGCCGGGTTCGCGGCGCGGAACGGCATCATCGGCCTTGCAGTCTTCGGCTCGGTGCTCCGCCCGGACTTCACCCTGGAGAGCGGCATCGTCATCCTCGTCGAGTTCGACACCAGCCGGGTGCCCGGCCTGTTCGGGATGGCAGCGATGGAACGTGAACTCGACGAGATACTCGGCCGACCGGCCGGCCTCCGGACCTACCGCGACCTCAGCCAGTACTTCCGCGACGACGTCGCTGCCCAGGCACGAGTTGTCCACGCAGCCTGACCACGTTCGGTTGCGGCACATCAGGGACGCCGCCGGGAAGGCCGTCGAGTTCAGTCGCGGTCGCACACGCGACGATCTCGACGTCCTGTGGACCACGGTCCAGATGGACCTGTCTGCCCTCTTGAACGCTCTGGAACCCCCCGGGTCCAGACCGTCGGCGCCAGGTTGAGGGCCGACGTCGTGACCGAACCCGTCGGCACGTTCTGCCTGGTCCTGCACAGCCACCTGCCCTGGCTCGCCCACCACGGCCGCTGGCCGGTCGGCGAGGAGTGGCTCTACCAGGCCTGGGCACAGGCCTACCTGCCGGTGCTCGACGTCGTGCACCGCCTCGCCGCCGAGGGTCGCCGCGACCTGCTCACCCTCGGCGTCACCCCGGTGCTCGCCGCCCAGCTCGATGACCCGCACTGCCTGCATGGCCTGCACGACTGGCTCGGCGGCTGGCTGCTGCGCGCGCACGGCGCCGCGCCCCGGCTGCCCGACCTCGCCGCCGACGAGCACCGGCGTGCCACCGCGGCCCTGGAGCTGTTCGAGACGCGCTGGCGACACGGTGGCTCCCCGGTGCTGCGC
>JBOHEP010000475.1:0-21405 GCA_050701075.1 Pseudonocardia sp. | reverse complement strand
ACGACCCGGGTATCCCCGAGAGCCTCCGACACGACGGACGAGGCACGGCGGGGTAGGAGCCGACCCAAGGGCGACTCAGGAAACGGGTCCATGCCCTCAGCATGCCACCGAACAGGATCTTGTGTGCCGATCTCGACGCATCTGTCACGCGTGATCTGCCACAGCCTGTGCGCGTGATCTACCGCAGTTGGCTCGCCGCTCAGCGCGGCAACCCGCAGCGCGCGGCCACGCGCTGCCGAGATTGCTCGTCGGTCGGGGATGCGTGAGTGTGCTGGCTCGCGCTGATACTCATCCGGGTCGCCGAGACCACCACCGGCCAGACCTGGCACAACATCCGCCGCGACCTCGACCGGCTCCACGCTGTCACCTTCACCGGCCCCGACCGGGACCTTCCGCCAGACCACCGACCCCACCAAGCCACAGACCGACCTCTACGCCCACCCAGGGTCGAGTATCTCACCGTCAGCGGTGGTGGCGTAGGTAGTTGTGCACGGTCGTGAGACTGTCCATCGACGTCATCCGGTCGACGAACTCGATCGCGTCGAGGTGGTCGGTCTCGTGCTGGATCACCCGGGCGACGTAGCCGCTGTAGCTTTCCTCGACAGCCTCTCCGGTTGGGCTGAGGTATCGGACGGTGACCGAGGCCGCCCTGTCGACCAGGCCCATGAATCCGGGAACGCTGAAGCACCCTTCCCAGCCTCGCTCTGTCAGGTCCGACCGGTCGACGATCACCGGATTGATCATCTGCAGCAGCGGCGAGGTCGGTCGGTCAGGGACGTCGGTCTTGCGCACCTCGACCACCGCGGCCTTGACCGACTCGCCGATCTGGGGGGCGGCCAACCCGGCCCCATTCAGATCACGCACTCGCGAGGTCATGCGCTCGATCAGCTCGCCGACCTCGCGCACATCCGTGACCGTTGTGGTGGGCCGCTTCAACCGGGGATCCCCGATGGTGACCACCCCGTCGGACACCGTCCCGGACATCCACCCTCGGTCGCTTCTCGCGAGTTCCACGCGTCAACCTCCTGCGGACGGACCGGTGCCGTTCGGGATGTACCGGCTGCGGACGTGCTCGACGTTGGCCAGCAGCATCGACACCACGTCGCGGTAACCCGGATGATCGACCAGCCCGCGCAGGCCCAGCCGCTCGTCATGGCGCAGCAGCTGCACGGACAGGAAACCAGCCGCAACCGCCTCGTCGAGCGCCCGGATGGCGCCGGCGTGATCGCCCAGCTCGGCCAGCACGTGCGCGGCGCGGTAGCCGACGTACCCGTTGTGGGGCTCACGACGGACGGCGTCCGCAACACCGGATCGGGCGCTCTCCTCCTGCCCGACGCACGCTTCGACGCAGGCCAACCACAGCCGCGAACGCAGATTCATCCCACCGCGCACATCGCCGCTGCCGGCGTCGACGAAACGCAGGGCCGACACCCAGACAGCTCGGGCGCCGTCGTGATCACCGGTCGCACGCAGCAGGTAGCCCTCAAGCGCGCGGACGGTCACGTCATGCGGATCAGCGTTGACAGCCTCCTTGACCGTGCGCACGGCCTCGGCGGCATCCCCGGCAGCCCAGTGGGCGAGCGCGACCGCCCACCGCGTGTTCGAGTCCCGCGACGCGCTCGACAGGTACGGACGCGCCGCCCGGATCGCAGCATCGTGCTGCCCGGTCATCACCAGGCTCCAGATCAACAACTTCAGCGCGGTCGGATGTGTCGGGTCGACCGCGAGGACCTGGCGGGTCAGCGGCAGCGCCAGCTCAGCCAGGCCGCCGTTGTGCAACGCGCGAGCGAACGCCAAGACGGCGTCGAGGCTCTCCGGCCACTCCTGATGAACCTGCCTCCCGATCTCGATCGCCCGCTCGTGCCATCCCATATCCCAGCAGATCCGGATCTGGGTCGTGCGAGCACCGATCGAGGACGGATCGCGCGACAGAGCAGCACCGACGTCGTTCAGCGCGGCATCCAGGGTGGAGACCGTCGGACCCCCCCCCGAGAAATAACGGCGCCACGCCGCGTAGCCGTGCGCTGCCCGCGCCCGGGCGAACTGCGGCTCGATCTCCAACGCCCGGTCGAGCAACGACACCGCTGCCTCGACCCGTGTACGATCGTTGGTCGACAACAAGCTCTGTGCGCGCACGAACAGCTCATGCACCCGCTCACTCACCGGGGCCGCAATCGACCCCGACCCCGACGCGGACACCGACGACCCCTCGACGACATCACGTGCAGTCGATCGCGAGGCGCGGTCGACAGCATTGCGGCGGCGGCTCAGCTTTCCGGCCAGGGCTCGCTGCCGCAGCGCGATCAGCTCACCATCCGCGTCGAGGGCATCATCGATCGCCTTGATCAAGTCGGGGGACGGCACGCCACCCTTGCCGGGACGCTCGACCGCGGAAATGTACTGGCGGGCATAGCCTGCGCGCAGAGCGAGCTGGGACTGGCTCAGATCAGCAGCCAGACGTCGCCGCCGGATCTCCCCGACCAGCCGGGCCAGCGCAGGATCAACGATCGACCGGGCGTCAACAACGGTCCCGACGTCGCCGCCCATGGACCTGCACCTCCCCGCCAACCCAACGGCCTCACCTGCGCGTGGCGCGACCCAGCACAACGCCCCAGCAACCACGGCATCGGCATGGTAGCCGCCGACACCGCACCACGGGTCGAGCTAGTGCCGGATGTCCGGTCCAGGACCGCGACGGCGTCCGAGGTCATCACCGGCGCTCCGAAGTCCCCGGGGCCGAGATCGACCGTGATCGGCGCCGCTCCGCCCCGCCCGGCGCCAACCCCGGCGACGTCGACGAGCAGGAGCCGGCCGGCTGCGCTGTCCAGCATCGGCAGCCGGCCGCCGGTGTCGCGGTCGCCGAGCACCGCGTCGGTGGGCACGTCGTGGCCGAGGGCCACCGGAGCCGACAGCCCGTCGGTGCCGACCAGTTGCACCGTGTCGGCAGCGGAGTCCTGCACCGCCACCCGTCCGGACAGGATTGTCAGCCCCGCTGCCGGCCCTGGCTGTGCCTCCGCAGGACAGGTCAGCGCCATCGCGTCGCACCCGAGCGAGCACACCGCGCCGTTGTCGACACGCCGCACCCACACCGTGCCGTCGTCGGTGTGGGCCGGCGCTCCGAGCGGTCCGCCGGCCTGGACCCCAGCGGCGGTACCCCGAGCCGGACAACGGTGCCGGCCTGCCGGTACACCAGGTAGGGGCCGCCGGAGACCTCGACCGGAACGGGCGTCTCCGGCGCCGCCGCCGGGATGCTCGCCTCCACCCGCAACGTGGACTTGCCGAAGACCAGGATCCGTTCCCGGCCGGCCACGAACCCCCGGGTCTCCCCCTGGAGCACGGGCCCGCCGACACCCTCCGCGACGAGCTCGACCCTGGCGTCCACCCGCTTCGTGGCCCCGTCGATGTGCAGCAGAGAGGCCAGCGCCGCGCTGTGGAACCAGTGACCGGCCTGCCCGAGCAGCGGCGTGGGCGAGGCGGTGCTGGTCGCGGTCAGCACCGCGGCGAGCGTTGGTCATCGAGCGACGTGCGCGTGAGCGGCACGCAGTGATATCAGGATCTTCCCGGTCATTCACGATGCAGGATCCTCTTGAAGAGGTCGACGAAATCGTGGAAGGCCATTTGCGGATACTCGCGGCAGACGTCCGGGTATGTCGCCACGAATCCCAGCGCCAGTGCGACGGCACCGACGCCCCCCACGCCCGGCACGTCGGATGCGTCCTGCAGCGCGTTGCCCGCGTCCTCGGCGCGCCGGCCGAACTCTTCGACCTTGTCCGGATGGTCGGTGATCGCTTCAGTCACTTGTGTGGCAAGTGCGGTGACGTCGACCGCGGGGTTCGTCAGGCCCGCGGCGGTCTCGAAGACCTCGCCGGTGGTCGAGCCGATCTTCGCCGATACCGCGTCGGCGTTCGATTCGACTGCCTCACCGGCAGCGGCGGTCGCCGATCCCAGTTCGGCCATGGACGTGGGCAGGTTGGCATCCTTGATCCGCTCGGCCACGGGCACCCAGTCGACGAATGTGTTCTTGCTCTGCGTTGCTCCGAAGCGGCCGTCGAGCAGGGCTTGCCACTCTGTGCGCGTTCGGTTCGGCGGGTCCGTCGCTCGGCCCGTGTCCGGTGGGCGCGGTGGGTGCCCACCCCCGGATGGCTCGTCCTCGCGAGGTGGGACCGGAATATCGGGGTCCGGGGATGCCGGACCCGCTTCATCGGGCTCTGGCCACGTCGGTACCGGAGACTCCAGGGGCTCGTCGGCAGATGGTGGTGCATTGTCGATCGTGGCATCGGCCGGGCTCGGGTGTTCCTGTGTTGCTGAGGCGATGTCGTCCGCGGGTGTGGACACGTCGCGGTCGCCCGCTGCGCTCGGCGTCGGACGTTCTGCCGCCGCGTGCCGCGCGATCGCCTCGGCGTTGTGGAAGACCTCCCGGTCGACCCATCCGATCAGGTTTGCGCCCTGCTGGGTGTTCAGCATCTCGTCGACGAACGACAGGGTTCGCTCGAGTCGCTCCTGGATGGACGTGGACGGCTCGGACGACTCGTGGTGGACGCTCTGCACAGCGTCGGGCTCTCCGGAGTCGGACGGCTCGGAGACTGTCGTACCGTCGGCTTCGGCCGGTCGGCCGGCTTCGATGAGGTCGGCGGAGTCGCAGTCAGGCACGGCGTCCTGGGCGTCGTCCGGCGCAGGCGTGCCATTGGCTTCCACACCGGGCACCGGCCCGGGATCGTCGGTCGCGTCTGTGCTGGCCTCCGGATCGTGCTCAGCTTCGGGCTCGGTGCCTACGGCGTCCTCGGTCGGACGCTCCGGGTCACCCTTGTCGTGGCCCCTCGCGGCGCCGATGTCGTCCGGTTCGGGTGCCCCAGGCCCGACGACCTCGGGTTCGGCCGAAGCCGGTTCGTCGGTCGTGCTTGAGGCCCGAGTGTCCTCGACCGCCTCGGCTTCGCCGCCCGCCGAGACGCTCGGCGTTTCAAGCCTCGGGTCGTCGACTTCAGGCGGCGCGGCCCCGTCGTGCCCAGGTCCCTGCTCGGCGCTCGGAAGGCTGCCTTCGCCCCCACCGGCGTCACCGCCCGGCGGTTCGGCATTCTGCGCCACCGTCGGCTCGTCGACGGCCGGGTGATCGGCGTCCGGTGCACCGGGGTTGAGACGTTCTTCGGCCTGCTCGGCCGCGACGGGCTGAGAGTTGTCGTCGGCATCGGCGTGGGGGCCCCACGGCTGCTCGCCATCGCCGGAAGACGGGCGCTCCGAGGACGAGCCAGTCTCCTCGAGATCGTCATCTGGATCGATCGCCACCTCGAGGTCGTCGACGGACCCGTCCCCTGGCGATGTACCCGATTCTGGAGGTCCGGCCGCCGGCGCGTCGTCGATCGGCGGCGGTCCCCCTTCGGAGGTGTCGACGCTCATGTCGTCCCCTTCCCGAGCCGCATCAGCGGGCCCCTGGACAACGGCCACGTCGAGCCGAGCCGCAGGTGGCGGGTGGCCTCCCGTAGTAGAGGTCGGGGCTCGATCTCCTCGGTGATCTGCGAGACGGCCGCCGCGCAGGCTCCGGAGCCGGCGAGGATGGACAGGGGCGGCCGCCAGCTGTCCGGATGGCGGCGCAGCGCGCGTCGCTGCTCGATCTGGGTCGACCCGGTCAGCCGCAGGCCGCGGCGCGCCCACGCCGCTGTGTCCGGATGCGACCCCGGCGGTGCGGTCTCGGCGTCAGCGAGTGCGGCGAAGACGTCGGTCCACCGGTACCGGCCGGCCTGCCACCCGGTCTCGCCACCGTCGCAGGCGACGCCGATGTCTTTGAGCCGGTCCAGGGCGCACCGGGCGACATGCTCGGCGAGGAGCTCCGGCTGGTAGTACTCGACGAGCCCGGCGTACCGGTCGGTCACCGCCGCCTGCACCCGCAGCGCGACCGCGCACTCCAGCACCCCCCGGTCGGTGTCGCCCAGGAGCTCGTCGAGCCAGCACCGCCGCGGAGTCGGTTCGGGCCGCCCGACGATGTGCGCCACCGTGAGCAGCTCGATCCACACGACCAGCCGGGGATCCGCGGCGGTTCGCGCCGCCAGCGCTAGCTCGCGGAGCCGGTAGGGACCGCCGCCGGTCAGGCGCAGCGCCGTCGCGTCGTCGACGGTGATGTCCCGCGATGCGGTCGAGGCGTTCTCGCGCGCCTCGCCGAGCGGTACGGCCACCCGCATCGGCCGGTCCATCCCGTCGGCGAAGACGACCGCGACCCCGGGCGGCAGCGAGGCGACCTGCCGGGACTGCGCCTCGTCGAGGTTCATCGTGGCGCCGACATCGGCGCGGTCGTCCCCGGCCGGGAGCCGATGGATGATCTTCAGTGCGGTGTTCTTGACGACGTCCGGCACGATCTTCGCCGGGATCTGCTCGGCGATCACGATGCCCTCGCCGTACGCACGGGTCTCGGCGAGCAGCGAGGTGAACAGCTCGACGGCATGCGCGGCCGGGGAGCCCGGCGCGACCCGCTTCAGCAGCCGGTGCGCCTCCTCGATCACGGTGACGTGCCGCAGGCCGTCGCCCCGCCCCCTGCAATGCACCCGAAGGTGCTCGTAGAGCCGGATCAGCACCGTGCCGATGAAGAACGCCTTGTCCTGGTCGTTGCCGACGTCCTCGATCTCCAGCACGACGTTGTGGCTCAGCAGGTCCGCCACGTCGATCTGGTAGGGGCCCTCGAAGAAGCGACCGGGGGTCCCGAGGCGCAGCGAGCCGACCCGGATGTCAATGAAGCCGCGGACGTTGTCGGTGATCTCCTTGCCGTACCCGATCCCGCTGACGACGTCGTGTGCGACGCGCTGGAGATCGGCCAGCGTCGGGTGCCGGGGGGTGACGCCGTCGATCCGCGACTCGCCGAGCACCAGGTCCCAGCCGAGCTCGGAGTAGCAGCGCGTCAGTGCCTGGGCCAGCACCTGTGGGAACGGTTCCTGCGCCTCGAACGCGGCCAGGAACAGCTCCCGTACCAGATCGACGTGGGTCTGCAGGGGGAACCCGGGTTCGGGCTGGAGCGGGTTGAGCCCGGCCGGGACGTCGCCGGGATGGCCGGGCCGCAGGACGGCGACGTGTTCACCCCCGATCCGGCCGGCCATCCGCGCGTACTCCGACTTCGCCGGTTCGATCACCAGCCACGGAACGCCGGCACCGTGCAGCGACTCCAGCAGGTGGCGGACGGTCTGCGACTTGCCGGCTCCGGTGGCTCCCGCGACGAACGTGTGCCGGTTCAGCGTCGCCGTGCTGACCTCGAACAGGCCGGCGGACGTGTCGGTGTCGGTGCGGATCTCCCCAACGGCGATCCCGCCGGCCTGCTCCGGGGTGAGGTCGAACTCGGCGCGCTCGACCAGCCGGATCCCGGGCAGCTCCCGGCGCGGCGGGCGGGCCAGCGCGGCGAGCAGGTCTGCGGTCGCGGGGAACGGGGAGCTCGGCTGGTCGGCCGACGCGATCCGGGTGCGCCAGACGTGGTCGAGGCTGCCGGGCCGGTCGCCGCGCAGCAGGACGTACGGGAGGTCGTCGAGGTCACCGGAGCTGCACAGCACCGCGGCGGCTCCGCGCACGGCGGCGGCGCTGCCCGCACCGACCAGGACGTGCACGTCCCACAGGCCCGTCGACCGGGCCCGGCTCAGCTCGCGGTAGCGGCCCTGCGCCCGTTCCAGCGCGACCCGGTCGAGCTCGGAGTTCTCCCGCTGCCGCAGCCGCGGGACGCGCGCTGCCAGCGCCGCGAGCTCGTGGTCGACCGTGGCGACGGGGGTCGGCTCCGCGACGACCAGCCACACGAAGGGGCCGGTGAGGTGCGCGATGCAGTCGTCGAACCCGCCGCGTCGCAGGTCAGGCTCACCCGTCCACAGCGGGTCCGGCTGCCCGGGGCACCGGACCCAGTACGGGACGTCAGCCCAGCCGCCGAGCACCTCGTCCAGGCCAACGGCTTCCCCCTGGGCGCCCGGCGGATAGCGCACCGGGTGGAGGCCGGGGCGGGTATCGAGTCCCGCCGGTGGGAAGAACGGCCGGCCGCCGGTGAGCACCCGCACGCCATCCTGCCCGGGCCGCCGTTCCCATGCCACGGCGACGGCGGGTCGCTCGGCCTCCTCGGCCAGCTGTGCGTGCGCAGCCGTGAGGGCGGCGACGAGCTGCGCCGACGTCGACCGCTCGTCTTCGGGGTCCTCGCGCCGCTGCGGGACCGAGCGCAGCAGGTGGAAGCGGAAGTCGTCGAGCACCGTGCCGCCGCTCAGTGCCGCACCGGCGGCAACGCGGTCTGCCCGAGCAGGCTGATTCCGGGGTTGCAGTCGCCGAGAACGACCCGCCGCCCGGACGACACCGCCTCCACGAGGACGAACGCCGTCGGTGCGAGGGACTGGAACTCGGTCGGCTCGGTGTGGAAGTCGTAGCTGCGGCCGTACGTCTCGCCGGTCGAGCGGGTCACCTGCTCTGAATAGTTCACCGTGCTCTGCCACGTCCTCGACCGCGACCGGCCGACCGTCTCGGCACGCGAGGTGTTCGACGAGACCCCGCTGGTCGACCCGCTGGTCGACGAGGGCTGGCCCGTGCCGGAGGGAACGCCGAAGTGGTCGGTCTCGTGCTGGCGGCTCTCGCCCGACGACGTGCCCGAACTGGTCGACGTCCCGGTGGTGGTCGTGGCGCCCTCGTTCTCGCCGTCCTGGGTGCCGACGGCCTCCGAGTCGCCCTGGGTGAACGAGTCGCCGACCTGGGTGGTGAGCTGGCTGAGCAGCATCTGGTGACCGCGCCCGACGTGCTCGGCGGCCGCGTGTGCCTCATCGAAGTTCCCGAGCCGCATGAAGATCGTCGCGCTGCCGGACCGGCCGAGCAGGTGGGCCAGCTCGTCGCGCAGCTTCTCCATGAACAGCACGAGGCGCACACCACCGCGCCGGGCCTGGCTGGCCAGCGCCTCCAGGCTCTCCAGGTCGAGGTTCTCGGAGCCGGCGACCATCAGCACTGTGCCGCGGGTGATCTTCCCGGCGGCCAGGTCGCGCAGGATCCGGTGGAACGCCAGGCGGTCGAGAGACTTCTTGCGACGCCGGTCGATGTCGGTGCCGAGGACCGTGAGGTGGTGGTACCGGAATGCCGCCCTTGCGGTGTCGCCTGTGACCAGGGCGTCCACGACGGTCGTGAGCCCGTGCAGTTCGGTCTGGACGCGTTCGGTCTGGCCGGCGCTGTCGACATGGTTGCTGATCCGGGCGTACTCGGCGTCGGACAGCGCGTCGTCCTGCTCGGGGGAGTGGACGCGCCGCAGCACCCGAAGGCCTGCGGCCAGGCTGCGCGCGGTGATCGGGCCGTCGAGCCGTTCGGTCACCGCCCGGAGCAGGTCGGTGTGCAGCCCGCGTAGGTCCTCGCCCTTCGGCCACGGGCCGCGGGCCACCTCGGCGACCAGCTCGGCCACCTCGTCGGCGGTGAGGTCCTCGAGCAGCGCGAATCCAGCGGCGTCGCGCGGCAGCGTGTGGTGCACGGTGTCGATGCCACGAGCAGCGGCCAGGTCGACCAGGCCGACGCCGACCTGTTCGCCGGTCAGGTCGAGCAGCACGACGGGGTTGCCGGATTGCAGCAGCGAGCTGCCGGCGGTGGTCAGCAGGCTCGCCCAGCCGTCGATCGTGTCGCCGAAGACGTCCACCCGGGTGGCGGCGGACTGCAAGGTGACGTCTCGGAACCGCGATGTGGATGCGACGCGGGCATGCTCGTCCCGGTGTCGGGTCGCGATCCAGGCGTGCCGCTGCTGAAGGTGCACCTGAAAGGCCGCGTACTCGGCCGCACAGCGCGCCTGCCACGCGTTATGCTCCCGCTTCATCCTGCGGGCAGGCAGCATGATCGGCACTGCGGTCCATGCCCCACCAGCGAGCAGCGCGAGCAGCGCGAGCCCGCCCGACCCGACCAGGACGAGCGACAGGAACGCCACCCCGACAGTGATCCCTATGCGCTTGGCCATGTCGGCCCGCGCCTCCGCCTGCTGCCCTCCCAGGTCGTCGAGAAGATCATCTGGCGGCGGCGGTTCGACCCATTGCGGCTCTGGGCCTGCATCGACCACCGCCGGCCGAACGTCGAGGTACTCCCATCCCCACCGCTCGGCCGGGACGAAGAGGCTGGCCTCCAGGGACGCCCGCGGCGCGTTCCGGCCGGCCGCGGGCGGGAGCGGGCGGATGCTGCTCTGCGTCACGTCGGCCCTCTCTGCAGGGTCCGCGGATCGGGTGGTCGTGGGAGCGCGACGCGCTGGTAGCCGACCTCGGCCGGCCGCCGGTGGCGCTGCTCCAGCCGGCCGGCGCCCGCCATCGGCCTGATCGCGACGCCGTGGCAGCGGGCCGTGGCCAGCACGCTCTCGGTCACCATCGGCAGCGCCAACACCGCCGAGGAGAACAGGCCGGCGTCCATGGTCCTGCGGCCGCGCCGCCCGGACCGGTAGACGATCACGGCCGGCAGGTGCGCGACCGATGCCCGCTCGGCATGAGCGGCCGCGGCGGCCTGCACCAGGGCGCGCATCGCCTCCGCGGCCATCGCCGCGCCGGCCCGGGTCAGTGCCTTGGCGACCAGGGGGACGGGCGGGAGCAGGCGCGCGCCGAGTGCCGCCACGCTGCTGCTGCTCGACTCAGTGAGCAGGTCGAGCAGCGGCCGGGTACGGACCTCGATGACGTCGCGCCACGGAACGGGGCGGGCGACGTCGATACCGACGTCGATCGGCGAGAGCCGAATGGCGCCGAACCGGTCCAGCAGGCCGGGAACCCGCGCCAGCGGCCCGGGCAGGTGTGGCGCGACGAGTGCCGACGGCGCGAACACCCACGGCCGGTGAACAGGCGCCTCGGGCATCGGGACCCGCCGCAGTGCGTCCAGGATCCAGGCCTGGATCTCCGCCGGCCGCTGTCCGCCGAGTGGACCGCCGCTCACCTGCCCTTCCTCCAACAGTTGAGGCACTTGCCGCTGTCGGTGTGCTGGGTCGGGCCCCGGCAGGTGCCGCAGGTCTGCCGGAACGTCGCGTCCCGGTCGCCGCGACGGCCCGCCTTCCCCAGGCACCGTCTGCAGACGGGCTGGGAGAACCCGGCCTTGTCATGCTCGGTGGACGTCAGGCACGTGTTGCAGTACCTGAGACCGAAGGAGCCACCTCCGGGAGTCCGAGTCCCCGCCTCGCGGCTGGTCAGGCCGCTGAGCAGGCCACTTCCGGATGCTGCCCCGAGCGGCGGCAGGACGTTGTCCGCGGCCCGCCGCGCCGCCCGCCAGGTCCCGCGCAGCGCCCACCCGCTGAGCGAGATTCCGACCTCGGTGAGCGACATCCGGCCCGCCAGCCACGGACGGTGGAAGACCGCCCGGGCCCAGTGCCCGGCGAGCACCAGGTAGACCACCACGTCGGCGCCGCCGGCCGAACGCTGCTGGACGAACCAGGCGAGGCAGGTGAGGGCAGCTGCGAGCGCGGCCGTCCATCGCCGCCGCCACAGGAACCCGGCCAGGCAGGCGATCACGAGAAGCCCCACCATGTCGACCCGGATCGTGGCGGCCGCGAGCGAGTAGACCGCCAGCTCGATCTCCAGCGGGCGCCGCTGCGCCCGCGGGTCGTCCTCCCAGCTCCCGTCGACTGCGCTGCTCAGGTAGGTGATGTAGGCGAAGCCCTCGACGAGCACGACGATCGCCAGCGCCGCCACCGCGACACCGGCCGCGCCGGGCACCAGCGCGAGCGGCGCCAGTCCGATCGCGTAGAAGAAGCCGCGAACCCCGCCCGCGCCGCGCCAGGCGACCAGCAGGACCGTCGCGATCGGGATCAGGAACAGGGGGACCGCGCCGAGATTGATCGGGGTCGTCAGCCCGAGCACGACGGCGAGCACCGTGGCGGCCGCGCACCACACCAGCGCGGCGGTCCGCACCGAGACCGGGAGGAGCCGGGGTGCCCGCCCGACGCCCGCCCCCGCGTCCGTGGGCGGGCGGTAGGAGGCGACGGCCTCGAGGACCATGTCGACGTCGAGATCGGCCGGGGCCGCCGGATCCGGCTGCACCACGGGCGGGACACCGACACGATCGGCGGCCGACATCCTCGACCCCAGCTGCTGGACCGTCCGCGCCCACAGCTGCTGGACGTGGCTGTGCACCGCTGCGTACCGCTGGGCGGCCGCGTCGTCGGTCCCGGCCCGATGGGCTTCGGTGCCGAGCGCGAGCGCGAGGTCGCAGTAGATGTTGTGAAGATCGGTCGAACCGGCGGGCGGCGTCGAACTCATCGCGGCGTCTCCTCGCACGTCAGGCTCCTGGCAAAGTACGATACAGAAATTGCATACGATCAATAACTCGTCGGATCCCACTGCGACGAGTGGCGGCTACAGTGCGGCGATCGGCCGTGCGGCGGCACGTGGGAAGCCGAACGGCCGGCATCCGGGAGGAGGTGGGCATGGCCGACGAACTGAGCCCGGCGGTCGGCAGACGCCGGCTCGGCGCCGCCCTGCGCGCACACCGGCTGGCCGCCGGCCGCACGCTCGTCGACGTGGCCGAGCACCTGGCGTGTTCCGCGGGCAAGATCAGCAGGCTGGAGGCCGCGCTCGTCGCTCCCAACGTCTCCGACGTGCGCGTCCTGCTCGATCTCTACGGCGTCCCCGGCACCGCGCGGGAGTCGCTGCTCGCGGTCGCACGTCGCTCCCGTGACCGGGCGTGGTGGAACGACTACTCCGACGTCCTGCCGGCGGACTCGGCCACGTTCTTCGGGCTGGAGGACGGCGCCGCCCTGATCCAGGAGTACAGCGGCGGGCTGGTCCCCGGACTGTTGCAGGTGCCCGAGTATGCGCGTGCGCTGATGGAGTGCGCGCCCGGCGTCGACCCGGCCACGGTGGCGCGCCGGATTGACCTGCGGCTGCGTCGCCAGAGACTCCTCGCGCGGTCCGAACCGCCGCGGCTGCACGTCGTGCTCGACGAGGCCGTCCTCGTCGACACCGTCGGCGGACCGGCCGGGGCGGCCCGGCAGCTGGCTTGCCTCGTCGAGGCCGTGGAGCAACACTCGATCACGATCCAGCTGCTTCCCACCGGCTCGGGTGCCCACCCGAGCAAGGGCGGCCGGTTCTCGATCCTGCGCTTCCCCGACCCGGCCGACCGGCACATCGTATATCTCGAACATGATCGGTCCAACACCTTTCTCGACGGCCCGAAAGATCTCGATCATTACTCCGACGCCTTCGCTGTGATCGCGGATCTCGCGCGCTCACCCGGCGAGTCTGAGCAGTTGCTGAAAGCCGCGTCGACGAATCGTCTCGGAGCTACCAGCTGAACTCACCCGCCCGTATTCCGACTTCGAAAGCGCGCCATTCGTCCGGACTGAACCGTAGGATGGGCCCGTCAGGGTTCTTTCCGTCCCGGACGAGTACGTGCTCGTCGGCCAGCGTGACCTCGACGCAGGTTGAGCTCGCCCCGCTGCAGAGGCTGCTGCTTCGCCATCGATGTTCGGGCACCGTTTCTCCTTGGTCGTGATCGACCGTAGGTCTTTCGCTGATCGACAGTCGTCGCATCCCCGGTCACCGGCCGGCGGAGTTCGGCATCCGCCATTGCTGGTTCTGCTTTCCGTTGCAGTCGTACTGGACCAGTACAACTCCGTCGGCGGTGGACCCTCCGGGCACGTCGAGACACTTTCCAGATTTCACGTTCGCGAACCGGTAGTAGGTCCAACCACGGGCGCTACCCTCGGTCTGGACGTTCCAGAGCTGGCTGCCCTCGGACGCGTCGGTGTTCCGGTCGCCGTCCTGGCAGTCCCACTGATGCACGGCCGCGCCGTTGCGGATGCTCTTCTCAGCGATGTCCAGGCAGCGGTTCGACTGCGCATTCCGGATCTTGACGGCGTTGGAACCGACGACCCTGGTGATGTGCCAGCGCTGGTTGTCGCGATCGTGACAGGTGAACTGGATGACGGAACCGCCATCGGCCATGGACCCCGCGGCGAGGTCGACGCACTTTCCGGAATGTGCGCTCGCAATGGGAACGCCGCCGGGAACGGCACTCGCCGGGGCGGCGGACAGGAGGACTCCTCCGGTCGCCAGGGTCAACGCCACCCCCAGGGAGACGATACTGCGCATCTCACGTGCTCCTTCTGCCGTCGGGACTCAGGCTTCGGTTGTGCCGGGAGAACGGTCGCGGAGGTGGCGAGCCCGCCAACAGGGGTTTCCCGTCGACCGATCACCGAGGAAACAGGCAACCCGGTGGACACCGAGGCGTGACGGTGACCGGGTCGCGGCTGCCCTCGCTCGTCCGGGCGGAGTTGAGCAGGCAGGTCCGTGTGCGGTGGCACGATGGGGCGTGACCGCTGCCGTAGCGCCTCGAGCGCAGCCGACCGGCGGCGTTCGAGGGGGCGGTGGGATGGCGGATACCGAAGACTCGCGGGGGGGCTCGTCGGACGTCGGCGCGGAGCTGCGTCGTTTGCGCACCGTGCGAGGCCTGTCCTTGAGCGCGTTCGCCGATCGGGTGCACTACAGCAAGGGGTACCTGAGCAAGCTGGAGAACGGCAGCAAGCGCGTTACCACGGACATCGCACGCGCCTGCGACGAGGTCTTGAAGACGGGCGGCCTGCTCGCCGAGCTTGTCGCCAGCAGCGTCATCTGTCCGTACCCGGGGCTGGCGGCATTCGACCAGGATCACGCCGAATGGTTCTTCGGTCGGGAAGAGAAGATCGACGAGCTGCTCTCGATGCTCACCCGGAGAATGGCCGGAACCGGGCCGTTGATCGTCGCCGGCCCATCCGGAACCGGAAAGTCCTCCCTGCTGCGGGCCGGCCTGGTTCCCGCGATCGGTGCAGGCAGGTTTCGCGGGTCACCGCGGCGCCCGTGCCCGGTGTTCACACCGACGGCTCAGCCGGTACGAGCGTTGGCCGTCCAGCTCGCCGAGCTCACCGGCCTCGACTCCGAGCAGGTCAGCGACGCGCTGCTCGACGACCCGGCGCGGATCGTAGAGCTGCTGCGGCGGGTTCCTGATCTGGCCGACCCGTCGACCTGCCCGCTGCTGACGGTCGATCAGTTCGAGGAGGCGTTCACGCTATGCCAAGACCGACGACACCGGCAGGTCCTCGTCGAGGCGCTGTGTGCCGCCGCCGCCGGTACCGACGGTGTGCCTGCCGCGCTGGTGATGCTCGGCCTGCGGGACGACTTCCTCGGTCGTTGCTCGTCGTTCCCTGGGCTCATCGCGGCGCTGCGGCATGGCCAGCTGATGCTGGGCGCGATGACCGACGTCGAGCTGCGCCGCGCCATCGAGCAACCAGCGCTTGCCGTCGGGATCGCCCTGGAGCCGGGTCTCGTCGAGGTCATGTTGCGCGATCTGGGGCAGGCCGACGGCGCGACCGACGGGGCTGGGTACGAGCCGGGAGCGCTGCCCCTGCTGTCGCACGCTCTGCTCGAGACCTGGCGGCAGCGGCGGGAGGGCGACCCGCTCACGCTCGCCGGCTACGAGCTCGTCGGGGGGATCAACGGCGGTATCGCCACCACCGCCGAGCGGGCATACCGGTCCCTGGACCCGGATGGCCAGCAGGTCGCCTGCTCGGTGCTGATGCGCATGATCCAGCTTGGCGAACGCACCACTACCCGACGCCAGCTCAGCCGCATCGAAATCGTCGCCGGCCCGGCCGCTGACCGGACCCGGGCCGTGCTCGACACATTGATCCAAGCCCGGCTGCTGACCGCGCACGGCGACACGGTCGAGATCATCCACGAGGCCCTGCTCCGGGACTGGCCGCGGTTGCGCGAGTGGGTTCAGCTCGATCGCGCCGGACTGCTGCTGGAACAGCGGCTGACCGAAGCCGCGTTGGCCTGGGATCGGGAGGGACGCCATGACGCCGGGCTCTACCGGGGTCCCCGCCTGGAGGCGGCCACGGAGCGCGTAGCCGCCGAGGATCCAATCCTGCCCCCGGTTGCACGCGACTTCCTGCGGGCCTCCATCGCCCTGCGGGAGGCCGAGCAGCACGGCGTCGCGCGGCGGACCCGACGGCTGCGGCAGCTCGTGGCCGCCCTGAGCGTTCTCGTGCTGGTCGCCACGGTCGCCACCGCGATGGCCGTCCTGGCGAGCAACGACGTGCTCGCGCAGCGCGATGAGGGCCTGTCCCGGGAGATCGCGAAGTCGGCGGTCGCGCTACGGGTGTCTGATCCTGCGCTGGGTGCGCAGCTCGCGCTGGTGGCGCTGCGGGTGTGGCCCACGGCTGAGGCGCGGGGAGCGCTGATGAGCACGGCCGTGGCGCTGGACCCGATCCGACGGACCAACAAGGAAGGCGATCTCGTCATCCAGACCGTCGCGTTCAACCACGACGGAACGCTGCTCGTCGCCGCGAGCCGGAACAAGATAGCGAAGGTGTGGGCGGTCGGCCCCGAGCCGAGTCTCGCAACCCCCCCATTCGCCTACCTCGACCATCCCGGGCAGGTTCGGTCGGCGGCGTTCGATCCGATGGGTCGCTGGCTGGTCACCTCCGGCGGTGACGGCAGGGTCCGGCTGTGGGCGATAGCCGGGCTCGGCACCACCCGCGTGCCCGTCTTCGAAGGACAGGCGTCCGGAGGCCCGCTGGCGATCAGCGACGACGGTGCCGTGATGGCCACCGGTGGCGACTCGGACGTCGCGTTCCGCCTGTGGGATCTGCGCGGCGCGCAGCCGCGCCCGCTGCCTGCGGTCAGCAGGCATGGCGGCGCGGTGTACGCCGTCGCGTTTGCGCCCGGCGGTACGACCCTCGCCACGGCCAGCCTCGACGGCACGATCATCCTGTGGGACGTCGCGGACCCGAACTCGCCGCGCGAGCTCCGTACCCTTGCGCCGCGTGGTGGGTTCGCGCTCTCTGTCGGGTTCAGCCCGGACGGGCAGCTACTCGCCAGCGGACATCAGGACTCGACCGTTCGGCTTTGGGATGTCGCGGATCCACGCAACCCCCTCCCGCAGTCGGAAGTGTCGGGCGGTTTCGGTTCCATCTACGGTGTCGACTTCAGTTCGGACAGCCGGATGATGGCGACCGCCAGCACCGACACGACCGCGCGGCTGTGGGATGTGACGGACCCGGCGCAGGTCGTGCCCTACGCGACACCGCTCACCGGAGATGCCGACAACATGTACGCGGCGGTGATCAGCCCGGACAACCACACCCTCGCCTCGGCCAGCTACGGGGCGACGGTGCACCTGTGGGAGACCGACACGGCGCGCCTCGCGAGCGAGGTCTGCGCCGCGGCCCCGGCCGTGATCACCACCCAGCAGTGGGCGACCTACCTGCGCGACCTGCCCTACCGGCCGCCATGCCCGGACCAGTCCAGCGTTTCCGCCGAGCCGGTCGAGCCCAGCACCCTCGATTCCGGCGCCACGCAGCTGATGGCGGTGCACAGCGGCAAATGCACCGCCATCACGGGGGGTGCCATCGCATCTGGCGCTCCCGCCCTCCAGCTCCCCTGTGCGAACGGGCCGGGAACGACCTGGTCGTTGACGCGGGACGGCGATGCGTTCCGGATTCGCAACACGTCGTCGGGGCTGTGCCTCAGCTCCTCGGACGACGAGCGCAAGAACGGTGGATCAACGACTGTCGTCCAACGACCATGTGGTGAGCCGGGTCAGCTCTGGCGCGTGCAGATCGTGAGTCGGGACGCCGATGGGGCCAGTCTCCGGTTCACCCTCATCGGGCAGGAGATCCCCGACGACTGTATGAACATCAACGGCGAGTCGACCGACGACGGTGCGCAGGTGGTGCGATGGCCGTGCGGATCGCAGCCAGCCGACAACGCGCTGTTCCGAGTCTCCAGCGCCGCGCTGCCGTCGTGAGTGCGCGGTGAATCAACCGGCCGCGATCGACGCCACCCGCGCCCCGGTCACCCGGCGCCAGCTCCACCTCCAATCCCCGCCTCCCCCCGCTGCAGAACACGGTCTCGAACCCCTCCGCCGACGCATCGAGCACTACCGTCAGCCGCTTGCGCTGCCCCAACGGCGAGATCCCCCCGGCGACGACGTACCCGGTGGCCCGCTCGGCGGCCGCGACGTCGGCCATCCGCGCCCGCTTCCCGCCGGCGGCCGCGGCCGGCGCCTTGAGGTCCAGCGTCGCCGAGACCGGGACGACCCCCCACGGTGAGCGCGCCGTCGACCTCCGCGACGAGGGTCTTGAACACCGCGCCGGGTCGAGCCGACGGGCACGGCGGTGAGTGCGTCGGCGACGTTGTGCAGGGTGTCGGACAGCAGCGCGACCGAGCCGGAGTACACGACGACGACGGCCTGCGCGGCGGCGGTCGCGCCGAGCACCGCCAGCGAGATCCACAGCGCCCGCATGCCGGCGCGGGAGGCCGCCATGGCGCTGTCGACGCGGTCGGCGGTGTCGTGGCTGTGCGGGGTGAGTTAGGTGGCGCACCCCGTGCCAGGCGCGCCCCAGCGGGCCGGGGTGCTCGTGGTCCGGTTGCGCCGCAGTGCTCATGACGTCCACGATACGTGCTCAGATACGCACATGACGACGCTTCTGCGCCCGGGTGTGAGCTACCCGACGCCGAGCGCGTCGACGCCGCCGTCGCGTCGTTCCGGATGCTCGCCGACCCCACCCGGCTGCGGCTCATGTGGCTGCTCTGCGCCGCCGAGCACGACGTCACCGACCTCGCCGCGGCCGTCGGCGCGGCCGTCCCGCCGTGTCGCAGCACCTGGCGAAGCTGCGGCTCGCCGGGCTGGTGAGCATGCGCCGCGACGGCCGGCGCGCGGTGTACGGCGTGCGCGGCGGGCACGTGCGCCGGCTGCGCGTCGAGACGCTCGGTGCCGCCGACCACCGGGTGACCGGCGCTCCCGATCACCCGTGACCGGCGCCGGTGTTCAGCGTCGCGCGTCGACGACCGCCGCGCCGTACTCACCGAAGATCGCGTCGGAGGTCAGGATCGTGCAGCCCTCGACGCGGGCCTGGCACAGGAGCAGCCGGTCGAACGGGTCGCGGTGGCGCAACGGCAGGTCCTCGAGGGCGCGCAGGTGCGGGTCGCGGATGTCGAGACGCTCGAAGCCCAGCTCCTGCACGGCGGCGTGCAGCCGCGGGACCGGCTCGAGCTTGCGCAGCGAGACCTTGATCGCAACCTCCCACAGGCTGGCCACCGAGACGACGAGACGGTCCGCCTCCTGCACGGTCCGCCTGCTCGTCGGCCCCAGCCGCTCGTCACCGGCGAGCAGCCAGAGCAGCGCGTTCGTGTCCAGCAGGAGGTTCAACGCGTCAGTGCTCGCCGGCCTCGTCGAACATGGCCTCGATCTCGGCGTCCGCCTCGGCGTAGTCGGGAGCGAAGACGATCTGGTCCTTGAGCGCGCCGAAGAGCTCGGCCCGCCGCGGTGTCGGGATGGGAACCAGGGCGAACCTGGTGACGCCGGAGCCGCGCCGGGTGATGACCACGTCCTCGCCACCGGCGGCGGCGTCGAGCAGCTTGGAGAGGTTTGTCTTCGCCTCGTGGACGTTCGCGGACTGCATCTAGCTAGTCTAGCTAGAAGGAGGGTGGTTCGCCAGTGAACCCCTCGGTAGCGAGCGGCACGGTGGACCGTGGCGGTCGCCAGTCGATCATCAGCAGGGTGGAGTCGTCGCGCACCCCGCCCGTTCTGGTGCTCCAGCACGGCGTGTGAGAGCCGGCGCAGCGTCTCCGGCGCCGGCAGCCCGCGGCCGAGCTGTGCTCGGCGAACTCGACGAGCCGCCCGGTGCCGGACGGCTCGCCTTCCTTCCAGCAGTTGCGGTTGAGGTCGTTCGCCGCGACGACGAGCCCACGGACCGAGGTGACGATCAAGTGCGCGGCGATCGCGAGCTTGACCGGCTCTGACAGCGGGATCGACCCCACCTCGTCGCCCTCGTCCGCGCCGGCGCCACCTTCGTCAACGGCCAACTCGTCGAACGACCCGACGAAACCCCTCAAACCACAGCCGCCTAAAAGATCTTCATCCACAGGTATTGACTATTGCTCCAACTGAACTGCGGAACGCAGGGACTCGTGAATGCCACCTCCAGCACGTCCACCATCAGCCCGACCTGTTCTTCCCATACCTCCTCGGGGACGGCGGAGCGCAGTTCGTCTTCGAGTACGTGGTACACGGGGAGGCCCACTGGCGTCGGCCGCGGGGATGACGCAGTCGGCGGTGGTGCGGTTGGAGGCTGGGGGGACGGTGCCGACGTTGCCGGTGTTGGGCCGGATCGCGCGGGCGTTGGATGCGGATCTGACCGTGCGGGTCGCGGCGCGCCCGCACGGGGCGTAGCTGGGATCGCGACGACATCTTCGTCGCCGTCGTGAGTGGGGTGTCCCGGCCGCTGCGTTGAAGTCGCGTTGGATCAGGCAATACTGGGCCGTCCGGAGATACTCCTCGGCCTGCACCTGATGAGCGATCGCGTCGCGCGGCTCGACGGGCACCGTCTGGCCGGTACTACGCGGCACCTGCGGAGCGATCTTCACCGTCGGTGAGCTGGAGGCCATCGTGGCACGCCACGCGTTGATGAGTGATGACAACGGTCGCTTCACGCTGCGGGTGACCGTGATGGACCGGGACACGGTCCGGGAACTCGCCGAGGTGAGTACTGCGCTCGCGGCTCTCGACCTGGCAGAGTCGCTCGACGCACGCGAGGGACAGATCGGCCTGGACGCGCTCGCGGAAGCGCTGGAGCGGCTACGTGGCTGACCGCCCGACCATCGAGGTCGCAACGCCGACAGGTGGTTGGGGCCTGCCCTGGCCCAACGTCGCAGAGATCGAGCCGGTGTTCCCGCACGAGAACTGGACACTCGTCGGAGGGCTCATGACCGTGCTCGTCGTGGTGGCGGGCCAGGCCGGGCTAGATCACCGCGCAGGGGGGATCGCGGAGCTGACCAGCGCCAACGAGGCGCTGGCGGCGAGGCTGGCCAAGGTCGAGCACCTGTTCTCGCGCAACTCCTCGGCCGGTAGCACGAGATCCCCAGGTGTCGGTGCGGGTCGTGCAGTACAACCAGCAGCGGGTGGAGTGCGGCTGCGGCCGGGTCCACACCGCGGCCCGGCCCGGTCGGGTACGGCCTTACGCACCCCGACGCGGGCGGCGCGCCGATCCGGTGGTGACGCCCCGCCGTCAGCCCGGGCCGAGGAGGGCTTCGAGGTCACCCCGACCGGGGCTGACGGCGTGGCATCACGTCCAGAGATCGGCGGCGGGCAGCGCCACCAGTCGGTCACCGAAGGGCAGCCGCCGCTCTCCCGTGTGCAGCACGACGCCGGTGACGAACGCTCCGCCCGCCCGGTCGACGCGGTCGCGCAGGAACCCCAGCCAGCGGAAGTCCTCCGGTCGCGGTGTGGACGTCGACTTGATCTCGATCGCGACCACCCGGCCGTCCGCGGACTCCAGCACCACGTCGACCTCTGCGCCATCCCGGTCGCGGAAGTAGTAGATGCGGGCCCTGGTCTCACTCCAGCTCAGCTGCTTGCGCAGCTCGTTCACCACGAACGTCTCGAAGAGCGGGCCGGAAGCGGACTCGGTAGGTCGTTGCAGTGCTCGCGAGTCCTTCCCGA
>JBOHEP010000474.1:0-1275 GCA_050701075.1 Pseudonocardia sp. | reverse complement strand
GGTCGGGCATGTTCGAACCGCAGACCACGCCGGAGCAACTGGCCGCACTCGCCCGCCTGGAGACGCTGCTGGCGCTGATCGAGGGCTGGGTGGACGCCGTCGTCGCCAGTGCCGTGGGTGACCGCCTGCCCGGCGCAGGTGCGCTGCGCGAGACGCTGCGCCGCCGCCGCGCCTCCGGTGGCCCGGCCGAGCAGACCTTCGCCACGATCGTCGGGCTGGAGCTGCGGCCGCGGCGGCTGCGGGCGGCCGCGGAACTGTGGCTGCTCCTTGGCGAGGAGCGGGGCATCGCCGGGCGCGACGCCCTGTGGGCACACCCCGACCTGATCCCCTCGGCCGACGACCTGGACGACCCGGCCGGGTTCGTCTCGCGTGCGGAGGGCAGCGACCCGATCGCCGAGTTGGAACGGCAGTTGTCCGCCGACGCGGGCGGGGATGGAGGAGCGCAGGAGGCGGGGCGTCCGGAGGGCACCGGCGAGGACGGCGCGGACGAGGACGGCCCCGCCCGCGCGTGAGGCCCGGTTTCGCGACCGCAAACTGATGTCCCAGTTATCCACAGGCGGACCGTGGACCTGTGGACAACTCAGGCGCGGCCGGCCAGGACAGCACACCATTGGTCCCATGCCCACCGCCGTACCGCCACTGGCCGCCGCACCGGCCACGGCCACCGTATCCGCCCGACCGCAGCACGCCACGGTCTGCCTCGCTCCGCACCGCTCGCTGCTCCACCTCGGTCCCGGTGCCCGGCAGCTCGGCCTCGACCCGGCCACCGCGCTCGCCACCGACGAGCTGCCGTTCCCACTCGTGCAGATGCTCGACGAGCTCACCCAGCCCGTCGACCGCGCCGAGCTCCTGGCCAGAGCGGTGCACCGGGGTGCCGACGCCGTCGCGGCCGAGGGGCTGCTGCATCAGCTGCTCGAAGCCGGGGCCGTCGTCGATGCCACCGGGTCGCAGCGGCGGGTGCGACATCGGGCAACCAGAACGGTGATCGTCGTCGGGGACGGACCGCTCGCCGTCGGACTGGCCACCGGCCTCGCGTTGGGCGGGGTGGGCGCGGTGCATGCCGAGGCGACCGGCACGGTCGTCGCAGCCGACCTCGGCACGGGTTATCTCGACGCCGACCGGGGTCACGACCGGGCCCGGGCGGTCGCCGCGGCGGTGCACCGGCTGGTGCCGGGCGCCCGCAGCGAGTCGCCACCGCCGCGGCTGCGGCCCGACCTCGTCATCCTGGCCGACGCGGTGGCCCCCGATCCGGCGCGGGTCTCGCGGCTGCTCGCG
>JBOHEP010000473.1:0-12178 GCA_050701075.1 Pseudonocardia sp. | reverse complement strand
GGAACGCCAGCACGTCCCCCATCGTGAACTTGCCGGTGTTGCGCATCAGCTCCGCGACGAGCAGCAGCGCGACCAGCCAGGCCACGAGGAACCCGATCGAGTAGAGGAAACCGTCGTAGCCGTTGAGTGCGATCGCACCGGCGATGCCCAGGAATGACGCCGCGGACAGGTAGTCACCGGCGATGGCCACGCCGTTCTGCGGGCCGGTGAAGGACCGACCCCCGGTGTAGTAGTCGGACGCCGTCTTGTTGGTCCGACTCGCCCGGTAGACGAAGATCAATGTCAAGATCACGAACGCCGAGAAGATGGCGACGTTCAGCCCGACACTACCTACCTGCGTCGATTGCTGGGCGAGATTCATGTCGCATCTTCGACCTGCTTGCGTAATCGCTCGGCAGCCGGGTCGAGGTAGTTGTTCGCATAGCGCACATAAGCCGTAGTGATCACAAACGTGCTGACGAACTGCATCAGGCCGATGATCAGACCAATGTTGATGTTGCCGATGATCTTGATCGCCATGAACTCAGGCGCGTACGACGCCAGTAGTACGTAGATCAGGTACCAGGCCAGGAACGCCGCGCTCATCGGGAAGACGAACCGGCGCAGCCTTGATCGAAGGTCGACGAACTCCGGACTCCTCTGTACCTCTTCGTAGACGGTCCTCGTCGATCGTTCGCCCGTCGTGCTCACGGTGCCTCCACATCGGTCGTGATCCCTTCGGCACCGTGTCGTCTGACGCGTTGACGTTCGAACGCGCACTCCTCGAACACATGTGCCGTCAACTCGCTCTACCCGTCCGATCCACTCTGCCGTCAAACCCACTCTGCCGTCAGATCACCCTGCCGTCAGATCACCCTGCCGTCGAATACACTCTGCCGTCGAACTCGCCGTGCCGTCGAACTCGCCGTGCCGTCGAACGCTTTTGTCCTCGTGACGTGCCCTGTCGGGTATCCAACGAGACCGACGAGGGATGAGCAACCTTCACCACCGGGGATGCCCCGGAAGGGTGGATGCGACGTCAGCAAGTGACTGGCAGTGAAGAATCTGCTCAGGTGACTCAACTTCACGTTCGAGGCCGCCCGATCCGCTCGGTGAGGCGATCGGAGCTCAGACCGAGCCCGTCGGGGGCGTGTAGCCGCAGCATGACCTGGTCGACATCGGCGGGCCGACGCCGCGCCGTCAGCAGGCTCACCGCGACCATCGTCAGGAAGGCCGCCGGGACGCTGAGGATCGCGGGGCGATACAGGAGCACTCCGAACCAGCCCTCCCCACCCAGCCCGGCGAGCTCAACGGTCACCGCCCCCGCTGACAGCACGCCACCCAGGAGAACCCCGGCGACCGCACCGTGGTCGGTCAGGCCCCGCCACCAGATACCGAGCACCAGGAGCGGGCAGAACGTCGACGCCGCCACGGCAAAGGCCAACGCAACGGCCTCGGTGAAGTCCAGCCGGGGAACCCCGAGCGCAAACACCAGCGGCACCGCCCCGGCCAGCACGGCCGAGAACTGGAAATCGCGTACCCGCGCCCGTCGCAGCACGTCGGTGGACAGCACGCCGGCGATGCTCATCACCAGCCCCGATGCGGTCGACAGGAACGCGGCGCATGCCCCGGCGGCCACCAGGGCGCCGAGCGCCGCTCCGAGCCATCCGCTGCCGAGCACCGCCGCGGGCAACAGCAGGACCGCCGCGTCGGTATCCCCGCTGACGAGCAGCTGGGGTGTGTACAGCCGGGACAGCACCCCGAGGAGGACCACCAACAGGTAGAAGCCGCCGAGCATGCCGAGTACGATGACCGCGCTGCGACGCGCCGCTCGGCCGTCGGCGTTGGTGTAGAAGCGCACGAGGACGTGCGGCAGACCCATCGTGCCGAGGAACGTCGCGATGATCAGCGAATAGGTGGCCAACAGCCCGAACCTGTTCGAGTCGGGAAGCGGGGTCACCCAGCTGGCGTCGGAGGTAGGGGCCCCGGCGACCACCGGAACGGGTGTGCCCTGATCGAAGATCAGCGTGGCGCCCTCCAGCACCGTGTGCCGGCCGGCGTCCCACCGCAACCGGCCATCGACGATCTGCCCATCGACCTCACCGGTGGCCATGAACACGACCGGCTCAGCGACATCGAGCACCACATCGGTTCGGATCTCGACGACGGCGCGGTTCGGGAACTGCGGCGGCGCCGGCCGGTCGAATGTACGGTCGCTACTCAGGAAGAACATCAGCACGACGATCGCCGGCACCGCCAGGGCCGTGAGCTTGAGCCAGTACTGGAACAGCTGCACGAACGTGATCGACCGCATCCCGCCGAGCACCACCGTGGCCACGACCACCACCGCGGCTGTCACCACCCCGACCCATGCCGGCAGGCCCGTGACCGTGGTCAGGGTCAGGCCCGCGCCCTGGAGCTGGGGCAGCAAGTACAGCACGCCGATGACCAGCACGAACGCGGTGCACACCTGCCGCAGCCGCTTCGAGCCCAGGCGGGCCTCGGCGAAGTCGGGCACCGTGTAGGCCCCGGAGCGGCGCAGCGGTGCCGCCACGAACAACACGAGCGCCAGGTAGCCCGCGGTGAATCCGACCGGATACCACAGCGCGTCGGCACCGTCGCGCAGGATGAGCCCGGCAACCCCGAGGAACGACGCCGCGGACAGATACTCCCCGGAGATCGCTCCGGCGTTCGTCCCCGGACCGATGGTCCGGGAGGCGACCAGAAAGTCAGAGGTGCTTCGGGCCCTCCGCGCGAGTGACCCGATGATGGTGCTGGCGACCGCGACCAGCGCCATCGCCGTCAGGGCCGACACGGACGAGGGGGTCACGAGGGCACCTCCGTCCGCTGTGGTCCTGCCGCCACCTGGCCACCCGATCGGGGTCGGGCGTTCATTCTGCGCCTCGATCCACCCGGTCCTGGTCGAGCCCCAGCCGCTCGGGAGCATGCAACCGCAGCAGCGCGGCGTCGACATCGGTGCGTACCTGCTCCCGCGAGAGCCTGCTGACCAGGATCATCGTGAGGAACGCGGCCGGCACGGTGACCGCGGCCGGCCGGAGGAGCAGCACACCCATCCAGCCGGCCGGTAGGACGAACAGGGTGGTGGCCACCGCGCACACCGAGAGCCCGCCGCCCACGAGCACGCCCGCGATGGCGCCCGACGCAGTCAGACCGCGCCACCAGATGCCCAACACCAACAGCGGACAGAACGTCGACGCCGCCACCGCGAACACCAAGGGCACCGTCACCGCGTAGTCCAGCCGCGGGATCAGCAGCGCCGGGACCAGCGGCACCACTCCGGACAGCACCGCTGCGAAGCGGAAGTCCCGCCACCGCCCGCGCAGCACATCGGTGAACAGCACCCCGGCCAGGCTCACCATCAGCCCCGACGACGTCGCCAGGATCGCCGCCGCCGCGCCGGCCGCGACCAGTCCGCCGAACAGCCACGCCGCCCAGCTTTCCCCCAGTGTCGCCACCGGCAGCAGGAGGACCGCCGCATCGGGGCCGCTGACCAGCAGCTGCGGGGTGTAGAGCCGCGACAGGAACCCGACCAGCGCGACCAGGATGTAGAAGCCGCCGATCATGGCGAGCACGACGACCGCGGTGCGGCGGGCCGCCCGACCGTCCGGGTTGGTGTAGAAGCGCGCGAGCACATGCGGTAGGCCCATCACACCCAGGACCGCGGCGATGATGATCGAGTAGATCTCGAGCAACTGGTGGGGTTCGTCCCCCGAGATCGGCTCCGACCACTCCTGATCGGTCGCAGGTGCCCCCGCGACCGTGGGCACCGCAGCGCCTGCGGTGAACTCCAGACTGCTGCGGGCGAGCACCTCGTGCCGACCCGGCGACCAGGTGATCGGACCGTCGACAAGCTCACCGTCGACCTCGCCCTCGGCCGTGAGCCGAACCGGTTCGGTGACCTCCAGTAGCACGTCGGTGCGCACCTCCACCGTCATGTCGACAGGGAACTGCGGGGCCACCGGGCGGTCGAACGTGCGCGCCGGGTCGTTGTCGGAGAGGAACAGGCCGAGCACGATGATCGCGGGCACGGCCAGCGCGGTGAGCTTGAGCCAGTACTGGAACGCCTGGACGAACGTGATCGACCGCATCCCGCCGCCGACCACGGTCACGATCACGACGATCCCGGAGGCGGCCACCCCGATCCAGGCGGGCAACGGGGTGAGGGTGGTGAGCACGAATCCGGCGCTCTGCAGCTGGGGCAACAGGTAGATCCAACCGATCAACAGCACGAACAGGGTGCACACCCCGCGCAGCTGTTGCGAACCCAGCCGGACCTCGGCGAAGTCGGGCACCGTGTATGCGCCGGAACGGCGCAGCGGCGCGGCCACGAAGAGCACCAGCGCGAGGAAGCCCGCGAGCGAGGCGACCGGGAACCAGAGTGCGTCCACACCATCGCTGAGGATGAACCCGGCGAGACCCAGGAAGGACGCCGCTGACAGGTACTCCCCGGAGATCGCACTGGCGTTGGCCACCGGCCCCACAGTGCGTGAGGCGACCAGGAAGTCCGAGGTGCTGCGCGACATCCGCACGCCGAACGACCCGATGACCGCCGACACCACCGCCACGAGCACGATCGCGACCAGCGCGACCACCGCAGGAGTGCTCAAGAGGCGCCTAGCCCCGGACGTATTCGGCGAAGTTCTGCTCCACACGCTCGGCGATGCGGGTGTGCCACCAGCCGAGGCCGAACAGGAAAGGGTACGCCAGCACCCCGAGCAGCAGCCACGGCAGCCGCAGGCCCAGCACCTCGGTCCGGCCGATGGCCGGGAACATGGCGAACAGCACGGGCAGCAGACCGAGAGTGACCCCCGCCAGGACCGCGAAGCGCAGCGCGACGGCCAGCTGAGAGCCGATCAGGTTGTTGCGGAGCAACTCGCCGACGCCATCGTTGTCCTGAACGACCTCGACCGTGCGCACGGTGCGCGCCGCCCGGTTGCGCTCGGACAGCACCACCCGCACCCGTTCGGGTGCGCCATCAGCCCCGTCCGCGGTCGGCTCGCCGTCCGGCAGGGGATCGGGCCGGCGCGGCTCGGTCACGGCCGTGGGCGGATACCGGGCCGGCTGATCAGGAGTGGACGGGCGGAGGGCAACCGGCCGAGCCGGAGCTGGGCCCGGCGGACCGATCTGAATGCGTGGGGGAGATGTCGGGTCCACCCCACCCCGGACCGGCCCGCCCGGGAGCGCCGTCAGCCGGGTGGTGGGCGGGCCTGAGTCGAACTGCGACGGCGGTGCCGACCCACCGAGGGGAGGCCAGTTGAATCCCGCAGGAGCCCCCGCCGGTTCGAGTGCCTCAACCCTTTCAGGAGACCCCACCGGCTCAGGAGACTCGGCCGGTTCAGGAGATCCCGCCTGTTCAGGAGATCCCGCCGGTTCAGGAGACCCAGCCGGTTCAGAAGATCCCGCCGGCTCAGGAGACCCAGCCGGTTCAGGAGACCCAGCCACAGAGATCCCCGCACCATCAGAGGATCTCTCCACCTCGAAGGACTCCGTCACCTCAGAGCGCTCCGGCACGTCAGGGCAGGCGTGCCGTCCACCCGATCCTGACCCCTTCGCCGCGATCCGACGCTGGATCTCCTGCCGCAGCCAGAGCGGGCCGGGGTCGTCGGCCTCGTCCGCCTTCCCGCGGTGCTCGGACTTCTTGCGGTGCTCGGCACCCGAACCGTCGTCGCACCCTGACGACACCGACGGCGCGGCGCCGTCGGCGTGAGTGGTCACCGTTGGCTCCACGCCTGCTTCGTCGCCCTGACGAGGCGGTCCTTCAGCTCACGGGTGTGCCGGCGGCTGACCGGGAGCTCGGCGCAGTCGGGCCCGTTGCCGACCCGCACGACATAGCCGGAGCCGGACAGGCGCAGCTCGGTGACCAGAGGCAACGACACCAGGAAGGAGCGGTGGATGCGGACGAAGCCGGCCTCTCGCCAACGATCCTCGAGGACCGAGAGCGGGATGCGGACCAGGTGGCTGCCCTCCTGGGTGTGCAGCCGGGCGTAGTCACCCTGGGCCTCGACGTAGCGCACGGCCGAACGCGGGACCAGCTTGGTGGTACCGGCCAGCTCGACCGGGATCACCTCGTCCTCGCTGTTCTCCTCCCGAACCGCCTCCACGGCGCCGGCGACCCGCAGGGCGAGGATGCGGTCGAGCGAGGCCGCGAGGCGCTCGGCACGCAACGGCTTGAGCAGGTAGTCGACCGCGCCCACCTCGTAGGCATCGACCGCGCGATCGTCGTGGGCGGTCACGAAGACCACCGACGGCGGCACCGCCATCGAGGAGAACACCCTGGCAAGCTCGAGGCCGTCCAGACCCGGCATCCGGATGTCGAGGAAGACCACCTCGACATCGGTGCGTTCGGCGACGCGAGTGCCGGTCATCGGGTTCACCATCGTCCGGATGCCGTTCTGCTGACCGGGCGAACTCGCCTCGCGGACACCTTGTCGGCTGTTGAGGATGCGCAGCGCGTCGGTGGCATCGGAGGCCTTGAGCACAATGCCGACGCGGTGGTCCTCCTTCAGCAGGTAGGCCAGTTCTTCGAGAGCCGGCTCCTCGTCGTCCACCGCAAGCACGACCAGGCCACCGGAGCTGTCGTTACTGTCCACGATCTCCTCATCCTGCTGTCCGCTGCACCCGTCGGAGCCCAACGATCACGGGCCCCGACGACCATGGTGACGGTCAGACCGTGTGAGTGCCAGATCTCAGCACCAATCGGGTTCGCCAGTTCACAATGAGCTACAGACCGTACCGCGCCCAGGTTGCGCGGATCTCGGCCGCCTGGGCGATCCCGAGCAGGCCGTCGATCGCGGCGGCACCGGCCGCGGGTGCGGAACCCAGACCGAGCCGGGCGAGCAGCGGTTTGCGACCCTCGACGAACACCAGTTCGGCGTCCGGGTAACGCTCGGTGAGTACTCCGCGGGCGGTGCCCAGGCCGTCGACCAGACCCAGCTCGACCGCGCGGCTCCCCGTCCAGATCTCACCGGTGAACAGGTCCGCGTCATCCCGTAACCGGTCACCCCGGCGGGTCCGAACCCACTGCTGGAACATCTCGTGCAGCTGGTCCTGCAGCCCGCGTAGCCAGACGACGTCCTCCGGCTTCTCCGGCAGGAACGGGTCGAGCCGGGACTTCGAGTCACCGGCCGTGTAGAGCCTGCGTTCCACCCCGATGCGCTGCAGGAGCCCCTCCAGCCCGAAGCCCTGACTGACCACCCCGATCGAGCCGACGATCGACGTCGGGTGGGCATAGATCTCGTCGGCGGCGCAGGCGAGCCAGTACCCGCCGGACGCGGCGACATCCTCGCAGAAGGCCAGCACCGGCACCTCCCGCTCCGCGGCAAGCCCGCGGATACGGTCGGCGACGAGGGCGGCCTGGGTGGGCGAGCCCCCCGGCGAGTTCACCAGCAGCGCCACTGCGGTCAGCCGCTCGGACGCGAACGCCCGCTCGAGCACCTTGTCGATGCTCGCGGCGTTGATCACTGCTCTGGGCATCGGTCCGGTGATCGAAGTGATCACTCCGTGCAACCGGACCAGAGAGACCACGGTACGGTCGGCGCGGTCGCCGAGCCGACCGGGCAGCCTCGACACCAGCCGTTCGGGAAGCCGCAGAGCATCCATCCCACCAAACTACGCGGCCGTCGGGCCGCGGCGCGGCGCGGTCAGACGCGGATGCCCGCCCGAAACTTCGGGACCCGCAGGGTAATCCTCATGCCGGCACCGATGGCTGTGTCCACGACGAGACCGAAGTCGGCGCCGAACGCCGAGCGCATCCGGTCGTCGACATTGCCGAGGCCGACGTGCGCACCGGACAGGTGCGCATCGTCGAGATCCTCGGTGAGCCGGGCCGGATCCATTCCGACGCCGTCGTCCTCGACGACGATCACACACTCGGACCCGGCGTTCTCCGCGGTGATGGTGATCGTGCCACCGTTCGGCTTGCTCCCCAGACCGTGCCGCACCGCGTTCTCGACCAGCGGCTGCAGCGCGAGGAACGGCAGCACCACCTGCAGCACCTCGGGTGCGATCCGCAGCTTGATGTTGAGCCGGTCGCTGAAGCGCGCCTTCTCCAAAGCGATGTAACGTTCGATGTTGGCCAGCTCGTCCTTGAGTGTCGTGTACTCCCCCGCGGTGCGAAACGAGTAGCGGGTGAAGTCGGCGAAGTCCATGAGCAGCTCGCGGGCCCGAACCGGGTCGGTGCGGATGAACATGGAGATCGTGGTGAGGGCGTTGTAGATGAAGTGCGGCGAGATCTGCGCCCGCAGCGCCCGGACCTCGGCCCGCTGCAGCCGCGCGCGGGACTCGTCGAGCTCAGCCAGCTCCAGCTGGCTGGAGATGTACCTGGCGACCTCGGCGGTGGCGCGCAACAGCACCGGACCGGGCGGGCGCTCCGCGACCGCGGCCAACGTACCGACGATCGTGCCTTCGATCTCCAGCGGCACCACGACGATTCCCCGCACCTCACAGTTCGGATGATCACAGACGAGGTTGGCGTGCGTGGCCACCTGCTGACGACCGGTGGCCACGACGTCCTGGGCGAGCGACCGGACGTCAGGGTGGTGCTGGTCGGCGTCGCCGTCCCAACCGAGGATCTCCCCCTGACTGTCGGTCATCGCCAGTGCGCACGTCTCCAGCAACGTCCGCAGGTAGGGCAGGGCGAACTCGGCGGAGGACCGGGACAGGCCCTCCCGCAGCACCGGGGCTGCCAGCGCGACCGTGTGCAGCGTGCCGAAGGTGGCCTTCTCCAACGGGGTGGCGAAGGTGTTGCGCCGCGTCCGGACCAGCATCACGGCGACGACCACGACGACGACCACCAGCAACCCGACCAGCAGCAGCAGGGCCGTCGACGAACCGAGGAACTCTCCCACAGATCCTCCTTGGCTCACCCGCCGCGTATCACCCGAGTATTACCTGACCAGCCGGGACAGCCTCCGGTCGGCGAGCGGGCGTCCGCCCGTCTGGCAGCGCGGACAGTACTGGAACGACCGGTTGGCGAAGGAAACCTCCCGAACGGTGTCCCCGCACACCGGGCAGGGGAGGCCGGTACGTGCATGCACCCGCATCCCCGATCGTTTCTCCCCCTTGAGCTCCGCGGCCTTGTGTCCGACGGACCGGACGACGGCGTCGGTGAGCACGGACCGCATCGCCGTGTGCAGGCCGTCGACCTGCTCGGGGCGCAGGCGCCCCGACACCGCGTACGGCGACAGTCGGGCGGTGTGCAGGATCTCGTCGCTGTAGGCGTTGCCGACACCGGCGATCGTCTGCTGGTCCACCAACAGCGTCTTGATCCGCTCGGTGCGCCCGGCGAGCAGCACCCCGAACTCGTCGCGGGACAACTGGAGCGCGTCGGGGCCGAGCCGGGCGATCCCGGGAACCTCCTGCGGATCGCGGACCAGGTACACAGACAGGCGCTTCTGGGTACCGGCTTCGGTGAGGTCGAAACCGGGACCACCGACGGTGTCGAGATGCACACGCAGCTCCAGTGGCCCGCGGCCGGGCTTGGGCGGTGCGGTACCCGCGGTGCCGTGCCACCGCAGCCAGCCGGCGCGGGACAGGTGGGTGATCAGATGCAGCCCGTCGTCCGCCCGGTCGAGGAACTCGACGTCGAGGAACTTGCCGTGGCGCCCGGCTCCGGTGACGACCCGGCCGACGAGCGCGGAGACAGGCGGGTCGAAGGTCTTGAGCGCGCTCATGCTCGCCACGTCGACCCGCGCGACCGGCCGGTACCGGGCGTGCTCGCGCAGGTGGTGGGCCAGCGCCTCGATCTCGGGCAGCTCAGGCACTTCGGACCTAGCTGACCGGCTGCAGGGGGCTGTCGGAGTGCCCTGGCGTGCCCTGGATCTCCAGCCGGCGCTTGACGATCCGCATCTCCTCGCGGGACTTCGCCTCCCCGCGGACAAGGCCCGTCCACAGCTCCGCGGGTTGGTCGTAGCCGCCGACCGTTTCGGCCACGACCGTCCAGGGGCGCCGCAGGGCCCAACGGACCGGAAAGAATACCAAGATGATGAAGAAGACCAGCCAGTAGAACCACGGGATGTGCACCTCGGCCGGCTTCCAGATGACGAGGATCATCCAGAACGCGAACAGGCCCGACAGGACCAGCCCCGCCGCACCCCGACCGCCGTCGACGTCATGCTCGAAGTCCTCGCCGGTGGCGGGCACCGACCACTCGATGTTGCGGCGCAGGGACCACTCGCGCCGATGGAGATCGAAAACCTTCCTAGCCATCATTCCCGCCGTGGTAGTGGGCCGCCTGATCGGACCGCCGTCAGACCCCACTTTGGCACACCGGACCGACAATCGGGCGGCGCCGAACGGTGGACCGGACGGCTATCGGTCAGGGCAGGCGGGCGGGACCTCCGAGCGCTCCGGGGCGTCCGGCGCGAGCAGGTAGGTGACCACGAGCTCGGCGTCCTCCGCTGCGTCGTTGCGGGCCATGTGCGGTGTGTTGCTGGGGATCAACAGGGCATCTTCGGCAGCATATTCGGCCGGCTCGCAGTCCGGGCCAAGGAGCACCGTGATCGTTCCCGCCTTCACGATCGATATCTCGGTGCCCGGATGCTGGTGCCAACCGGTGCTGCCCCCGGGTGGCAGGACGAACGTGCGCACCGAGAACGTGACCGGCCGGGCGTTGCGGATCGTCACCCCGTCCTCGATGGTGCCCGAGCCCACGAGCACCGGCCCGGCGGGCGGCGCCGAAGAGGGCGGTGCGGGTACGGGTGGTGCCGGCGGCGCGGCGGCGGGTGGCGGGGCTGCAGCGACTGGCGGGGTCACCGGCGGTGAGCCCAGCTCACCGGGCTGTGCGCATCCTGCCAGAAGGGCGGCCGCGGTTGTCGCTATCAGCCATTTCGTGCAGGTCGTCCGGGTCACGCTGCCTCCTCGCTGTCGAGTGCGCCGGAGGATAATGGGGACGGTCGGGGGCCGGCGCAGTGGGCGGTGACACTGCGCCGGCCTACAGACCGCGGACGCAGCCGGGATCCTGCTCGCCGACCCGAAGCGCAACCCGCGGGTCGTGGCCACCTCCAACGAGGAGATCGAGACGATCGAGCTGCTCATCGAGCAGGCCAAGGGGGCTCACCCAGCACGGGAACCTCACCGTGGACATGGCCTTCGACCGGATGCCCACGTCCAGCCTGCTGTCGCCACATCACGAGCGCCGCACCGCAGCCCACCAGTACGAGCGGCCACCGACGCTAGAATAAACGCATGACCCACCCCGAAACGAGCGACGAGCGAACATCGTGGAAGATTCACGATGAATGGCTCGTAGACGACTCTCGGCGCCTGAGTCTGAGCCTCGCTCACGTGGAACTGCCCGATGGCGTCCACTTCGAACAGTATGTCCTCAGGATGCCGAGGGCCTCAATCGTCGTCCCGATCGATGAAGCGAAAGAGAATGTACTGATGATTTGGCGTCATCGCTTCATCATGGACCAGTGGACGTGGGAACTACCGGGCGGTTATGTCGACCCCGGCGAGGACCCGCTCGCATCGGCTGCGCGGGAAGTCGAGGAAGAAACCGGGTGGCGCGCGGAAAAGATTACCCCGCTGGGCAGTTTTCAGCCGCTCGCCGGAACGGCTGATTTCGAGAATCTCCTGTACCTCGCTGAGGACTGCAAGCCCACCGGAAATGCGCCTGACATCAATGAGGCAGCTCGGGCGGAGTGGATTCCACTATCGTCGATCTATGGCAAGATCAGGTGTGGCGAGATCATCGGCGCCGCTGCGCAGATCGGACTCCTGCACGTCCTGATGCAGCGCTAACGGCGAACATTCACCCCGGCCGCGATCATGTCGTGTTGAAGTTCTTTGACGTGCGCTACTCCCGCAAAGGGTAAGAGGCGCACGGCCGCATCCCGCAGATATCCCTGTGCTCGAACGGAGCGCACCTGCCCTGCCATCCGAAGCGCATCCCGGGCCATCAGGACTGACTCATCGATCTTGCCACCGTCTGCCAGTATCGAGGAGAGAAGCGCTGTGTTGAACAGTCGACCGCGATCGTATCCGTCCGACATCTGCAACGAATCACGTGCAAATCGCTCCGCGTCGGTCGGCCGCCCGATGTCACGGAGCCTTGGTCTCAGCCGGTGGAAGCAATTGAGCTGGCCAGGAGGTCGGTGAAGACTTCTGCTGGGGTTCGGTAGCCGAGGATACGCCGTGGTCGGTTGTTGAGTTCGCGGGCGACAAGGTCGAGGTAGGT
>JBOHEP010000472.1:0-6583 GCA_050701075.1 Pseudonocardia sp. | reverse complement strand
CTTCTTGCCGCGTCAAGGCTTCAGCACCTCGAACGTAGCGGGAAGGAGCCCCTCACCTCACTCCAGCCTCAACACACCCCCTGGTCACAGGCGCCACAAGGCCCCCTCCAAAAGAGCCGCACCCATCGCCGAACGCAAATGAAGCGCTAGTTCAGGCATTCTGGCACGGAATGACGCAACGGCACTACGAGTCCGGTGCGCCAGGTTCGGTCTCGGCATCGATCCTGAACCAGGGGAGTGTGTCCATCTGCAACAGTACAACCCCTCGAATCTTGGTAACACGCGGCTGCATCGAGCCGGATACGGGAATCACAAAGCTGGTGGGCAGCCACGGCGACTGGCGTGTTCGCATCGGCGAGCACCGGACCGTCTATGAGCTCGACGACGTGACGGCCACCGTCACCATCATGCGAGTGCAGCATCGGCGGGACGTGTACCAGTAGCACCCGCGGCACTGCGTTTCACTTCGACCTCCACGTCGAGGGCTGGCCTCGGTTGTCCGTCGACCACCCGTTCCACCCCGCTGCGCGGTTCGGAAAAGGTTCGCGAACTCCGCCAGGTCGGCGAGAAGCAGGGTCCCACCCGGAGCCACCGCCGCTGCGGCACTGCGGTGCACACTCCTGCGCTGCTCAGCAGGGATCGGGAGGTAGATCATCGAGGACGCGGCGGCCGCGCGAGCAGCGCACCCACCCGGCCGGTCGAGCACGGAGTGGTGCTGCACCTGAAAGCGCTGCCCGGCGACACGGTCGCGATCATCGACGGGATCTTCTTCGGTCCGGCGGGATCGGCGGTCGCCCGCCGGTCCCGCTCATCGGCGACAACCCGGCCGCAGCATGGCATGTCGCCGCCGAGGTCGGTATCACCGACGTGCAGGCAGCGCTGCCTCCGGCGGACAGCCACCTCCAGGCCGCGGGCGAGCGCGTTCTCGTCGGCGACGGAGTGATCTCAGGTCAGGTCTCCCCCGGGCTGCTCATATGCCCGTCATCGGCGATGTCGGGCACCTGCCGGGAGACTGGTCTTGTCACCCGTCGCGCCCGCAGCGACAGGTAGTCCGCCAGTCCGATGCCCGCTATCGGTTCTTGCGGGACGACTCGGCTTGGCGGTGGCTCGAAGTCTTGCGACCATCGCGTCGAGGCGTCATGACGGTTGGCGTCGAGTTGTGCGGTGGCGAGGATGTGCCGTTCAAGGGCAGGCAACGAACGGTGTGACCCGGACGGGAACGGCTACGGCGCGCGACTCCGTCCGGTGGCTTGTCAGCGCAAGAACGATCCGTCCGGTGCCGGTGCTGACCACGCCGATAACGAACGTCACCCCTGCGTCTCGCAGTTCCGCAGCCGCCGCCCGTGCCCGCTCCGGCGCCGCGCCGCGCCGCGCCGAACAGCAGCCCGGGTGCTTGTATGGTCAGGTGACCGCCGAGGAGATCTTCTGGGCCGCGCACGAGAGCCTGCCGCGGGAGGCTCCGGGCTCGTCTGCGACCACGCGCCTGCTGCTGCGTCTGGCGGAGCCGCTGCCGGCGCGGCCACGGGTCGTGGACATCGGGTGTGGCACCGGGCCGGCTAGCCTCCTGCTGGCCGCCGAGGTCGACGCCGAGGTCGTTGCCGTCGACAAGCACGTCCCCTACCTCGATCGGCTGCGCGCCGAGGCCGCTGCCGCCGGGCTCAGCGACCGGATCCGGACGGTGGCCGCCCCGATGGAGGATCTCCCACTCCCGGACGGATCCGCCGACCTCCTCTGGGCCGAGGGCTCGGCGTACATCATGGGTTTCGACTCGGCGCTGCTGGCCTGGCGACGGCTGCTCGCGCCGGGCGGCGTCCTCGTGCTCACCGAGGCCGAATGGACCACGTCCGAGCCGGCGCCGGAAGCTCGGGAGTTCTGGGACCCGGGCTACCCGGGCATGCGGACCACCGGCGGCAACGTCGGTTCCGCGATGGCCGCCGGCTGGACCGTCGCCGCCACGTACCTGCTGCCCGACTCCGACTGGGCCGCGTACTACGACCCCCTGGCCGCGCGCATCGCCGCACTCCGCCGCGACCGGACGGACGCGAGTGCCGTGCTCGACGAGGTCGGCCGGGAGATCGAGGTTCGTCGCGCGCACGGTGCCGACTACGGCTACACCGGCTACGTGCTACGGCCCCGCTGACTGTCGGTGCAGGTCGCTACCGTCGGACCATGACCGTAATCGCATCCCTCGCCCTGGTGGTCCTCGACTGCCGGGATCCGCACACCGTCGCCCGGTTCTACAGTGGGGTGACAGGTACCGAGATCGAGCGGGCCGATGACGACTGGGTGCAGCTGCGGTATATCTCGACCCGGCCGGGCACCCGTTCTGCCTGGTTCGCGAGGGATGAGGGCCAACCTGGAGTTCAGGACCGAACCTGACCGCAATGGCGCCTAGCGTCGCACACGACGGACCGAACAGAGGCGGACACTGTGATCACCGAGAACATCACCACCGGCGAACGCGCCGACATCCTGCAGACGCTGGCCAAGCACCGGGACCTCCTGCGTTTCACGGTGCGCGGGCTGACCGACGAGCAGGCTGCCCAGTCCCCCACCGTAAGTGAGCTCTGTCTGGGCGGCCTGATCAAGCACGTCGCGGCCACCGAGCAGGAATGGATGAACTTCGTGCTCGGGGACGCCGACGCGATGACCGGCGACGACACCGACTGGGAGGCCTACGCCAACCAGTTCCGCATGGCCGAGGGCGAGACGCTGGCCGGGCTGCTCGACAGCTACGACGAGGTGGCGCGCCGCACCGACGAGATCGTGGCGGATCTGCCCGACCTGGAGGTGTCCCACCCGCTCCCCGAGGCGCCGTGGTTCGAGCCGGGCGCGAGTTGGTCCGCCCGTCGCGTCCTGCTCCACCTGATCGCGGAGACCGCGCAGCACGCCGGCCACGCCGACATCATCCGCGAGTCGTTGGACGGCGCCAAGAGCATGGGGTAGCCGGCGACGTAGACGGGTCTGCAGGTCATGTGTTGCGGCCGGCTCTTGCGGGTAGACCGTGGCGACAGACAGCGGAGTGGACGAAAGGAGCCCCGATGAGCACCAGCGACAAGATCGACAACAAGTCCGAGGAAGTCAAGGGCAAGGTCAAGGAGAAGGTCGGCGAGGCGACCGACGACCCCGAGATGGAGACCGAGGGCCAGACCGACCAGACGAAGGCGAATCTCAAGCAGGCCGGCGAGAAGGTCAAGGACGTCTTCAAGGGCTGACGCGCTCGTCCTCGGATCCCGGTCACGCCGTTCGCGTGGCCGGGGTTTCGGGTACGGCCGGAGCGCCGGGCCTACCCTGATCTGAGCGGAAGTTGTGCTACTGCCTCGCCCGGCTGGGCTGCACCCGCATCGGCTCGCCGGGCATCTTCGGATACTCCGGCGGGTAGGGCATGTCCCCCAGCCCGCGGTCGCGCTCGTCGGCCGCATACCAGTCAAGTGCCGCCTCGATCCCGCACACGGTGGCGTCCATCTCCGCATGCGGATCGCCGCGATCGGCGAGCAGGCCGGGCACCGTACGCACGTCGAAATCCTCGGGCTCGACGTCGGGCAGGGCCTCCCAGGTGACCGGCATCGACACAGTCGCCCCCGGTCGCCCACGCACCGACCACGCCGAGGCGATCGTGCGATCCCGCGCGGCCTGGTTGTAGTCCACGAACACCCGCTCACCGCGTTCCTCCTTCCACCACGCGACCGTCGCCCGGTCCGGCAGGCGATCGGCCACCCGACGCCCGATCGCGATCACCGCGTGCCGGACGTCGACGAACGACCACTTGGGCCTGATCCGAACGGCCACGTGGATGCCCCGCCCGCCTGAGGTCTTCGGCCAGCCCACCAACCCGGCCTCGTCGAGCACCTCGCGCAGCACCGCAGCCACTCGGGCGGCGTCGGCGAACCCGGTGCCGGGCTGCGGATCGAGGTCGATGCGCAGCTCATCGGGACGGTCGGCGTCGGCGCGGCGGACCGGCCACGGGTGGAAGTCGAAGGTGCCGAGGTTCGCCGCCCACACGAGCACAGCACGCTCGGTCGGGCACAGCGACTGCGCGGTGCGCCCGCTGGGGAAGGTCACCGTCGCGGTCTCCGCGTACTCCGGCGCCCCCTTCGGCATCCGCTTCACGTAGAACGCCTCGCCCCGGACGCCGTCCGGATACCGCTTGAGGTTGGTCGGCCGTTCGTGCAGCACCCGCAGCAGCGGCGCGGACACCGCCCGGTAGTACTCGATGACCTCCCGCTTGGTGATCCCGCGATCCGGGAAGTACACCTTGTCCGGGCTGGACAGCCGTACCTCCCGGTCGCCGTCCGGTCCGGGCACGCTGAGCAGTTCCGCGTCCGACTTCCTCGCCACGCTTCGCGACGCTACCGGCTACCCTTCTCCAGTGCCCGAACTTCATGGACCCCGGCAGCCGGCCCGGTCCGGCCAGTTCGACGACGAGCTGCTCGGCCTCGACCCCGACGACCCCGAGGCCCAGGCGTTCGCCGAGCACCTCGACCGGATGCAACGCGAACGCCCGGCGTTCACCGTGGAGGGCTACCTCGACGGGGTCCGCGACTTCGCCGACTCGGCCAACCGGGCGCACGGGGCGAGGCGCTGGGCTGCCGTGCTGCTGGTGGGGTTGTTGCTGGTCGTCGCCGCGTACCTGGTGGGGGACGCGTTGATGTTCGTGGTCACGACGTGGTTGTAAGGAGATCGTTCGCAAGCATCCTCGGCGCACTGTCGGGGCGCTCGCATAGTCTGAGCGCCATGGATCCCGTCACCGCATCCGAGCCGAAGGTCGTCAAGTCCGACGCCGAGTGGCGCGCGGAGCTCACTCCCGCCGAGTACGAGGTGCTGCGCCAGGCCGGCACCGAACGCCCCTTCAGCGGGGAGTACACAGACTCCCAGACCACCGGCGTCTACCGGTGTCGCGCGTGCGGTGCGGAGCTGTTCCGCAGCGACACCAAGTTCGAGTCGCACTGCGGGTGGCCGTCGTTCTTCACGCCGCTGGCCGGCGACGCGGTCATCGAACGGCGCGACGTCAGCATGGGCATGCCGCGAGTCGAGGTGCTCTGCGCCACCTGCCACAGCCACCTCGGCCACGTCTTCGAGGGTGAGGGATACGGCACGCCGACCGACTTGCGGTACTGCATCAATTCCGTGTCGCTGAAGCTCGTGCCCGAGGGCAGTTGATCGTCATCCGAGGTTACTCCGGTTAGCGAGACCAGCGAATTCATGCCAGATCAGCTCCGTCACCGGCGGCCGGGCAGCCGGCGCCGAGAACCGATGTGGCGCTGCGATAGGCCGGGCCTGCTTTGCGGCCGGACGCCGGTGAGCCAGTGACCTCACTGTCCGACGAGCTCGACCTCGCAGGGGAGTCCTTCGACCCGGCTCAGGCGAGCGTCGGCAGTGAGCAGCGGCATGCCGAGGCTCGCGGCAAGTGCAACGTACATCGCATCGTAGAACGAGACGTCGTCACGAAGGCTCCACCCAAGTCTGGCGAGCGGCCCATGCCGATATCGACGCTGGATGATCCGCGCGACTCCATTCAGAAGGCTGAAGGCCTGTGCGGAATCGAGCTCACGGCGCAACAACTTGCTCCGTGCGACGCTGCCCACCTCCGCATCGACGAGGTGTGGCGCGTGGCATCGGGCCTCAGCGATCCGGGTCCGCAGGGACCTCGCTGCGGCTGACGTCTCGGTGAACGCGAAAACGAACGCCGAGGCGTCCAACACGAGTCCGGTCATCGGCGAGCGGCGTGGACGTCTGCAACGATCTCCTCCGCCGAGGCCCCGACCCCTCCGCGCTCCGCGAGATATCCCTCGAGCCGTTCGAGCGCGTCAGCGCGGCTCGAAGTCTCCTCGGCCAGCTCGATGACCCGCTGACGCATGTAAGCCTGCAACGACTGACCGGAATCCCGGGCTTGCTGCCGGATGATCTCGTAGGCATCGTCGGGAAGATCGCGAATCTGGATCGTCGCCATGGACCAAGCGTAGCGCTAGAACAGCGCTGTCGGAGGCAGGATCACCACGTGCGGCACCGCATGAGTCTCATCGGGGTCTGGATCACCCCGCCAGCCTCATGATCAGCCAACGGGAACACGGAGTCGCATCCCGTGCGGCTCCCCGTACCGAGACGCTGATCTTGGCAGGTCAGCCCGGCTCCGGTGGCGCCGTGATCAGTGGTTGGGAACCCGGAACCGCACCCCTCACGGCTGGCGGTTCCCAGACATCGATCAAGCACTCGGCACCGTCCACCCACCGGATCCCTCCACCGCCTCCATGCGCGTCTCGTCCGACCGAGTTCCGGAAAAACCTTGTGCGGCGCTTCGCAAGGATCCCTAACGGCAAAGATCGCTAGGGGAGCGTCGCCACCAGGTCGCCGATCTGTACCCGCGGCCCGGTGTAGAACGGCACTTCCTCGCGCACGTGCCGGCGCGCCTCGGTGGCGCGCAGATGGCGCATGAGGTCGACGATGCGGTGCAGCTCGTCGGCCTCGAACGCGAGGATCCACTCGTAGTCGCCGAGCGCGAACGCCGGCACGGTGTTGGCCCGCACGTCCGGGAAGCCGCGGGCCGCCTTGCCATGATCGGCCAGCATGGTGCGGCGCTCCTCGT
>JBOHEP010000471.1:0-6511 GCA_050701075.1 Pseudonocardia sp. | reverse complement strand
CCGGCACGGTCTTCGACGGCGCGCGCCTCCTGGCCGCGTACCCCCACTTCTACGAGCTGAAGCGCACCCGCACCGAGGCCCCGCGGTTCGACTGAGCCGGTCAGGGCCGTTCGTTGCGTTCACAGCCGCAGCGGCCCGCCAACACGTCCTCACCGGGGCTGGTGTCAACCGTTGGAGCGCTGGCGCAGGCTTAGGATCATCGCGTCGTAAATTGGCGCATCATCGAATGGCCGGATCTGGCCGACACATCGGTAATCCCACGAGTGATAAACTTTCTGTGCCACTTCTGCTTCTGGTCTAACGAGCAATGTAACGCGTTCGTTTGGTAATCCGGCGAGGAGATGGGCATGAAGTTCGCGCCCAATTCCGTGCTGTCGGTGGGTTCGCAACATGGCAAGCTCTATGATCGCGAATGTCCGGCCGGGATACTCATGCGTGAGGTCGCCGTCAATAGGTTCTTGAATACCTTGCCACCATAGTGTGTCGATATTAAGCACATACCCAAAGGTGAAACCGACGGGCGCGTCGCGATGCCACGCCATAACGAGCTTGAAACCAGGCCGCATCGTCCGTTCCGGCCAGTCCGCTATGAACATCTCGACGTCGTCCGGGCCTTCATCGTACGGCGGTTCCGCATATACTGACCTATAAAGTCCGCGGACTATATCAAGATGTGTATTTGCAGTCCCTAAGCGGTGTACAGTTAGTTGGATGTCCCTGAGACCGTGAGCATCTCTCGTTGCCGTAGTGGTGATCACGCGGGCACCGGAGCAATTTTCCGAGCGGCCTCTGCGAATGTTCGTGCTGGTGCGAACTTCTGTTGCGAAAGCAGCTCGAGTGTCGAGTGTAGGTCAGTCATGATTCTGCGCGATCCACTGAACAAGTCGGAATCTTTGACGGCGGTAGTTGTAACTGCGATAGCTTCTTCTAATTGGCCTCTGTGGGTAAGGATGCCGCCAAGACGTACTGTGTATAATGCGTGGTTTCGAGGAAATAGAGTCTGATCCGAATTCGTGACTGCTGCTCGCGCCGATTTTTCAGCGGCCTTTACGTCGCCCAGGGCAAGTGCAACACTAGTTTCGTGCCAGGCGAGATCTGCCGGATTCCAAAATTGCAGCCACAGGGCCTCGTCTTGTTGCTTTTCGTAGTCCAGCAGCCATCGACGCGCTTCCGTAACTGCTCGCCGGGCAGCGGATGAGTCGCGGATCTGGGAAAATGCAACAGCTTCGCGGGCAGCTAGCAGTGATCGCAAAGTAGGGCTTGCGGCGTCTCCCATACATTCACGGGCGGCCGCAATAAGGCCGAGGGCATCACGTGGTGCTCCCGAGGTGGTTGCGTGCAGTGCCATTGAGGTAAGCGCAGTAACGCGTGCACCTGGCAGATTCGCTATCTCGGCGAGATGGCATGTTTCTAACCACCACCGTCGGGCCGCATTCGTCAGACCTGCATCGTACGCAAGCCAACCGGCGTGTTCCATTGTCGCTGCTGTGACGGCTTGAAAGTCCTGAGCGATCGTCTGCCCGTAGGTGCCCTGATGGAGAGCTTCTTGGAGGCGGGTGGCCATCGCCGCATTGATCTCGTACACCATGCCGCCACCGTGATGGTCGTCGAGCTGGAACAACCGACGGAGGCTACTCCAGCACTGGACGACCTCGGCACCTCCAACTCGTCCAGGTGTGGCGATGTTCTGGGGCAACATCGCTGCTACGGCTACTGCCGCGGTGCTGGTAAGGAAGCTTCGGCGGTCCACGCTGTCGAGCGTAGAAGGTTCGACGACGGTTGGCATCACCCCAAGCGAGTGCAGATCCACATGGGTAATGTGCGACGAAATGACGGAACCTGATAACGTCGTGCTCGTAACGGAAAGCTCGACAGTCTTGAGCAATGCGCGGCGAGGAATGGTTACGAATACCACCTCCCCGAGGCCAATGCGCACAGGGACAACTGCATCGCTCCCGTCCTCGGTCCACCCGATTGGATCGGATGGAGTTGCGAGTATATCACTATCGTTGCCACTAACCTCACCGAAAGAAGTTTTCTTCGGCGTCTGGTCGGGAGTGGGTGCGCCCAGTTCCGCTAGCAGGCGTCGGTAACTGAAGTTTGGACGCCGTACTTTTCCGTTCTCCCACTTCTGAAGAAGACCAACGTTAAGGTCTGTTCCTCGCTCCGCGTTGGTGCGGTATCCGAGTTGAACGATTCGGTCAACGAGCTCTTGCTGAGACCAACGCATCGTGGACTCACGCCACTCGCGCAGACGGGCTCCCCAGGACGGCTCAGCGCCTGCGCCGGTGTCCACCATCCCGGCATCCCCCTGCCTGTGGGTCGTGATGTCCGTCTGACGTGCTTTGAGGTCAATCTGAAGTGACGTTGCGTGGCCTGCCTGCCAGATCGTAAGGGGCATGCGATTTCCTGCTCCTCGGCGGCGCGCGACCCAGCTGGTTGCGCCGACGAGGTGTGCGCCGGGCCGCCCGTCACCCGGACAGAGCGCGGGCGGCCCGGCTGGGGGCTGCGCCCCCGGTGCCAAGGGTACCGGGGTCCTCCGTGCTGTCTGAGGTTGTTTCGCCAAATAGGCAGCAGGTCGAGGTTCCCCGCGAGGAGCGCGGGAGCGGGTGTAGGGATGGAGCGCAGCGAGAGCCCGAAGGAGATCGACTTCTTCGGGGACGTACCGCGGGCCGTGCGGCGGGTGGACGTGCCCGCGCTCGTCGCTGCCTACGCGCGCGCACAGTTCGCCGAGCGGGTCGTTCGGTGGCTGCTCATCCGCGAGGGCATCCCGGTCGATGTCGCCACACCTGTAGCGACGCTGGACGCGCGCGGTCGTCCCACAGTCCGCGTGGTGCTGCATGACGTGGCCGAGGAACCACGCGTCTTCCGCGTCGTCGCCGAGATCTGCTCAGCCCTGGAGTGACCTCCACCCGACGCGGCATGACCGACAGGAATCGGAACGCCAAGATGGCACCCGAGACGCCCGAGGACAGCGCGTCAGCAGTCGAGTTCGCGGTCTACTTCGTCGCGATACAGCGGGGTGGGGTAGAGCGGATTCTGCACCGACACTATCGCATGCCCAACGGGGTGTGCGCCGGATGTCTTGCCACGCCGATCATGTATCCGTGTCAAGTGGCACGTATCGCCGAACTGGCCCAGCAATGAGTACTACGGATCGACGCCTGAGCGCTTGTGTCCCGTGGAGGTTGCGTCGTGGATGTGTGCGCCAACTGCGGAGAGGTGATCATGTGGATGAACACGCTCACCGTCTGGATTCATCGGGACACCGGCCGAAACGCCTGCATCGGCGGCCAGCGAAAAAGTGTACTGGTCATGATCTCCGGTCGTCGTGGGGCGTGCGCCGTTCCGTCGCGGCGACCGGCTCCACGCTTCTGGTCATTCGCGCGTGGCGAGACAAGTCGGCCTGACCCGGTGGTTCCGCCGGGCAGCGCCTCGCTGCCGCTGACCGACACACACAGTGAGACGTCGGTCACCGCACACGTTCAGGCGAGCCGCGTGCGCCATACGTGGCGCTGGTGCCCATACCTGACGAAACTTCGCGAGGTCCACTGCACAAACATCCGCGCAAAGCGTGGATCGAGGCAGAGGGAGGAGGTGAAATCGAATGCTTCGCGACGACGAGATTTTCGAGGGCGAGGCCGTGATGGGTGTGCCATCGGCGGCGGCTGAGTACGAGCGCAAGGCGCCTGGTCACCAGGATTCCAACGGCGACCACTGCGGGGACTGATCTAGTAGGCCGGTGCGGGGTGGGCCAGGCAGCGCCATCGCTCGCCCCGCACCTCCCGACGAACCACAGGGTAAGGAACTTCCGCTATGCTGCAATTCGATGTCCGCCAGGACGACGTACCGGGGCCGTGGCATTGGCAGAACTCAGGCTGGCGCTCGGGCACAAGCTGGATCGCACCGGTCTCGTCACCGGCGCTGCGAATGGAAACGTTCCTCGCCGATCGCGGCGGAATGATCACCATCCGCGAACTCCGACCAGGTGGAGATTTTCTGGAGTTGCGACTAGACGCGAACGGGGTTCTGCGCCTGACGGCCGGGCCAATAGGCGTCGCGCCGCTGTATGCGGCCGTCCGCGGAGCACGATTGCTCGGTTCATGGGATCCCGTTGACCTGGCCTCGTTCGCCAGCGTCGACACGCTCTCTCCGATCGTGGTAGCCCGACTATTGACTCGCCACCACCGGTACTCCACCGACACCCTGTTCTCCCCGATCCGCCGGGTGACCGCGGGCGCCACGCTGACGTGGAGTCGCTCGGGTGGGTTGTCCGTGGAATATCCGGCGCCCGCTGCGCACGTCGTTGAGCCCCGCAGGGTGCGGCCTGGTGCCGATCCCGTTTCGCATTTCGCTGCCCTCATGAATCAAGTTGTGCGTGACGTGTGCGAGCATCACAAGGGTGCCGTCGCGGTAGAACTGTCGGGCGGACTTGACTCGGCGAACGTGGCAGTCTCAGTTGCGCAGATGTCGGCAAATTCGGTCCGGTCGGGTGGGTTGTTAGTCGCGGGTCCAACCGGGCGAGCGCAGGGCCTCCGGCGCCGGATCATCATCGATCACCTCGGGATGCGTGATCTCGAAGTGGTCGCCGCCGACCATCTGCCGCTCGCGCTGAATGGGCCGCGCACCGTTGAGCATTCGCATTATCCAGACACCGACATCTACCAAGAGGCATTTGACGCCTTACGCACGGTCCTACGCAGCGCGGGAACGCGCGTGGTGTTCACAGGTTACGGAGGCGATGAGATCATGGCTCGCGCGCCCGGCGAACGCAGCGCCCCCGCATCACCACCCCGGCTACCGCCGTGGCTTGGTCAGCGCGCACGCGACGCACTCGCGGACGTTGACGCGAACTGTTCACCGGTGACCGGGGTGGCGCTGTCGACGCTGGTCGTGTTCGCTGCCCGCCACCCGGCGTACCTTCGCGCTGGACTCTGGCCGACCGCCCCGTTCAGCACACCGGAGCTGTCCCGGTTCGGCCGCTCCCTGCCGGTCGTGTGGCGTATGGGCAAGGAACTGTTACGGCAACGGCTGGCGCGCACCGGGCTTCCCCTGGCCGTCACCCATCCACGACGACCGGAATCGTTCGCTGCGACGATGAATCTCGCACTGCGGAGTCACGCATCCGCCCTGCTTGCCGCCCTGCTAGACCACTCCGTGCTGATCTCGCAGGGCTACGTGCGCCGCTACGCCGTTGAGCGCCTGTACCGCCGGGCTAGCGGTGGGCACACGGTGCCGCCACTGGTCTACGACATGCTCGCGCTCGACATCGGCATTCACAGCATGTGCGCCGTCCCGGCGGCAGGAGAGGGGACGGCATGCGAGTCGTCGACGCGGGATCGTTGACTCGCAGCAACCTCGTGTACCGCGAACCCGCGTTGTACGACGAACTGCTCGCCGACGACTCGCTCGCCTCCGACCTGCTCGCCGTCGTTGAGCGTCACCACGCGAGCGCACGCACTGTTCTCGATCTCGGTTGCGGCACCGGCCGACTACTCGCCCAGCTGCGCGGCCACGGCTTTGACTGCACCGGAATCGACCTACAGCCGAACCTCATCGCCTGGGCCCAGGATGCGCACCCGGGCCTGCGGCTGATGGTGGATGACCTCTGCAGCACTCGCCTCGGAACGCACGTCGACGTTGTGACATGCGTCGGGAACACCCTGTCCTACCTGCACACCGACGCCGAACTCTCCGCCGCGTTCGACACCGTGCGCGCACACAGCCACCCCGGAACGCTACTCGCCCTCGCGACCCTCACCGACACCGGCAGCGACACCCGCAGCAGCAGCGAGATCACCACCTCACTCGGCGCCGCGACCGTCATTACGACCACCGAGTCGGACCCCACGACCGACATTCAGACGACCACCCGCACGTGGCGCTTCACCAACGGCCGCGTCGAACACGACACCATGCACCGCCGCATATGGCGCTCGGACGTGCTTGCTGCCCTGACCCGCGCTGTTGGCTTCGAGATCGTCTCCGTGGCACTAAGGAGCAGCTTGACTCTGTGCTCAGTCCACCGCTAGGGGTCGGCTCGTCTGCGAAGCGCTTGATCATTGTTGAGCGGCAGAGGTCTGCGCCCGCAGCCAACTTGCGCTAGATGGTTGCCCATGTGGTCGGCAGGGATCGGTCGTCGCTGGTGTCGCGTGGCGGAAGCGACTCGGCGAACGCGGTGACGGCGAGGACGCCGGAGTCCCCGTGACCGACCCCACGTAGGCCACGAGCTGCTTGAGTATCGACGCGCCCTTGGCGTAGGTGATCCCGTTGAGGGTGGCGGCGCTGACACCGGCCGCGATCAGGTCGATCCAGCTCGCGGCCCCGGGTTCGCGGCAGCTGAACCGGACCGTGGTCGTCGAGGCGAAGGTGGTGTCGCCGGGCTCGCCGGCACCGTTGGTGAGGTCGAGCTCGACGCGGTAGTCGGCGACCTGGAGCAGTGCGGCCCGTCGCTCGGCGTCGATGCGGGTCAGGTTGGGCGGGGCCATGCGGTCTCGGGACTCCTTCGGAT
>JBOHEP010000470.1:0-25439 GCA_050701075.1 Pseudonocardia sp. | reverse complement strand
GGGCCGGGGAAGGCGGGCGGCGCGTCGGCCGTCGCGGCGGCGGGCCTGCTCGGCGCGGCGCTCGTGCTCGGTCATCCCGCCCGCGATCCCGTCCGACAGGTGCGTCAGCGCCCACTCCAGGCACTCCGCCCGGACCGGGCAGCCGGCACAGACCGCCTTGGCGATCGACACCTGCCGCTCGTGCTCCTGGCCCCGGACCGCGGCCGGGAAGAACACCTCGACATCCACCGAGCGGCACGCCGCCCGGTGCCGGAAGTCCTCCGGCCGCACATGCCCGGCCACCGGCTCGCGGCGGGTCGACCGCGTCGTCGGCGCGCTCATCGGTCCGCCCCCCAGCGGTGGCACGCAACCTCCACCGACAGGTCGGCGGCCTCCTGCCCGGTGAGGCGAACGAACACCGTCGCCGTGGCGCCCTCGAAGGTCAGCAACACCGTGTCGTCATCGGCGTCGGCGGGCGTCCCGACCAGGAACGCGGGGGACGTCAGCCGGATCACGTCCGCGCTCATCCCACGGCCTCCGACCCACCGTTGGTGAGCGGCTCCGACGCCTGCGAGACCGCGGACAGGAAGTCCGACAGCATCCCCGGCAGCCCGGCACCGGCCGGCGTGGAGATGAACAACGCCAGCCCGATCAGCGCGAACATGATCGCCCCGCCCGCGCTGCGTGCCTTCGCGCAGATCACCGAACCGACGGCCGCGAAGAAGATCAGTACTCCGATCGTTCCCATGACTACTTCTCCTCCTGGTTGAGGAAGGCCAGGCCCGGCGATCCGGCCTCCACCGTCTGCTTGATCTGCTCGTCGACCCACCGCTTGGGGACCCGCCACTGGCCGCGCCAGCGGATCGCGGGCACCTCGTCCGCGGCGATGGCGCGGTAGACCGTCATCCGCGAGCACCGGAAGATCACCGCCGTCTCCAGCGGGGTGTAGAAGCTCAGTTCGTCCTGTGCGGCTGCTCTGGCGACCAACATGCTGTTCCTCCCTACCTCGTTGTGTTCCATGTGAACCATAACACTCATGTTCCTTGTGTTGCAACACTGATGGAACGCTCGGCACGGCTGATACTCTGATCCGACGACCAGGAGAGGGCAGTTGACGTTGAGCACATCGCCGTCCGGAGCCACCACACAGCCGTTCCGGCAGGTGGCAGACCACCTGCGCAACCTGATCCAGACGGGCGAGCTATCACCCGGGGCGCGCCTTCCCGCGGCCCGCGACCTCGCCGAGGAACAAGGGGTCGCCTTGACGACCGCAGTCCGCGCGGTCGAGCTGCTGCGGTCGGAGGGTCTCGTCGACACCGTCCATGGGCGAGGCAGCTACGTTCGCGTTCCAGCGCCGGAGTTCGTCCGGAGCGGATACCTCAGGTACCGACGACACCCTGAGGGACTGGCGCCGAACCGCGACGAGTCGGCGGCCGGCGCATACCTCGACGAAGTGGACCGCGGCGATCGGTCCGTGACCGAGGCATCAACCGCCCTGGCTGCCCGTCTCGCAATCGAGCCTGGAGAGCCGCTGAGCGTCGTTCATTACCGCTGGCTCGCTGCGGGTCGACCTACACAGATCAGCACCCAATGGGAGCCGCTCGGCCTCACCAAGGGAACGTCCGCCGAACAGCCTTCGAGTCTGACGCTGGGCCAGCCGAGCGTCATCGCACGATTCGACGACATCGGACTTCCAACAACAAGAGTGGTAGAGGACGTGCGTGTCCGACTTCCAACGGACTCAGAGCGCGCCGAACTCGAAATGCCGGAAGGGGTCCCGGTCTTCGAGGTTACAAGAACCCATTGGGCGAAAGATCATCCGATTGAGACAGCCGATATTGTGATCCGCGGCGACCGCACCGTCATACGCATTGACCAACCCGTCGAGGACTAACATGCGAACAATCTCGGTCATTACCGCTGTCCACCCGGAGAAGATCGATCATCTCAAGGCCGCCTATGAATCTCTCGCAGCACAGTTCCTCCCCAACGGGTGGGAGTGGGAATGGCTAGTCCAGCAGGACGGACTTGGCTCCGAGGTTGCGTCGATTCTGCCGGACGACCGGCGCATCAAGCCAGGCAGCAACCGGCACGGCGGGCCCGCGACCGCCCGGACGATGGCCCTCGCAAGGGCAACGGGCGAGTTGGTACGCGTCCTCGACGGTGACGACCTACTGCCCAGTGGTGCCCTCTATCGCGACATCGAAGCCATCACCGGCAATGCAGACGTATGCTGGACGACCTCCCGAGTACTCGACCTCCTACCGGACGGCACGACCGCCGGATTCGAGGGCGACCCGCCCCCGGGCGTGATCGACCGCGGGGACGTGTACCGCTATTGGCTGGCTCACGATTTCCGTGCGTCCGTGCACCCGGCTACCTTGTGCGTCAGCACTCGCGTACTTCTGATGCTCGGCGGATGGATGGCACTACCTGCATCCGAGGATACTGGACTACTCCTCGCCTTGAACGCAGTTTCGCTCGGCTACTTCATATCGGAACCAGGTCTGCTGTATCGAAAGTGGGACGGCCAGAGTACTGCTCATGCCGCCCATGTCGACCCGGAGGAAAGATCCGCGCGAATGAGTGTTGTGGATCTACGCGCGCGAACCCTGCTGGACTACGGCGGGCCCGTTCGCGACGGTGTTCTGACGTTCACCGATCGTTGCTGAGAAGCGCCCCGCCGTACGCGGCCGGGAGGGGCCACGGCTCAGCTCGTGGCGGTTGCCCTCCGACGGCTCGACGCGACAAACGTCCGCACGCACTCGGATCGGCCAGCACGGAACACTTGCAGCTCGTACGCACGTAGCTGATCCTCGCCCTCACCGCGTCGGAGCACGGCGTCGAGCAGCAGCTCCCGCAGCTCCTGCGGGTCGTCGGGATCTCCCTCCGCAGAGAACCGCGCCACCTCGGCGCCGGCCCGGCGCACGACCAGATCGAGCAGCACGGCCCCGACTGCTTCGACGGCCGCGGGCGGGTCCTCCGTGATCTCTGCTGACTCGTCGGCCGAGATCACGGAGGGCACGGTCACCACCTCGAATCCCCGGCCGGAGACGGGCCGCACGGTGCCTTCCGCGGCGAGCAGGACGGCCGCGCGGTGCGCCGTGCCGACGGCGATGCCGTGCTCGGCGGCAAGCTGCTTCTGCCCGGGCAAGAAGGAGCCGACCGCAAGGTCCCCGTCGACCACCCGCGCGCGCAGCACGGCGGCGACGCGCTCGTACGGATACAGCGCTCGCGACGACCTCACCGGACTCCCGGGGGCGGGACGGGCCGGCATCCTCCCTGAGAGCGTCGTCGCCGCGCGCTGGTCGGCCTCGGACACCCACGCCGTGTAGTACCGAAGCGTCGTCGTCCCGGCGCCACCGTGCCCCAGGCGGCCGGCAACCGTTCGCGGGTTGACTCCCGCGGAGATCAGCTCCGTTGCGGAGTAGTGCCGGAGCTTGTGGATCGAGGTGTGGATGCCGAGCCTGCGGACGAGGTCGCCGTAGCGCTGGCTGACCGAGTCCGGCAGGAGGTAGCGGCGGCCGTCGGGCGTAGAGGAGAACAGGAACGCGTCGTTGCGCAGCTCGACGCCTGCGACCGTGATCCGCTCCTCGCACCGCTCCCGGTGCTCGACGAGCAGGGCGAGCGTGTCGACGTCGAGCGCGATCCGGCGCTTCTGGTGGTCCTTGGTGTCCTTCTCGCCGGTCCGCTTGCCGCGTTGCCAGATGCTGCGGCGCACCCAGAGCACGCCGGCGGCCAGGTCGACGTCGTGCCAGCGGAGCGCGCACAGCTCGCCGCGCCGGGCTCCGGTCACCATCGCCAGCCACAGCAGCAGAGCCCACTCGGCATCGGCCCACGCCTCGTGGAGGACCCGGGCCGCCTCGGCGGCCGTCGGCGGCCGGGGGTCGGGCTTGGGCGCGGGAGGGGGCTCGGCCTGGTCGATGGGGCTCGTACCGATCCACCGCAGCCGGACGGCCCGGCGTAATGCGCCGCTCATGATGAAGTGGATCTGGCGGATCGTGGAGTCGCCCAGTGGTCGGCAGACGTGTGGCCGACAGCGCTCGTCGCACTCGTGCTGGAGTGGGGTCCGGTGGTCGACCCGGGGCCGGCGATCGCAGTGGTGCCGGCACCGGCGCAGCTCGGTATAGAACGCGTCGAACACGCTCGCGTCGAGCGACCCGACGGGCTCCCTCCCGATCAATGGCCGGACGTGGTTGTCGGCGTAGCCGCGGTACGTGTCGAGGGTCGCCGGGGCAAGCGTGGCGTGCTCAAAATGCCGGTCAAGAAGCTGGTTGACCGTGGCGTTGGTCCGGGGGTGACGGCGCTCGTCGACCTGGTGGAGCAGCCGGGTCCGCGCGGCCTCCGCTGCTTCGGCGGCCTTCGGTCCGGGCGGGATGACCTCGACGAGTTCGTGTCGGCGTCCGGTGATCGGATCCTTGCCTGCGGTCACCCGGACCTGGAGCGCACCGCTCGGAAGCTCGCGCACGCTGCCGCGCTTCCGCTGTCGGGGGCCGGTCCTGGGCGCCATGCCGCGCACCCTACCGCCGTTCGTGGCACGACTGGTGGCACGTGCGGCGAGCGGTTCGCTCGCCGTCACCCATCTATGCAGTTCAGCGCCATGCAAGGCAGAGACATCGGGAGTAGGAGCGTCGGATTAAAAGTCCGCTGCTCTGCCGATTGAGCTAGAGGCCCCAGCGCCGCACCAACCCCACGACGACCGACCCAGCCTACGGCGTCCCCGCCCCATCCCTGCCATCGATCCGCCGGACGACCTGAGCCCCAGCTGCGACTACACAACGTAAGATGCGACGCTGCTCACATGCGCGCCTCCCGCTTGGTCCTCGTCGGCCTGCTCGCCGCCCTCGCCCTGTCCGGCTGCGGCGACTCCACCCCCGCCGCACCGGACGCCGGAGCGGACCAGGGTGGCTCGACGCGCGACGTCCAGCTCGACGTCACCTTCGCGGCGCCTCCCGGCATCGCTGTCACCTATGATCAGGCACTCGTTCCGGTCGGGGCCCGCGCCGGCGTCACCTTGGTGGGAGACGCCGGGAGTACCACCGTGATGCTGGATGTGAGCGGTCTGCGGCCCGATCGACAGTACGGCTCGCACGTCCACACCATGCCGTGCGGGGCGGACGGTATGGCGGCGGGTCCGCATTTCCAGCACGAGCAGGACCCGGTGTCGCCCAGCGTCGATCCGGCCTTCTCGAATGCCGGGAACGAGATCTGGCTCGACTTCGAGACCGACGCGGCCGGCGCGAGCACGGTGACATCGACGGTCCCGTGGACCTTCACCGACGATCGACGGGCCAAGTCGGTGGTCATCCACACGATGCGGACCTCCACCGAGCCGGGCAAGGCCGGCACCGCGGGCGATCGGATCGCCTGCGTCACTGTCGACTTCTGATCGGTCCGTCATGAGATGAACGCGCGGGCTGCAGGGCCGAACAGCCCTGTCGTTCACCTCACGAGCCCGGACCCCGGATGATGGTCACGTGAGTGCCCCTACCCGTGTCACGGCCCCACTCCGGATCGGGCCGTACCGCAGTGACACCCCCGTGGTGCTGGCTCCGATGGCCGGCATCACCAATGCAGGTTTTCGGCGTCTGTGCCGTGAGCAGGGCGGCGGGTTCTACGTCTGTGAGATGATCACCTCCCGGGGGTTGGTCGAGCGCAACCCGCTCACCTTCCGGATGATCGCGATGGACCCGGGAGAGCGACCGCGGTCGATGCAGCTCTACGGCGTCGACCCGGCGACGATCGGGGCTGCCGTACGGATGATCGTCGAGCGCGACCTCGCCGACCACGTCGACCTCAACTTCGGCTGCCCCGTACCCAAGGTCACCCGCCGCGGCGGTGGCGCCGCGCTGCCGTACAAACGCCGGTTGTTCGAGCTGATCGTCGCGGCGGCCGTGCACAACGCAGCACACCGCCCGGTCACCGTGAAGATGCGGATCGGCATCGACGACGGGCACCACACCTACCTCGACGCCGCCAGGATCGCCGCCGACACCGGCGTCGCCGCGGTGGCCCTGCATGCCCGCACAGCCGCCCAGCGCTACTCCGGCACCGCCGACTGGTCCGCGATCGCCCGGTTGCGCGACACCCTCCCGGCAGAGTTGCCGGTACTCGGCAACGGCGACATCTTCAGTGCGGCGGACGCGCTCGCGATGGTCGCCGCCACCGGATGTGACGGCGTCGTCGTCGGGCGCGGGTGTCTGGGCAGGCCATGGCTCTTCGGTGACCTGGAGGCCGCGTTCGCCGGCCGACCGCTACCCGCCCCTCCCACACTGGGCGTCGTCGCCATGACCGTGCGGCGCCACGCCGTGCTGCTCGGCGCGCACATGGGCGTCGACAAGGGCATCCGTGACATCCGCAAGCACATCGCCTGGTACCTCAAGGGCTTCGCGGTCGGCCCGGAGATCCGCCGCAGGCTCGGTCTCGTCGCAAGCCTCGACGAGCTCGACGACCTGCTCGGGCAACTCGACCCGCACCAGGAGTTCCCACCCGAGGCCGACGGCCCCCGCGGCCGTCAGGGCTCCCCGGGCCGGGTGGTCCTCCCCGCTCACTGGTTGGACGACCCGAACGACCCGACAGTCCCGTTCGGAGCAGAACTGGATCACTCCGGCGGATGATGATCGCCGCGGAAGCACGTTCACGCATGCCTGGCCAGGCGTGAACGTGCACTCGCGACGATCTTGGGCCCGCGAACGGGTGCGATGGCTCAAGCGTCACCCTGGTTCGGTCGATAGGCCGGTAGGAGGTGGTTGCGGTGACGGACTCAGCGACGGGTCGCCCCCTTGCCGTCGGTCCCGGCCGTGCCGCTCAGCACTCCGCCGCTGCCGAGGAGCTCGCCGCGGAGGGCCGCTGGGAGGAGGCCTACGAGCATCTGCGTGCGGCAGTACGGCTGCTGCACGGGCAGCCCGGGCCCAGCGACGAGCTCGACCGGTTGCGCCGCGAACACGCCGAGGCCCGCGAGCAGAGCCGCCGCGACAGCCTCACCTCCAGCTACAACCGGCGCTACCTCGACGAGCGGCTCGTCGCCCTCCTGGACAACCCCGAGAACGACACCGACGCCGCCATGCAGATAGTCGGGGTCTCCGTCGCGCTGGTCGACGTCGACCATTTCAAGCAGGTCAATGACACCTACGGGCACCTGTTCGGGGACCGGGTGCTCCAGCGGCTGGTCACCGAGCTCGACGCCGGACTGCCCGACGGTGCGTTCTGCGCCCGCTACGGCGGTGAGGAGTTCGCCCTGGTCCTCCCCGGCCGCGAGCTCGACGATGCTGTCGGGATCTGCGAAGCCACTCGCGACCGCGTCCGCCGGCATCCGTGGTCCGAGCTGAACAGCGCACTGTGCGTGACGGTGAGCATCGGCGTCGCCCACTGGTCGGGGCGGGCGGCGGAGGTGGAGTGGCTCATCGGCGAGGCCGACGAGCTGCTGTACACGGCCAAGCAGGCCGGCCGCAACGCCGTGGCCTACCGCGACGCGGGCAGTGGCCTCGCCCGGCTCGCCTGCCGCCGCCGGTCGGCTCCCCAGCCGTCGATCCACCAGCCGGCGATCTCTCAACCGACGATGTCGATTTCTCATCCGGCCATGTCGGCTCAACCGATAATGTCACAGCAGGTGGCCACCGGCTGATACCCCCGTACGACCCGCACCGCACTGCTCCGTAAGCTCGAACCCCGTCGGGGGCGGGGCCGGGTAAGGGACCGTGCCCCGCCCTTCGGATTTCCGGCCAAGGAGGTGGCGTGGGGACCGGTTCGGACCGTTCTCGACGATCACCGGGCGACAAGCCCGTTCAGCCGAACGCGGCGCTCGACGCCGACGAAGTCCTCCACCGTCACGGCCTGCTCGACCCCGCCGGCCCAGCCCCGGCACCCGTGGACGCACCCCGGAGCGGACGCGCCGCCCGGCGGCGGGCCGCCCAGCAGCAGGCCACCGAGTCGGAACATCGGCTCCGGGAGTCGGCGGATCTACCTGCCGGCGACGTGGCCCCCCAGGTCAGCGGGGTGTATTCGGCACAGCCGGCCCGCGGGCCGAACACCGCCGCACCCGCCCACGATCACCCGCCCCGACGTGACGGCCGGCCCGACCTCCGGGACCCCACGACGCAACGGTTGGCTCCCGGAACTCCGGCCGCGCCGGCACCGTCGCCGGGTGACCCGGTCGAGGGCGGTGGCGACGACACCAGCGGTGACCGCGCATCGGACACCGGCGAGCGGACCGACCACGCCTCGAACACCGGCGAGCAGACCGACCGCGCGGAGCAGCCCACCCCGCGCTCGCCGTCGGGCACGCCAAGGGCCCCGTGCACCGCCACGATCACCCGGCACCATCTCACGTCGGCCAGCAGAATCGCCGCCGCGGTGCTGGCCGGTCTTGTCTTCGCGGTCGCCGCACTGGGCTGGTCGACGAAGGCGTGGCTCGACTCGGCCGTCCCCATGGTCGCGGCGCTCGAATCCGACTCCGACGCCATCCGGGACGCCGCGGCACAGACCGGCGACGTGAACGTCCTGATGGTCAACTTCTATCCGGGCGGCCGAGACGCGCCGCGCTCGAGCGGCGACACCTTCGTCGTGGCGCACGTCACGCCCGAGGGCGACCGGACCGTGGCGCTTTCCCTCCCCAGCACCCTGGAGATCAACCGACCACCCTGTGAGCGCTGGGACCCGGCATCGGCGTCCTACCTCGACCAGACCGTGCCCGCCGAGGCCCGCGCCGGGCTGCTGAGCGCGTTCGAGCTGGGCGGCCCGCGCTGCGTGACACGCGTGGTTCAGCAACTCACCGGTCTGGCGATCACCGGGTTCGTCGCGGTCGATCTGGACGGGGTCGCCGCGCTGGTGGATGCCGTACACGGCATCCAGGTGTGTGAACGCGACCTGAACGGGGCGGGGGCCCAGGACTTCGTCCGGGCAGGCGCGGCCAGTGGCGAGCCGACCACGGACTACAGCCGGGTCGAACGCCAGTACCGGATCCTCGGTGCGATGCTGGACGAGACGCTGTCGGCGGACACGCTGCTCGACCCCGATGAGCTGCGGGCGCTCGGCGACGCCGTTGCCGCATCGACCGTCGCCGATGGTGTCGAACTGGATCAGATGCTCGCGCTGGCCCGAACCCTGTCCTGGCTCGACGCCGACGGCGTCACCTTCGCCGCGGTGCCGACGGGCGCGCAACCGAGCCTCCGAGGTCACGCCGTGCTTCGCTCCGCGGAGTCGTCCGCGCTGTTCGCAGCGCTGCGCACGGGCGCTGCGCTGCCCGAGCTGGGCGACCAGCGCGCCGTCGCGGCGCGTCCCACACCCGCCGAGTTCACCGTGGACGTGCTCAATGCGGCAGGCCGGGCGGGTCTGGCCGGGCGGGTGGGGCAACAGCTGGACGACCTGGGGTTCGGCGTGGACGAGGTCGGCAACGCCGACCAGGCCGCGGCCGGCACGGTCATCCGGTTCTCGGCGGATCGGGCCGAGGCGGCGACGCTGCTCGCGTCCAGCCTGCCCTCGGCGACCACGAAGCCCGAGCCGGGCACGAGCGGTGTGCTGGAGCTCGTCCTGGGCAGCACCTTCGACGGCGTCGTCCGGGCCGTCGACCGATCCGCCTCACCTCCCGTGACCAGCGACATCACCCGGACCTGCCCCTGATCCACGGCAGCGTTCACCAGCGGTTCACCATCCGGGTGGACCTGCCCACTACGCTCAGGTGATGCGCGACGCCTACCAGGAGCAGCTCGACGATCTGGCCAACAGCCTGGCAGGCATGTGCACGCATGTGGCCGAGGCCATGGGTATGGCCACCCGCTCGCTCCTCGAGGTCGACCTGCAGCTCGCCGAGGAAGTGATCAGCGGGGACATCCGGATCGACGAGATCCGTGCCGACGCGGAGGAGAAGGCGTTCGCGCTGCTCGTCCTCCAGGCGCCGGTGGCCACCGACCTGCGCATCGTGGTGTCGGGGATCCACGGCGCCGGCGACATCGAGCGGATGGGTGACCTCGCCCTGCACGTCGCGCAGACCGCCCGGCGCCGGCACCCTCAGGCCGTGCTTCCCGACGAGGTCGTCCCCTACTTCGCCGAGATGGGCCGGGTCGGGGTCGCGCTCGCCCGCAAGGCCGGCGACGCGATCCGCACCCGCGATCTTGTGGTGGCGGCTCAGCTGGAGTCCGACGACGACGCGATGGACGACCTGCACCGCCACATGTTCACCGTCCTCATGGACCGGAACTGGGCCCACGGCGTCGGCCCCGCGGTCGACATCGCGCTGCTGGCCCGTTTCTACGAGCGCTACGCCGACCATGCGGTCGCGGTGGCCCGCCGGATCGTCTACGTCGTCACCGGCCGGATGCCCGGCCCGCTCTCCGTCTAGCCCGTGTCGCCCGCGCCCCTCACCGACCAGCTCGCCGAGCTCTCCGGGCTCCTGGGTCAAATGTGCACGACCGCGGCCGCGGCTATGCGGCGCGCGACCATCGCGCTGCTCGACGGCCGGGAGCGGTTGGCCGAGAAGGTGATCTCCGATGATGCCGAAGTGGACGTGCTGCGGGCCCGCGTCGAGATCGTCGCCACCGAGGCGCTGCTGTTCCACGCCCCGGTCGCGGGTGACCTCCGCGCGGTCGTCTCGGCGATCCGGTCCGCCGGGGACATCGAGCGGATGGGTGACCTCGCCCTGCACGTCGCCGAGGCCGCCTGCCGCCGCTCCCCCGGCACGGCTGTCCCACCGGAGATCGCCCCCGCGTTCGACGAGATGGGTCGCCTCGGGGTGCAGCTCGCGATCAAGGCCGGTGAGGTGGCGCGTACCCGCAACGTGCTGCTGGCCGTCGAGCTCGACGCCGACGACGACGAGATGGACGTGCTGCACAAGGAGATGTTCAGCGTGCTGATGCACCCGACCTGGCAACACGGAGTGGCCGCGGCCGTCGACATCACGTTGCTGGCCCGTTACTACGAGCGCTTCGCCGACCATGCCGTGGCGGTGGCGCGGCAGACGGTGTACGCGGTCACCGGTCAGAAGCCGGAGGCGCTACCGATCTGAGGTCGCGTCCCGATTCGCCCCCGATGCGTCCCCCATGCGCCCCCTATGCACCCCCTATTTCAACAGAGGGTCAGCCGAAACGGCCCGACACGTAGTCCTCGGTGGCCTTCTCCGCCGGATTCGAGAAGATGGTCTTGGTGGCGTCCATCTCCACCAGCTTGCCGGGCTTGCCGGTGCCTTCGATGTTGAAGAAGCCCGTGTAGTCGCTGACCCGGGCCGCCTGCTGCATGTTGTGGGTGACGATGACGATCGTGTAGTCGTTCTTCAGCTCGTTGATGAGATCCTCGATCGCCAGGGTCGAGATCGGGTCCAGCGCCGAGCACGGCTCGTCCATCAGCAGCACGTCGGGCTGCACGGCGATTGCCCGGGCGATGCACAGCCGCTGCTGCTGACCACCGGACAGGCCCGCGCCTGGCCGGGAGAGCCGGTCCTTGACCTCGTTCCACAGGTTCGCGCCGCGAAGCGACCGCTCGACGAGCTCGTCGGTGAGGTTCTTCTTCATCTTCCTGCTGTTCAGCCGCTGGCCCGCGATCACGTTGTCGTAGATCGACATCGTGGGGAACGGGTTGGGCCGTTGGAAGACCATGCCGACCTGGCGGCGCACGTTGACGGGATCGATACCCGGGCCGTACAGGTTCTTCCCGTCGAGCTCCAGGCTGCCCTCCACCCGCGCGCCCGGGATGACCTCGTGCATGCGGTTGATCGCGCGCAGGAACGTCGACTTTCCACAGCCCGACGGCCCGATGAGCGCGGTGACATTCGCCGGGCGGATGGTCATGGTGACGCCCTCGACCGCCCGGAAGGACCCGTAGTAGATATTGAGATCGTTGACTTCGATGCTCTTGGCCACTGCGGCGTCCTAACGGCTCTTCGGAGCGAAGACATGGGCGATGAAACGGGCGAGAAGGTTCAGCGTCATCACGATGATGATCAAGATCAGAGCGGCCGCCCACGCGCGGTCGGTGAACGCATCCCGAGGGATACCCGGCGTCGCGTAGGAGTAGTACGAGAACACCGGCAGGGTCGCGACCCTGCCTTCGAACGGGTTGAGGTTCACCGCTGTCGTGATGCCGACCGTGATCAGCAGCGGTGCGGTCTCGCCGATCACGCGGGCGATCGCGAGGGTGATTCCGGACGCGATTCCCGCGACCGCGGTCGGCAGGACGACCTTCACGATGGTGCGCCATCGGGGTACGCCCAGCGCGAGAGAGGCCTCGCGCAGCTCGTTCGGCACGATCTTGAGTATCTCCTCGGTGGCGCGAACCACCACCGGAATCATCAACACGGTCAGGGCGATCGCCCCCACGATCCCGAGGCGGACCCCCGGGCCGTAGACGAGGACGAAGAGTGCGTAGGCGAACAGGCCCGCGACGATGGAGGGGATGCCGGTCATCACGTCGACGAAGAAGGTGATGGCGCGGGCCAGCCGGCCCTTGCCGTACTCGACCAGGTAGATGGCGGTGAGCAGTCCCACCGGGATCGACATGACGGCCGCCAGGCCGGTGATGATCAGCGTTCCCATGATCGCGTGGTAGGCACCGCCCCCGACACCGACCACTCCCGACATCGAGGTCGTGAAGAACTGGGCGTCGAAGCGCTCCAGCCCCCGGCTCAGAACGGTGATGACCACCGAGACCAGCGGCACCATCGCCAGCAGGAACGCCGAGGTGACGATGATGGTGACCAGCCGGTCGGTGGCCTTGCGGGGGCCCTCCACCGTGCGTGACCAGGCGTAAAGGGCGATCCCGAACAGCGCGACCGTGGCCAGGACGAGCGCCACGATGCTGAACAGCCCGGTGAGAAGGAGGAGGCCACCGACGACGACGGCGACCGCGAGTAGGACGCCCCAGGTGGCGTGCCGCGGCAGCGAGCCGCGACGGGGCGGCAGGGGCTCAAGTGAGGTGTCGAGATCCCGCTCCGGGTCGCGTCGCGGCGCGGTCGAGGTGGTCATCAGTTCGCCCCTGAGAAGTCGCGGCGCCGGTTGATGATCGCGCGGGCGAGCATGTTCACCAGCAGTGTGATCACGAAGAGCACCAGACCGGACGCGATCAGCACGTTGACGTCGAGCCCGGTGGACTCCGGGAAGTCCAACGCGATGTTCGCTGCGATCGTCGACGGGTTGCCGTCGCTGATCAGGTTGAACGTGACACCCCCCGAGACCGACAGCACGATCGCCACCGCCATCGTCTCGCCGAGCGCCCGGCCCAGGCCGAGCATCGCACCGCTGATGATTCCGGACCGGCCGAACGGCAGTACCGCCATTCGGATCATCTCCCAGCGCGTGGCGCCCAGCGCCAGGGAGGCTTCCTCGTGGAGCCGGGGGGTCTGCAGGAAGACCTCGCGACTGACGGCCGTGATGATCGGCAGGATCATCACGGCCAGCACGATGCCGGTGACGAGCATCGTTCGACCGATGTTCGAGGCCGGCCCGGCGAACAACGGAATGAAACCGAGGTTCTCGGCCAGCCACCGCGTCGACGGCACGGTGGCCGGCGCGAGCACCGCCACGCCCCACAGCCCGTAGATGATGCTCGGCACGGCGGCGAGCAGGTCGACCATGTAACCGAGGCCCTGCGCCAACCGCCGGGGGGAGTAGTGCGAGATGAACAACGCTACGGACACCGCCAACGGGGTGGCGATCACCAGCGCGATCGTCGCTGCGAGCAACGTGCCGAAGACGAGCGGCCAGATGTAGGCGACCAGGCTCTGACCACCGGGAACGTCGTCAGCCGGCGCTGTGAGCGCGGGATATGCCTCGACGAGCAGGAAGGTGGCGACGCCGGCGAGCACCGCGAGGATCAGGATGCCGGCTCCGGTCGCGGCGCCGGAGAAGATGCGGTCCCCGGGGCGTTGAACCGGTTTGGGGGCAGTCTTTCCGGAGGTCGTCGATGGGGTAGCGCTCGGCGGCGCCGTGCTGGTGCTCACGTCGTCCCTTTCGCGAAGGAGAATCGAAGCGCGACGTCGCGCCCTATCGCCGGGAGACCCGGGGCGCCGTCACCATGACGACGGCCTCCCGGGCACCTGAACAGCTGATGTCGGGATTCAGCTCGCCGCGCCGCCGATGGCGTCGATCGCCGGCTGGAGCTGCGTGCGCAGCTCGGCAGAGATCGGGGCGGAGCCGGCGTTCATGGCGGCGGCCTGCTGGCCCTCCTCGCTGGCGACGAAGGTGTAGAACGCCTTGACGAGGTCGCCGTCGGCCGGGTTCTGGTAGGTGCCACAGGCCAGGTTGTAGGACACCAGCACGATCGGGTAAGCGCCCGACTCCGTGGTGTCGCGGGCCAGGTCGTAGGCGAAGCTGAACTGACCGCGACTCTCGACCCGCGGCGACGCCTGGAGGACCTTGGAGGCGGCCTCAGCGGTCGGCTGGACGAACTCGTCACCGACTCCGACACCGACAACGCCCAGATCGCCGGCCTGGCTGGCGTCGGCGTAACCGATCGTGCCGTTGCCACCCCCGACTCCTCCCACCACGCCAGAGGTGCCCTGCGCGGCCGCCCCACCCGGAACCGGCCAGTCGCCGCTCGGCTCGAAGGTCCAGGTCTGCGGGGCGACCGCGGCCAGGTACTCGGTGAAGTTCTCGGTGGTGCCCGACTCGTCCGACCGGTTGACCGGGGTGATCCGCAGGTCGGGCAGGGTGACCCCGGGATTGTCCGCGGCGATCACCGGGTCGTTCCAGTTGGTGATCTGCTGGGCGAAGATGCCGGCGATGGTGGCCGGAGCGAGGTTCAGCGCCTCGACGCCGTCGAGGTTGTAGACGATCGCGATCGGCGAGATGTAGAGCGGGACCTCGATCACCTCGCCGCCGCAGCGCTGCTGCGCCATCGGCAGCTCCTCGTCGTCGAGGTAGGCGTCGGTCCCGGCGAAGACCGTGCCGCCCGCGATGAACTGCTCGCGCCCGCCACCGGACCCGACCGGATCGTAGTTGACGACGGCGTCGGGCGAAACACCGGTGAACCCCGCGATCCACGCCTGCATCGCGGCAGCCTGGGAGCTGGCGCCCGCCCCGGCGATGGTGCCGGACAGGTTGGCCGCACCGCTGTCACCACCGGACGGGGCGGCCTGCTCGTTAGACGCGCCACACGCTGCGAGCAGCAGGACGCCACTGGTGGCGAGGCCTGCCAGCGCCATTCGGGCACGCGAGCCGTGCCGCAAGTTCTGCACCTGAGTTCCTCCGTCTGTCTTGCCGGAACGGGGCCGCGCGGCTCGGGGTGGCCGCACGCGGTGGAACGTTAAGTAGCGTGGGTGCACGCGCCCCCCTGATCAGGTGAACGGAAAATGAATAGATCACCCGTTAGTGATAATGTCACTCACTCGCGCACAACCCGTGACCTCGTTGTGACGTGCTGTAGCATGATCGGTACGCTCCGTCCGACCATTGCCAACGGATGAACGGCACTCAACGGACGTAGGACACATCCGTGTCTCAGCGCGTGAACCCGAGGTCGCGATACACCCGCACGACCGCATCGTTGTCCGCGTCGACGTACAGCATCACCTGGCGCAGACCCCGGTCCCGCAAGGAACTCGGCCTCGTCGGTGCCCACCTCGAACGGGCGCAGCGCCACACCCACCGGCAGCTCCATGCGCCCAGAGTCGCAGCCGGACCCCGGCCGGTGAACCGTAACCGGCGAACCGGTCCAGCAGGGCCGCCACGAGGTGGGCGAGCAGGTGCTCGGCCCCGACGTCACCACCGTGGCGCAGATGCAGCAGCACATGCTCGGACAACGGGGCCGTCCCGTCGGCCTCGGTGAGCACGGCCACCAACGCCGACACCTCGGCGATCTCGGCCTCGCCCAGCGCCGCCCGCCACGACAGTTCGATCACGATACCGACCTCACGCACGCCCGGGCCGGCAGCACGTACTCACAGTACGCGGGACAGCTGTCCGGGCGCTCGTTCTCCCTCATCGTCCTCACTGCCCTCGACCGCGGCGGCCGCGGCCAGGCCGCCGCGGCTGGGCCGGACGAACTTGTAGCCGACGTTGCGGACCGTTCCGATCAGCTGCTCGTGCTCGACCCCGAGCTTGGCGCGCAGCCGCCGGACGTGCACGTCGACGGTGCGGGTGCCGCCGAAGAAGTCGTAGCCCCAGACCTCCTGGAGCAGCTGCGCCCGGGTGAACACCCGCCCGGCGTGCTGCGCGAGGTACTGGAGCAGCTCGAACTCCTGGTAGGTCAGCTCGAGCAACCGACCGCGCAGCCGCGCCGCGTAGGTAGCCTCGTCGATCACCAGCTCGCCGAGCACCAGCGCGCCGCCGCCCGCCCCGGAGTCCGTGCCCGGTCGGGACTTGAGCAAGCGCAGCCGGGCGTCCACCTCGGCCGGGCCCGCACCCGGCAGCAGGATCTCGTCGACGACCCACTCGCCCGACACCGCGACGAGGCCACCCTCGGTGAGCACCGCGACGACGGGTACGTCCATCCCGGTGCTACCCAGCAGCCGGCACAGGCTGCGGGCCGCGACCAGATCAGTGCGTGCATCGACGAGGACGGCGTCATGCGGGCCCGCATCGAGCAGGGCCGCAACCTCCGGTGCGGCAGTGCGCACGCCATGGGGCAACAACATGAGCGCCGGCAGCACCGAGCCGGGAGCCGGGTCCCTGGTCAGCAGAAGGAGTTCCATCCGGTACCTCGTCTCCACCGATCCTTGGATCGATGCAGTCTACCCGCAGTGAGCGCCTGTGGGATGAAGCGCGGCCCAGGTCACCTGCTCGGCGGGGTCGCCGGCCCGGCCGCGGGCGGGTGGGCCGGCGGCTCTACGGTCTGCCGCAGCCCACCGCGCGGTGCGGAGTGACTCCGTCGAGGCCCATGATGGGAGGTCGGATGCGACGTCTGATCATCACGCTGCTCATCCTGATCGGCGTGTTCGTCGCCGCCGACTTCGTGGCGGCTGCGGTGGCCGAGTCCGCGGTGTCGCGCCAGATGCGCGAGCAGATCGGGCTCGTCGACGACCCGTCGGTTCGGATCAACGGTTTCCCGTTCCTCACCCAGGCCGTCTCCGGGCAGTACGACAGCGTCGACATCGCCGCCCAGCGGATCAGGTTCGATGAGCTCCGGGATCTGGAGGTACGCGTCCAGCTGCGGGACGTCACGGCCCCGTTGAGCGAGCTGATGGGCTCCGGACCACGGACGCTGCTGGCGCAGGAGGCGGAGGGCGCCGTTCGCGTCGGCCCGAGGGACCTCGAGCGGCTGCTGCCCGGGGTGGACAAGCTGCGCATCGAGAGCATCGACACCGAGTCGCTGGAGCGCGCGGTCGCCACCGGCGGTGAGGCCTCGCTCGCCGCGATCGACCCGGACACCGCGGCGCGGCTGGTCGGCACCACCGAGGTGCTGGGTCAGCAGCTGGAGGTGTCGGTGATCGCCGTGCTCGAGCTCGTCGACGGGCGCGCCCAGATCGTGCCCCGCGACGTCCGGCTGGGCGACGCGGACTCGTCGCCGCTGCCCTCCGCCGCGCAACGGGCACTGCGCGTTCTGTTCACGCTGCGGGTCGACCCCGGCTCGCTGCCGCTGTCGGTCACCCCGACCACGCTGCAAGCGAACGACGGAACGCTGGAGATCAGCGGTATCGCCACCGATCTGGTGCTCGGCGGCGCGGCACCGAGCGGGCGCTGAGGCCCGCGCGTCGACATTGCGCGCGGCTCGTGGCGTCGACGTTGCGGGGCTGGTGAGAGAGCGCTCCCGGTCGGCGAGATTCTCAGCTACCCTCGGCCTCATGTTCTGGCCGCTCACCCGACGTCGCGCAGTCGATCTGTGCCGCGTCGGCAGCTGCCTGTGTCGCACTCGCTGAGGTCGCTGGCACGCGGCGCCGCCGCGTCCACCGTCACCGGACCAACGTCCACCGGCACTCAGGAGTTCCGACATGCCCACCCTCGACCCGCCGCTGTCGGCCGGTGATCCACCGGCCGGCCCCGGTGCTGTCGACCCGCCCACCCAACGCTTCGCGGCCGCTGCGACGACGGCCGTTCTCGCTCCGGCCCCGCTCAGCAGCGGCCGGAACCACCATCAGCAGGGAGCGATATGAGCCGCCAGGACGTCCTGGTCACCGCCGACTGGGCCGAGAAGAATCTCGGTACCGACGGAATCGTCTTCGTCGAGGTCGACGAGGACACCACCGCCTACGACGGCGGCCACCTCCCCGGTGCAGTCAAGATCAACTGGAGCACTGAGCTGCAGGACCCCGTACGCCGCGACATCGTCGACAAGGAGCAGTTCGAGCAGCTGATGTCGGCCAAGGGCATCGGCAACGACGATCTCGTCGTGCTCTACGGCGGCAACAACAACTGGTTCGCGGCCTACGCGTACTGGGAGTTCACGCTGTACGGCCACGCGAACATCAAGCTGCTCGACGGTGGCCGCAAGAAGTGGGAGCTCGACGGGCGCACCCTCACCACCGACGCCACCCGGCGCACCGCGGCCACCTACACCGCCCAGGACGCCGACCTCTCGATCCGCGCCTTCCGCGACGAGGTCGTGGCCGCGATCGGCGCGAAGAACCTCGTCGACGTGCGCTCCCCCGACGAGTTCTCCGGCAAGATCCTGGCGCCGGCGCACCTGCCGCAAGAGCAGTCCCAGCGGCCGGGCCACATCCCGTCGGCGATCAACATCCCGTGGAGCAAGGCCGCCAACGAGGATGGCACGTTCCGCTCCGACGAGGAGCTCGCCAAGCTCTACGGCGATGCGGGCTTCGATGATCGCTTGGCGACGATCGCCTACTGCCGCATCGGCGAGCGCTCCAGTCACACCTGGGTGGTGCTGCACGAGCTGCTCGGCCACCGCGACGTCAAGAACTACGACGGCAGCTGGACCGAGTACGGCTCACTGATCGGTGTCCCGATCGAGCTGGGGGTGGGTCGCTGATGTGTGGGGCGCCTGACCAGGCGGTCGCGTTGCCACCGGGCACCGACCTGACCAAGGAGATCGTGCTCGCCGGCCGTGTCGTGGCCGCGGGCCGGCCGGTTGCGGGTGCGTTCGTGCGGCTGCTCGACGGCACCGGCGAGTTCACCGCCGAGGTGGTGGCGTCGGCGAGCGGTGACTTCAGATTCTTCGCCGCACCGGGCACGTGGACGCTGCGCGCGCTGTCCCGGTCGGGCAACGGCGAGGCGCTGATCATCGTCGACGGCCCCGGCCTGCACCGAAGCGAGGTAACGGTGGCCTGAGTCGCCCCGGGCGAACCCACGTTCCGCTCCGGGGCTCGCCCGAGGCGTCCGGGCGTCCGGCTATGCTCCGCACCCGTGCACTGGTTCTTCACCGTACTGCTGATCGTTGTGAGCGCGGGGACCGTGGCCTTCACCGGCTACCTCCTCCACCGCCTGTTCGTCACCGACCCCACGTCCGACGAGCTTCCGCGATGACCGCCCCCGCACCGGAGTTCGACCCGGAGCCCGGCCCGGCACAGCGCAACCGTCCGCACTTCGACGACCTCCCGGTGCCCGACGACTCCGCAAACCTGCGGGAGGGCCCGGACCTGCACCCGCAGTGCATCCCCCTGCTCCCGCTGGTCGGGATCTGGCGTGGCACCGGCCAGGTCGGCTACCCCACGATCGGCGGCCCCTTCGCCTTCGGCCAGCAGATCGTGTTCGGCCATGACGGCCGCCCGTTCCTCGCCTACGAGGCCCGGTCCTGGTTGCTCGACGACGACGGCCGGGTCATCCGCGCGGCGGCCCGCGAAACCGGGTTCTGGCGCCCGCAGCCCGACGACACGCTCGAGGTGCTCATCGCACACGCCACCGGGATCATCGAGGTCTTCTACGGCCGGTCACTCAGCCTGACGTCCTGGAAGCTCAGTACCGACGCGGTCGTCCGCACAGCCACCGCCAAGGAGGTCACGGGCTCCACGCGGCTCTACGGCGTCGTCGACGGCGCGCTGGCATACGTCGACGAACGCGAGCTGGTCGGACAGCCGCGCCAACCCCACCTCTCGGCGCAGCTGGCGCGGTTCGCGGGGTAGAGCTCAGCGCTGCACGGGGTCGGCCGCGCGCGCATGGCAGGAACGAACGGCCGGCTGGTGCGTCCCGGCCGGCTCGAGCAGGGCCAGCACCTCGTCGAGGGACAGCCCGGCGAGGCGGGACAGCTGCTCAGGTCGCAGGCCGACGGCGATGAGACGCCGCAGGATCCCGCCGAGCGCGGCACGCTCGTGGCGCAGCGCATCGGAAAGCTCATCCAGCTGCATCCGGCACCTGTCGAGCTCGACCGCGGCCCCGACCGCCCGCACCGGGTCGTCGAGAAGGACCGCGAGCAACCGGTCACGGGCGTCGGCCCGGTACCCCGACCGTGGCCCGGTACACCGGTCCGGCCCGGACCCGACGGCCGTTACGGGCGGCTCCGCGGATCGGGACGCGGACTCGGCGGGCGACGACGGGACATCCCCCGCGCCCGCGGCCGGATCAACCACCGGCTGCGCCGGACCCTCGGCTCCACGGGCGGCAATCACCTCCGCCACCGTCCGCGGGCGGGATCGGGCAGCAGCGGTTCGGCCGGCGGGATCAGGCCGAACACCGCGGCGGTCGCTGGTGAGAGCCGCGATCAGCGCGACGATCAGCGCGACCGCTCCCGCACCCAGCGGGGCCACGACATCGGCTGACAGGGCCGGCTCCATGGAAGCGGACCGTACGCGGCGTCAGCCCCTCCAGATCGGCCGGGTTGTGGATTCACGCCGACCACGATCATCCTGACCATGACGCCGAGGCGGGCCGGCCGACGCCGTTCGTCACACCGGGCTGGGCCTCGTCCGCCGGTGGCTCGTCCGGCGCTCCGTTCACGGATGGGTCATCGTGGTGGTCGGTCGCACCGTCGGCGCTCGGCGCTGCCGCAGGGGTGTCCGGCGGAGCCGGCTCGGTCGCTTCCACTTCGGGCCCGGACGGGGTGGCCGACCCGGTCTGTTCGACGTCTCCGCCGGACGCCCTGACCGGCTCATCCGCACCGGCCTGCCGCACACCGTGATCGGGCTCGGCCGCGTCGTCGGATGTCGGGTCGAAGAGCTCGTTGGGTTTCGGGTCGGGCATGCTGCGTGGTCGAAGGGAGTCGGCGCGGTCACCGGGGGCACGAAAGGCACCCTCCGGAAATCGCCGCATCCCCTGCCTACCCGCTGCGACATCGCCGGCGGGCGGGGAAGGCGACTCCACGTCCGGCACCGGGCCGTCGCTCTCGGCGTCGGTTTCCGCCGGCTGCACCGCCGCCCTGGGTGGGGAGGGCGGGCGGCTCATCACCGGCGCCGGACGGACAGTGGCCGGGCCGGGCCCACCCGGCGGGGGCTGATCGGCGGCCGTACCCCAACCGGGCCGCGCCATCGGGGGTGCGGGATGCGGGACCGGCGGTGGTGGGGAGGCGGGTGCGCCGTGGTGAGGCTGCGGATTCGGGCGCGCCGCGGGCGGCATCAACCCCTCGAGCTGGTTACGCATGCGCGTCAGCTCGGCGAGCATCGCGTTGCGCTCACCGACCAGGCCTGCGACCTGGGATCGCAGGTTGTCATCGCCCCGCGCCGAGGATCTGGCCTGCCGACGGATCTCCGCAGCCTCCTCCTCGGCAGCGCGCAGGATACTCTGCATCCGATCGGTGAAGCCACCGACGATGTCGGGCGTCTGTTCCGGCGGTGTCGGGGCGGACCGGGGCTGCGGTTGATCCGGCCGCGGTTGATCCGGCCGCGGTTGATCCGCCCGTGGTTGATCCGCCCGTGGGCGCGGGGTAGGACGCGGGCGCAGCGCGGGTGGCGCGTAGCCGGATGGCTGAAATCCGCGCGACGGCGTGTGCGGGGGCATGGGTGGGGGTGGCTGGCCGTGCGCGGTGGCATCGAGCTCCGCCCGCAACCGGGTCACGACCCGCTGCAGCCGCGCGATGTGGTCATCGACCTGCCGGCGGTCGTAGCCGCGGAGCACGACATCGAATCGTGGAGCACCGAGGAAGCGATCGCCTCCGTCACTCGTCATCGATGGCCCTCCCGAGCGTGCATACCCTGCGTTCCGTCGAGGGTAGGTATTGGGATCGGCGCGGCGCGGCCGTTCACTCTGACGGAGTATACCGATTATGGACGGGTGAGGCGCGGCCGGATTGGGGAGCTTCCGGAACGAGCAGGGGGACCTCCGAGGGGCAAAATGGGAACGGCATACCATCGGTACGGTGGATACTCGGCCGATGCTGGATCCCCCGCTTGAGAGGTCGACGCCGGTGCCCGATTCCGAAGATGACTCCTCGGCCCTGCGACGCACCCTGCACCAGCGAGGCCTTCGAATGACACCGCAGCGTCAGCTGGTGCTCGACGCCGTCCGTCAGATCGGTCATGCCACTCCCGAGCAGATCTGCAACGAGGTTCAACGGGTGGCGCCCGCGGTCAACATCACCACCGTCTATCGCACGTTGGACCTGCTCGAACGGCTCGACCTCGTGCGGCACACCCATCTCGGCCACGGTGCCCCGAGCTACTCCGAGCAGGAGCACCAGCATGTGCACCTGGTCTGCCACGCTTGCGGCGCGGTCCTCGAGGCGCCGACCGAGATGATGGACGCGCTGGTGGCGCGGCTCCAGGACGAGAAGGACTTCGCGCTCGACGTTGCGCACGTCGCTCTCTCGGGGCAGTGCCGGACGTGCCGGGACGCGTCCTCCGGAGACGGCGCAGCCCGCACCGCCGACACCGCCGACAGCCACACCGACACCGACAGCCACACCGACAGCCACACCGACAGCCACACCGACACCGCCGACAACGCTGCCGCCGACTCGGTCCCACCGCGATGACCGAGACGTACTCCGACGCCGGCGACGTTCCCGACCCCGATGCCGCCGTGCCCGCCCATTGCGGCGACCCGCTGGCCGAGCAGCGGTCGATGGAGCGCACCGCCGCCGTGGTCGACCGCGGACACCGCGGCGTCATCGCGATACCCGGTGCGGACCGGCTGAGCTGGTTGCACCTGCTGCTCACCCAGCACGTCAGCGAGCTACCGGCCGACACCGGCACCGAATCGCTCGTGCTCGACCTCCAGGGCCGGGTGCTGCACCACATGGTCTTGGCACACGTCGGGGACACGGTGTGGTTGGACACCGAGCCCGACGACCTCCACGAGCTTCTCGACTATCTGTCCAAGATGCGGTTCTGGTCAAAGGTCGAGCCTCGCGACGCGACCGCGGAGCTCGCGGTGCTGAGCGTGGTGGGGCCGGAGACGGCCACCGTGCTCGCCGCGGCCGGCGTTCCCGTTCCCGACGCGCCGTACGCCTGCGCCGCACTGCCGGGCGGCGGGATCGTCCGCCGGATGCCCTGGCCGGGTGCGGACGCCGCCGACGTACTGGTTCCGCGAGCCACCCAGGGGCAGTGGTGGGCGCGGCTGAGGACCGCGGGTACCCGCCCCGCCGGCACCATGGCCTTCGAGGCGCTGCGCGTCGAAGCCCTACGACCGCGGCTCGGCGTGGACACCGATGACCGCACGATCCCGCACGAGGTCGGCTGGATCGGGCCGGCGGTACACCTGGAGAAGGGCTGCTACCGCGGCCAGGAGACCGTCGCCAGGGTGGCGAACCTCGGCAGGCCGCCGCGCCGCCTCGTCCTGCTGCACCTCGACGCGGGCGACGAGCACCAGCCGCAGTCAGGTGACCCGGTGCTGCGCGATGGCCGTACGGTCGGGCGCGTGGGAACGGTGACGTTGCACCACGAACTCGGTCCGGTGGCGTTGGCGCTGGTCAAGCGGTCCGTACCGGTGGACGCGGAACTGGTGGCCGGAGTGGAGGAGCGGGCCGCGCCCGCGACGATCGACCCGGCGTCGGTCCCACCCGAGGACAACGCACCACCGCCTGGGCGGGCCGCCCAGATCCGCGGCGGTCTGCGCAACTGACGGCCTGGCCGCGCCGGCGGAAGCGCCCGCGTCGGCCGATCACCCCGAGACCTCCCCTGACGAGGCGATGATCAGCGGCCGGGAACGTTGATCCGTCGAGGACGCGTGCCGTTTTTCCACGGTGATCATCGGGCTGTTCTCTCATGTCATGGGACGATCCGCCCGAATGATGGGACGGCGTCGTAGTGTCGGAGCGTGGTCGGGTCGGCTCGGTACCGGTGGGTCGTGCTGGCTGTCGGCACTCTCGCACAGGCTTCGACGGCCGCGCACTTCCTCGGTCTCGCCGCAGTCACCCCGGCCCTCCGGTCACACTTCGGCCTGGGCCTGGCCGGTGTCGGCGCGTTGATCGGGGTCATCTCGGTCGGCGTGGTCACCACCCTGATCGCGTGGGGCAGCGCCGCTGATCGGTTCGGCGAACGCAGCGTCATGACGATCGGTCTGCTCGGAGCGGCCGCCGCACTCGGCGGTACGGCGCTGGTGGACGACCCGGTGCGGGCCGGTGTGGTGCTGCTGCTGGCCGGGGCATCCGGCGCCGCGGTGAACGCCGCCAGTGGGCGCGCGGTGCTCACCTGGTTCCCGGCACGCCGGCGCGGGCTGGCGATGGCGGTGCGGCAGACCTCGGTGCCCGCCGGTGCCGGGGTGGCTGCCCTCACGCTGCCCCCGATCGCCGCCGGATCGGGGATTCCCGCCGTCTTCGCCACCTTGGCCGGCATCTGCCTGGTCGCCGCGGTGGCCGTCGCGGTGTGGATCCGCGAGCCCCCGGACCAGCCCGCGCGCACCGCCCGCCCCCGCAGCCGTGCCCGTGCCGTACTCACCGACCCCCGACTGCTTCGACTGGGCCTCGCCGGCGCGCTGCTGGTAGTGCCACAGTTCCTCGGGTCGGTACTGCTGGTCGAGGTACTGATCGCCGGCGATGGCCTGTCGATCGCCGTGGCGGGGGCACTGTTGGCCGTGACACAGGCCCTCGGCGCGCTCGGCCGGCTCGGCAACGGCATGTGGTCCGACCGGGTGGCAAGCCGGCTCGGCCCGTTGCGGATCGTGGCTGTCATGATCGCCGGCGGGTTCGCGTCGGCCGCCGCCGTGCAGCCGGGACCGGCGCCACTGCTGGCCGCCGTCCTCGTTCCGAGCGCGGCGTTGGCGATCAGCTGGAACGGGCTGGTGTTCACCGCCGCGGGCGAGCTGGCACCGCCCGGTCGGGCCGCCACCGCCATGGCCGTCTCGAACACCGCCAACTACATGTCCGCGGCGGCCACCCCGGTGCTCGGTGGCCTGGTCGCCCAGGTCGCAGGCTGGCCGGCGATGCTGGCGACGGGTGCGGTGGCCGCGGCCGGTGCCGTCGTCGCGCTGCACCGGCTCGCCGAACCGGTGGCCGGCGCCGCGCCCGAACCCACGTCCTGACAATCGGCCGACCGGTCGTAGCGGGTCCGACATGAGCCGTGGGCGCGGCAGACACTCTAGGCCGTGATGCCGCGAACGTCACACCGGCGGTGCCACGTCGCACGGCGGGCGGTTCGCAAGGTACGGTAGGCACCAGGACATTGATGACATGAATGGGGCCGCCGAGACATCCGGCCGCCCCTTCCCTGTTGTAAGGGGGACCAGCCATGGGGCGCGGACGAGCCAAGGCCAAGCAGACGAAGGTGGCCCGAGAGC